>NZ_LJBR01000114.1 GCF_001282115.1 Streptomyces sp. NRRL B-24085 | reverse complement strand
CCCACACGGTGTCCCCGCCCCCACCCCCCTTCGGCCGCAGTCGCAGACGCGCGTCCCATGCCTTCGACGCGGCCCTCGACGACGCCGAACTCAGCGACGCGCGCTCCGCGTTGGCGCAGGGCAGGTGGCAGGCGGTCAGGGCGCTGCTCACCCGGACGGGTGATGAGTGGGACCGGCGCGGCCACCGTGTCACGGTGCTCGCGGCCGAGCCGTACAGCGACGCCTGGGCCAGGGAGTGGCTGGTGGCCGAGCCCGACTCCGCCGACGCGGCCGTGCTGCTCGCCCTCGCCCTGGTCCAGCTCGTCCGGCGGGGCAAGGGGAAGCCCGCCGCGGCCCGCGAGGCCTGCCGTACCGCGGCCCGCCTCGCGCCCGCCGACCCCACACCCTGGCTCGGCCTGCTCCTGCTGGAGCGCGACCACGGAACGGCGGACGAGGTCGCCGCCGTCTTCGGGGAGGTCCGGCAGCGGCACGCGGACCACCACCACGCCCACCACCTGATGGTCGCCCGGCTCGCCGAGCACCGGGCCGACACGGGCCCCGACCCGCTGCACGAGGTCTACGACTTCGCCAACTGGGCCGCCGAGCAGGCCCCCGCCGACTCACCGCTCGCGATCCTGCCGGTCATCGCGCACGCCGAGCGCTACCGAGCCCTGGCCGCCGCTGGGCACGAACCGCACGACCCCGCCGCCTCCGGCCACTGGACCGGACGCCGGGCCCGGCAGGTGATGAAGGCGGCCTTCGACTGGTGGCTGGAGTGGGAGCACGAGGGCCACCCGCGCCGGCTGGTCGACCTCAACTTCCTCGCCCACGCGAAGGTCTGCGAGGGCCGCGGCGCCGAGGCCGCCGCCCTCTTCCACCGCATCGGCGAACGCCCCACCCCGGCCCCCTGGTCCTACCCGGACCGCGAGCCGTATTCCGCCTTCCGTGCCGCCCGCGACCACGCGCTCGGCACGGTGTGACACCCCCGAACCCCAGAAGGACGGTCCCCATGGCCACCGAGAGTTCCAGCAAGAGCAGACCAGGCATCAGTACGTTCAAGGGACAGGAGCGCGCGCTGCGGGCCGGCCGGCTCGGCACCGGGGGCCTGCTGCTCTCCGTCCTCGCGGCGACCGCGCCCCTCATGGTCGTCGCGGGTGTCATGCCCACTACATTCGCGGTGATGGGGATCGTCGGCCAGCCCCTCCTGTTCGTCGTCCTCGGGGTCGTCCTCGTCCTGTTCAGCGTCGGCTACGCCGAGATGAGCCGGCACGTCCACAACGCGGGCGCCTTCTACGCCTACATCTCCCGCGGCCTCGGCGGCACGGCCGGCGCGAGCGCGGCCCTCGTCGCCCTGGTCGCCTACAACGCCCTCCAGGTCGGCATCTACGGCATCTTCGGCTTCGAGGTCTCCGGACTGCTCGCCACCTACGCCGACCTGTCGGTGGCCTGGTGGATACCCGCGCTGACGGCCGCGCTGGTCGTCGGCGCGCTCGGCTGGCTGAAGATCGACGTCAACGCGCGCGTGCTCGGCGTCCTGCTGATCGTCGAGGTCGCCCTCGTCGTCATCTTCGACATCGCCGCCGTCGCCGACCCGGCCGCCCAAGGCCTGTCCCTGCACGCCTTCAACCCGGACACCCTCAGCGGCGCCGGCGTCGGCACCGCCCTGTGCTTCTGCATCGCCGCCTTCCTCGGCTTCGAGCAGGCGCCGGTGTACGCCGAGGAGACCAGCCGCCCGCACATCCTGGTGCCGCGCGTGATGTTCCTCGCCGTCGGCGGCGTCGCCGTCTTCTTCGCGCTCAGCAGCTGGGCCCTCACCGTCGCCACCGGCCCCTCGGCGATCGTCGGCGAGTCCCAGAAGCAGAGTGCCGGACTGCTGTTCGGCCTCACCGAGTCCCGCCTCGGCGGCACGTTCACCGACGTCCTGCACGTCCTGTTCGTGACCGGCATGTTCGCGGCCATGCTCAGCTTCCACAACGTCGTCGCCCGCTACGCCTTCGCCATGGGCCGCGAGGGCCTGCTGCCCGCCGCCTTCGGCCGTACCAACAGCGCGAGCGGCGCGCCCGGCACCGGCTCACTGCTCCAGACCGCCGTGTCGGTGGTGGTCGTGGCCGTCTTCGCGATCGCCGACGACAAGCCCACCGGCGACCCGACCGTGCCGGTCCTGCACCTGTTCACCTGGTTCGGCAACATCGGCTCGCTCGGCGTGATCGTGCTGATGGCGGCGGCCTCCGCGTCCGTCGTCGTCTTCTTCGTCCGGCGCGGCGCGGCCGCCGCCCAGGCCTGGCGGCTGGTCACCTCGGCCCTCGCGGGGCTCGCCCTGCTGGTCATCGCCGTGTACACGGTGAAGGACTTCGACGTCCTGGTCGGCGCGGGCCCCGACTCCTCGCTGAGCTGGGTGCTGCCGGGCATCGTCGGCCTCGCCGTGCTGGTGGGTCTGGCACAGGGCCTGCTGATGCGGGCCCGCAGGCCCGAGGCGCACGCGCGGATCGGGCTCGGCAACGAGGCGTTCCAGTTGGAGAAGGCGGCCGAAGAGGCGTCGTGACTCTCTGAGAACCCCGTGAGAAGTGGTTACGGAAGTCTGACGAGCACCCGCGATTCCTGGCTCCACGGGCGTCGCGGGTGTTCGAATGGTGAGGTGAACTCCGAACAGCCCGAGGAACAGCGCGGTACGCCGATCGGCCGCCGGGTCCTCCTCGGCACCCTCGGCCTGGGCGCGCTCGGCGTCGTCGCCGCGCCCACCCTGCAACGCGGCCTGGAGGCCTTCCTCGGCAGCGCCGCCGACAAGGACCCCACCGGCCTGACCGGGCTGCTCCCCAACGGGGGCGGCTTCCGCTACTACTCGGTCACCTCGTCGGTGCCGCACAAGAACGCCGCGAACTACCGCCTGACGATCGACGGCCTGGTCTCCCGCCCCCGCGCCTACACCCTGGCCGACCTGCGGGCGCTGCCCCAGACCCGGATGGTCAAGGACGTGCAGTGCGTGACGGGCTGGCGGGTCCCGGACACGCCGTTCGAAGGCGTACGACTGTCCGCGCTGCTGGACGCCGCCGGAGTGACCGCCAAGGCGGGCGCCGTCCGCTTCACCTGCTTCGACGGGGCGTACTCCGAGAGCCTCACCCTCGACCAGGCCCGCCGCCCGGACGTCCTGGTCGCCCTGCGCATGCAGGACAAGGACATCGGCCACTCCCACGGCGGCCCGGTCCGCCTCTACGTGGCCCCCATGTACTTCTACAAGTCGGCCAAGTGGCTGTCCGGCATCACCGTCACCGAGGACGTGGAGCCGGGCTACTGGGAGGACCGCGGCTACGACGTGGACGCCTGGGTCGGCCGATCGAACGGGCGGGACGATGAACCTACGAGTTGACGCCCCGCCGCAGGCACGGATCCGGCGCTTCGGCCGCTCCCAGAAGTGGGTGCACCGCACGACGGCCGCCCTGATGGGTGTCTGCGTGGCCACGGCCGCCTGTCTGTACGTCCCCCAGTTCGCCGAACTCGTCGGCCGCCGCGAGCTGGTGGTCCGCGTTCACGAATGGGCGGGCCTGGCCCTGCCCGTCCCGGCCCTCCTGGGGCTGGCCTCCCGCGCCTTCCGCGCCGACCTGGGTTTCCTCAACCGCTTCGGCCCCCACGACCGCGTCTGGCTGCGCGCCGCCCTGCGCCGCGACCGACGCCGCACGTCCCGTCCCGCGGGCAAGTTCAACGCGGGCCAGAAGGTCTACGCCTCCTGGATCGCCGGTGCGACCCTGGTGATGCTCGGCACAGGCCTGCTGATGTGGTTCACCCACCTCACCCCCATCCAGTGGCGCACCAGCGCGACCTTCGTCCACGACTGGCTGGCCCTCACCATCGGCATCGTCCTCGCGGGCCACATCGGCATGGCGCTCGCCGACCCGGAGGCTCGACGCGGCTTGCGGACGGGTTCGGTGAGCCGGGAGTGGGCGGAGCGGGAGCATCCGCTGTGGCGGCCGTAGCGTGACGTCCCGCCACGGGGTCCCTACGGCACGGCCTTCCGTTCGTCGGCCCGCAGGCCGCGCAGGGACCACAGCCCGTACAGCGCCAGCAGCGGTTTGACGGCGATCCACTCGCCGGGGCGGTAGTCGTCCGCGCGCACCAGCCGCTTCGCCAGGTCCGGGCGCTGCCGCCGCAGGTAGGCGCGGGCCTTGAGCGCGTGGGCCGGCTGGGAGACGATCTTGATGCGGTCCACGTCCTCGAGCAGCGGGATCACGTTCGTGATGTTCTCCCACGTCGTCGTGGACCGGTCCTCCAGGAGCACCGGGCCGTCGTACCCGAGCGTCCCCTTCGCGTAGTCGGCCATCAGACGGGCCTCCGTCGCGCCGCTGCCGGTCGTCCCACCGCTGAGGATCAGGCGGGCCCCGCGCGTACCGTCGGCGGTGAGGGAGCGGACTCCGGCGCGGACGCGCCAGCGGTTGATCAGGTTCGCCGTGTCCCCGGGATTGCGGTACCCCAGGACCACCACGGCCGAGGAGGCGCCCCGGCCGTCGCCCAGCAGTGCGCGGGACCAGCGCCGGTTCAGCCACTCGCCCCAGGCCAGAGCCGCGGCCCCGGCCACCACCAGTCCCGTCCTTCGCCGCATGCGGGGACTCTAGAGCACCCCGGTACCGGTCCCACAGGCCGGCGACGGCAACGGCGGCGGGCGAGGCCGGAAACCGTGCCTCGCCCGCCCCGGGTGCCCTCGTGGCCGTACCTAGATGACCAGTGACAGCAGCAGCACCAGACCGCCCGCGACCACCGAGATGATCGTCTCCATGATCGACCAGGTCTTGATCGTCTGGCCGACCTCCAGGCCGAAGTACTCCTTGACCAGCCAGAACCCGGCGTCGTTGACATGGCTGAAGAAGAGCGAGCCGGCGCCGATGGCGAGGACCAGCAGGGCCGTCTCCCCGGTCGACATGCCTTCCGCGAGCGGGGCGACCAGACCGGCCGCGGAGATCGTCGCCACCGTGGCCGAGCCGGTCGCCAGCCGGATCGCCACCGCGATCAGCCAGGCCAGCAGGAGGGCCGGGATCGACCAGTCCTTGGATATGTCCAGGACCATCTGACCCACACCGGAGTCGATCAGGGTTTGCTTGAAGCCGCCGCCCGCGCCGACGATCAGCAGGATGCCGGCGATGGGCGCGAGGCCCTTCTCGACGAGAGGGGAGAGCCGGTCCTTGCCGAAGCCGGCCGGGCGCAGCAGCGTGAAGATGCCCACGAGCACCGCGGCCAGCAGCGCGATCATCGGGGAGCCGATGACGTCGAAGACGCGCTGGGTGAGGTTCTCGGGGTCGTCGATCACGATGTCGACCAGTGCCTTGGACAGCATCAGGACGACCGGGAGGAGGATGGTCGCCAGCGTGGGGCCGAAGGCCGGGCGCTTCTCCAGTTCCTCCGAGGCGCGCTGCGGGATCATCCGGTCGGGGGCCGGCACGTCCACCCAGCGGGCCGCGTACCGCGAGAACAGCGGACCGGCGATGATCACCGTCGGGACGGCGACCAGGACGCCGAGGGCGAGCGTGACGCCGAGGTTGGCGCCGACCGCGTCGATGGCGACCAGCGGGCCGGGGTGCGGCGGGACCAGGCCGTGCATCACGGACAGGCCCGCGAGGGCCGGGATGCCGATCCGCATCAGGGAGTAGTTGCCGCGCTTGGCGACCATCAGCACGACCGGGATCAGCAGGACGACGCCGACCTCGAAGAACAGCGGCAGACCGATGACGGAGGCGATCAGGACCATCGCCCACGGCATCGAACGGCCGCCCGCCTTCGCGAGGATCGTGTCGACGATCTGGTCGGCGCCGCCCGAGTCGGCGAGCATCTTGCCGAGGATCGCGCCGAGCGCGATCAGCACACCGACGCCGGCGACCGTGGTGCCGAGCCCGGTGGTGAAGCTGGCGATGGCCTTGTCGAGCGGCGCTCCGGCGACCGCGCCGAGCACGAGCGTGCCCAGGGTCAGCGACAGGAAGGCGTGGAGCTTGAACTTGGTGATGAGCAGCACGATGACGGCGATGCCCGCCAGGACGGCGATGCCCAGCTGGGCGTGACCGGCCGAGGTGATCGGCTCGGGTGCGTCCGCTGCCAGCAACTCGACGCTGAGTCTGGTCACGGGGGGTTCCCTTGCAGGTACGGGGACGTTCTTCGGAAAAGGGGTGTTACGGGAGTTCGGCGAGCGCCTTCGCGGCCCGCCCGGTGATGTCCTCCGGGCTGCCGGAGACGTCCACCACGACCCCGGCCTCGTCCTCCTGGAGGGGCTGGAGCGTGGCGAACTGCGAGTCGAGCAGTGCGGTGGGCATGAAGTGCCCCTGCCGGTGCGACATCCGGTCCTCGATGAGGGAGCGGTCGCCGGCCAGGTGCACGAAGACGACCCCGGGCGCCTCGGCCCGCAGCCGGTCGCGGTACGACCGCTTCAGCGCCGAGCAGCTGACCACCCCGCCGAGCCCCGCCCGCCCGTGCGCCCAGGAGCCGATGGCGTCCAGCCACGGCCACCGGTCGTCGTCGGTGAGCGGGGTGCCGGCCGACATCTTGGCGATGTTGGCCGGCGGGTGGAAGTCGTCGCCCTCGGCGTAGGGGACGCCGAGCCGGGCGGCGAGCAGGGGACCGATGGTGGTCTTGCCGGTGCCCGCGACGCCCATGACCACGACGACTTTCGGGGTGCTCATCGCTGCCTCACTGTCTGCTGTCCTCGTCGACACCTTCGATGCCGAGCAACTGAAACCCATTAGGTAGGACTAATTCAAGACCCTGTGACGAATAAGTCTGACTTTTTCTGGGCGTGACGCGCCCCGTACGCTGAGTGCATGAGCACATTGGGCCGGGGGCTGCACGGACGCGTACTGGACGCCCTCGGACCCGCGATCACAGCGGGCGAGTACCCGCCGGGCAGCGTTCTGCGCACCGACGAACTGGCCCAGCGTTTCGACGTCTCACGCTCCGTGATGCGCGAGGCGGTCCGGGTCCTGGAGTCCATGCACCTGGTCGAGTCCCGCCGCCGCGTGGGCGTGACGGTCCGCCCGAAGGCCGAGTGGAACGTCTACGACCCCCAGGTCATCCGCTGGCGGCTGGCCGGCGCCGACCGCCCCCAGCAGTTGCGCTCACTGACCGTGCTGCGCTCGGCGATCGAGCCGGTGGCGGCGGGCCTGGCCGCCAAGCACGCGACCGCCGAGCAGTGCGCCGAACTCACCGAGTGCGCGCTCGGCATGGTCGCCAACTCCAAGGGCCACCGCCTGGAGGGCTACCTCCTGCACGACATCGCCTTCCACCGGGTGATCCTCAACGCCTCCGGCAACGAGATGTTCGCCCGCCTCGGGGACGTCGTCGCCGAGGTCCTCGCCGGCCGCACCCGCCACGAGGTCATGTTCGAGGACCCCGACCCGGCCGCCGTCACCCTGCACGTGCGGCTCGCCGAGGCGATCCGCGCGGGCGACGCGGGCCACGCGGAGGCGCTGACCCGCGAGATCGCGGAGGGCGCGCTCCAGGAGCTGGACATCCTCGCTCCCTAGTCCAGGAACTCCCCGTCCACGTACACCCAGGCCCCGTCGACCCGCTCGAAACGGCTGCGCTCGTGCAGGGAGCCGCCCTCGAACGACGCCCGGAAGGTCACCGTGCCGGTGGCGTGGAAGGCCGAGCCGTCGGTCGTGTCCAGGATCTCGAGCCCGGTCCAGCGCATACCCGCGTCGAGATCCAGGGCGCCGGGACGGGTCCGGGGGTGCCAGGTCCGCAGCAGGTACTCCCGCTCCAGCTTGACGAAGGCGCTGTAGCGCGAGCGCATCAGCGCCTCGGCGGTCGGCGCCGCGGCCTCACCCCGGTGGAAGCGGCCGCAGCAGGCGTCGTAGGTTCCCGCGAGACCGCAGGGGCAGGAGGAAGCGGCACGCGGCCGGGGCTTCGAGGCACGTCGGGACATGATCGCCATTCTCCCGCAACCGCGCCGGTGCGACGCCCTAGCCGGCGTTGGTCGGGGGGTGCGCAGGCCGCGCCGGACCCGGCGTCGGCAGGGAGGGCAGCGCCGTCCCGTGCACCCATGCGTCGAACAGCCCGTCCAGTGGCTCGTCCGCGAACCGGTTGACATGCGCGGTGAGCGTCGACGTCGTCACCGCCCCGCCCCGGTGCAGCCCAGCCCAGCCGCGCAGCATCCGGAAGAACGCCTCGTCGCCCAGCGCACAGCGCAGCGCGTGCACGGTGAGCCCGCCGCGCTCGTAGAGCCGGTCGTCGAACATCGACTTGCGGCCGGGATCGCCCAGCCGCAGATCCTGGGGGAGCGAGGACAGCGACCGGTGCGCGGCGGCTGCCAGTTGCTGTGCCGTACGGCCACCCGAGCGCTCCGACCACAGCCACTCGGCGTACTTGGCGAACCCCTCGTTCAGCCAGATGTGCCGCCAGTCCGCGATGGAGACGCTGTTGCCGAACCACTGGTGCGCCAGCTCGTGCGCGACCAGCCGCTCCCAACCCCGGGCCCCGTCCACGTGGTTGGCGCCGAACAGCGACAACCCCTGTGCCTCCACGGGCACATCGAGCTCCTCCTCCGTGACGAGGACGGCGTACTCGTCGAACGGATACGGCCCGAACAGCTCCTGGAACAGCTCCATCATCTGCGGCTGCCGTGCGAAGTCCCGTGAGAACTCCGGCAGCAGGTGAGCCGGGATGTGCCCGTGCTGCGGCACCCCGCCCGGACCCGGGTCGCCCAGCAGCACCGTCTGGTACTTGCCGATCGCGAGGCCCACCAGATAGCTGGAGGTCGGCGCCGCCTGCTCGTACACCCAGGTGGTGGTGGACGCCTTGGTCGTCCGCGTCAGCAGCCGTCCGCCCGCCACGACCGCGTAGGCCGACGGCGTGGTGACCGAGATCTGGTACGACGCCTTGTCCGCGGGCCGGTCGTTGCACGGGTACCAGGACGGCGCCCCGATCGGCTGGCTCGCCACCAGCGCCCCGTCCTCCAGCTCCTCCCAGCCGAGCCCGCCCCAAGTGCTCTGCACCGGCCTGGGGTTGCCCGACCACTGCACCTCGACCGTGAACGCGGCCCCGGGCCGCACCGGCTTCGCGGGCCGGACCCGCAGCTTCCCGCCGCGGTGCGTGTAGTGGGCGGGGCGGCCGTCCACCCGCACCCGGCCGATCTTGAAGTCGGACAGGTTGAGCAGGAACTCGGTGAGCGGTGAGCGTCCCGCTATGGCGTTGATCCGGGCGCTCCCGGCCAGCCGGTTGGGAGCGGGGCGGTAGTCCAGCGCGAGCTCGTAGCGGTGCACCCGGTACCGGACGTCACCGTGGTCAGGGAAGTACGGGTCCGCACCCGCCGCCTGCTGAACTGCCACTGCCGATTCCGCTCCCTGCGCCGCGTCGCCACTCGGATCCGCCGGTGCACCGCTCACCGACTCCGGGTGGCCCGCGTTCAGGGCCGCCATGCCTCGATCGGGTTGCCGAGCCAGCGGGTGTCGTCCGGGACGGACTCCGCGGCCATGACGAGCGACGCGGGACCCAGCGTGGTGCGGGCCCCGATCGTGCTGCCGGGCAGCACGATCCCGCCAGGGCCCAGCGTGGCGCCCTCACGGAGAACAACAGTATCCGTCCGCAAGATCCGGTCGTGGAAGAGGTGGGTCTGGAGCACACAGCCGCGGTTCACGGTGGCCGCGTCCTCCAGCGTCACCAGATCGGTCTCCGGCAGCCAGTAGCTCTCCACCCAGACGCCCCTGCCGATCCTCGCCCCGAGTCCGCGCAGCCACGCCGTCATCAGCGGCGTACCGGGAACTGCACCCGCCAGCCACGGCACCGCCAGCACCTCGACGAAGGTGTCCGCGAGCTCGTTGCGCCACACGAAGCCGCTCCACAGCGGGTGCTCCCCGCTGCGGTGCCGCCCCACGAGCAGCCACTTCGCGACCACCGACACCAGTCCCGCCACGGCACCGGCCGCGAGCAGCACCACTCCGGCGAGCAGCCAGGCCCACGGCCCCAGCACGCACAGCGCGGCGACCGTCAGTACCGCGAGTCCTGCCGAGCAGAACACCGGCACGATCCGGCACAGCTCCACCAGTCCGCGCGCCCACAGCAGCCCCGCCGACGGCTCGTACGTCCGGCTCTGGTCGCTGTCGGCCGCGCTGCGCGGCAGCTTCACCGGCGGCAGCCCCAGGTACGACGTGCCCTTCTTCGCCTTCTTCGGCGTGGCCGACAGCACCCCGACCAGGCCGCCGTCCGGCACGGTCCGCCCCGGCGCCGTCATCCCCGAGTTCCCGAGGAACGCCCGCCGCCCGATCTCCGCGCGCCCGATCCTGACCCAGCCGCCGCCCAACTCGTACGGCGCGGTCAGGGTGTCGTCGGCCAGAAACGCGCCCTCGCCGACCGTCGTCAGGCTGGGCAGCGCCAGCACGGTCGACACCTCGGCGCCCCGCCCGATCCGCATCCCCAGCAGCCGCAGCCACACCGGCGTGACCAGCCCCGCGTACAGCGGGAACAGCGTCTCGCGCGAGCGGTCCATCAACTGCGTCACGGTCCATGCCTGCCACCCGATGCGGCTGTGCGTCGGATACGTCCCCTCGCGCAGCCCCAGGCTCAGCAGCCGTACCGAGACCAGGAGCAGCAGCGCGTACGCCAGCCCGAAGGCGAGCGTCGCCGGGACCAGGGCCAGGAAGGCGCCGGCCAGGGGCGCGGACCCGGCGACGAAGGGCCGGGCCACCAGGAACGCGGCACCGCCCGCGAGCACGGGGAGCAGGGTCAGCCCGAGACCGGTGAGGCCGTACATCACCCGCCAGTACGTGCCCCGCGCCGGCCGTTCCTTCGGCCAGTTGCGCTTGGCCTTGCCGAGCTTGACCGCGGGCGCGCCCGCCCAGCGCTGACCGGTCGGGATCTGCCCGGTGACCGCCGAACCCGGCGCCACCTCGGCCCGCTTGCCGACACGGGCGCCCGGGAAGAGCATGCTGCGCGTACCCACGACCGCGTGCGCGCCCACCTTGACCTGGCCGATCTCCAGCCGGTCGCCGTCCAGCCACCAGCCGGACAGGTCCACCTCGGACTCCACGGCGGCGCCCCGGCCCAGCTTGAGCATGCCGGTGACCGGCGGCAGCGAGTGCAGGTCCACCTCGGGACCGACCTTGGCGCCGAGCGCCCGCGCGTACCGCTCCAGCCAGGAGCCGGTCAGCGAGGTCGCCCCGCTGAACTCGGCGAGCCGCTCGGCGGCCCACAGCCGCAGGTGGACGCTGCCGCCGCGGGGGTGGCGGCCGGGCCGGACTCCCCGCAGCAGCAGCCGGGCCCCGCCGGCGGCGATCGCGAGCCGTCCGGGCGGGCTGAACAGGGCGAGGGCACCGGCGCCGACCAGCCACCAGGAAGCGGTCGGCAGCCAGCCGTAGGACGGCAGGAGGTTCCCTGCGGCGGCCAGGGGCACCGTCCAGCGGAGCCCCATGAGCGCGAACAGGGGGAGCAGCAGCAGGAGTTGGATCACCTGGGCCCGGACCGGCACCGGTGCGACCACCCGTGCCGCCCCGTCGTCCTGCGCGGACTCCTCCAGATGGCGGGCCAACTTCCGCAGGGTGGGCTGCTGGTAGATGTCGAGGACGGCCGCGCTCGGGTAGCGGGTGCGCAGCCGGCTGGTCAACTGGGCGGCGGCCAGGCTGGATCCGCCGATCGCGAAGAAGTCGTCGCGCGGCCCGGAGACCGGGATGCCGAGGACCTCCGCCCACTGCTCGGCGAGCCAGGCCTCGGTGCCGTACAACTCCTCCGTGGGGCCGCTGCTCCCGAGCCCCTCCAGCGGCCACGGCAGCGCGTTGCGGTCCACCTTGCCGGAGGTCCGGGTCGGCAGGTCGTCGACGGGGGCGAGCAACGGCACGAGCGCGGCGGGCAGTTCGGCCCGCAGCCTCTCCACGGCGGTCGCCTGGTCCCAGCCGTCCTGCGTGACGACGTATCCGACGAGGAGCTGGTTGCCGCTGCGGGCGGTGCGGACGGCGGCGGCCGCCCCCGCCACCCCGGGCAGCGCCTGGAGGGCCGCGTCGACCTCGCCGAGCTCGATCCGCCGGCCACCGAGCTTGATCTGCTCGTCGGCCCGCCCGAGGAAGACCAGCCCCTCCGGCTCCGCCTTCACGAGGTCACCGCTGCGGTACGCCCGCTCCCAGCCCAGCGACTCCAGCGGCGCGTACTTCTCCGCGTCCTTCTCGGCGTCCAGGTACCGGGCGAGGCCGACCCCGCCGATCACGAGCTGCCCGGTGGCGCCCATCGGCACGGGCTCCCCGGCCTCGTCGACGACGGCCAGCTCCCAGCCGTCCAGCGGCAGTCCGATCCGGATCGGCTCCTCGCCGCTCATCAGCGAGGCACAGGCCACCACGGTCGCCTCGGTGGGTCCGTAGGTGTTCCACACCTCCCGGCCCTCCGTCACCAGCCGCTGCGCCAGCTCGGGCGGACAGGCCTCGCCGCCGAAGATCAGCAGGCGTACGTCGTTGAGGGTCTCGGGCTCCCACAGCGCGGCGAGCGTCGGCACGGTGGAGACCACGGTGATCTCCTGCTCGACCAGCCAGGGCCCGAGATCGGCCCCACTGCGGACCTGGGACCGCGGCACCGGTACGAGACAGGCCCCGTACCGCCACGCCAGCCACATCTCCTCGCAGGAGGCGTCGAAGGCGACCGACAGCCCCGCCATGACCCTGTCACCGGGACCGATGGGGTCGTCGGTGAGGAACAGCGCGGCCTCGGCGTCCACGAAGGCGGCGGCGCTGCGGTGTGAGACGGCGACGCCCTTGGGCCTGCCGGTGGAACCGGAGGTGAAGATGATCCACGCGTCGTGCCCGATGCCGGGCCGGGCGGCGGGAGCCGCGCCACGCCCGCTGACCGTCAGCTCGTGCCCGGCGCCGACCACGGCCCGCACCTCCGCCTCCCCGAACACCAGCTCGGCCCGCTCGTCGGGGTCCTCGGCGTCGACCGGGACATAGGCGGCACCGGCGGCGAGCACGGCGAGGATCGCGACGTACAGGTCGTTGGTGCCGGACGGCACCCGCACGCCCACTCGGTCGCCGAGTCCCACCCCGGCCGCGGCGAGCCGCCGGCGCAGTCGCTCGACCTCGGCGGCCAGCGCGCGGTAGGTGAGCCGGGTCGTCCCGTCGTCCAGGGCGAGCTCGTCCGGGAAGGAGCGCACAGAGGCGTCGAAGACATCGACGAGGGTGCGGGGGGAGGCGGCGGGGCCCCCGGAGAAACGGGCGGTGTCACCGAACTGTTCGTGGATCTCTGCGCTGAGCTCTTCGCCGAGCAGGCCGAGAGCGCTGCTCTCGTCTATGGCTGCCATCGGTCCTCGCGTCTCGATCCCGGAGCCTCCGGGGCGCTGGCGGGCCCGCAGGTCTGCCTGGGGTTGTCCGGGTCCAGCTCGTAACAAGCCGGAAATTTTAGTACGACGCTAGGTTCGGCCCAGGGGAACGGCGACTCGGGAGGGGCCGTCCGGGGGTGGGGCAGCCCCGTCCGCAGACCGCTGACCTGGTGATCTTCACACCGAGCGAGAGATGTCCCACACACAGCGAGCAACAGCCTGAGCGGCAGGGCGAACACGACGAATCCCCCCGGCCGCCTGAGCGGCCGGAGGGATTGGGCTGGTGTCCGAGGGGGGACTTGAACCCCCACGCCCGATAAAGGGCACTAGCACCTCAAGCTAGCGCGTCTGCCATTCCGCCACCCGGACAAGGTGTCTGTCGTGCGGGGTTTCCCTCGCGGCGACGAAGGAAACATTACCAGGCTTTCGAGGGGGCCCGATCACCCCCCGTTCCCGCCCCGGGCGTCCGTGAACGGCGTGTGACGGGCCGGGCCCGGTCTTGGGGCCGACCGGGGCGCGGGGAGAGGATGAGGGCAACCACCAGCAGTGACAGCGGGAGGAACAGCGTGAGCGACACGGACACGGCCAGGGGCGTCACCGGCGAGGACGAGGTCGTGGACCTCTGCCGCGAGCTGATCCGGTTCGACACCAGCAACTACGGCGACCACTCGGGGCCGGGCGAACGCAAGGCGGCCGAGTGGGTCGCGGGCAAGCTCGCCGAGGTGGGGCTCGACCCGCAGATCTACGAGTCGCACCCCGGCCGCGCCTCCACGGTGGCCCGGATCGCGGGCGAGGACCCGTCCCGGCCCGCCCTGCTGATCCACGGCCACCTCGACGTCGTACCGGCCAACGCGCAGGACTGGACCCACCACCCCTTCTCCGGCGAGGTCGCCGACGGGTGCGTGTGGGGGCGGGGCGCGGTCGACATGAAGGACATGGACGCGATGACCCTGGCGGTCGTCCGCGACCGGCTGCGCAGCGGGCGCAGGCCGCCCCGGGACATCGTCCTCGCCTTCCTCGCCGACGAGGAGGCCGGCGGCACGTACGGCGCCCGGCACCTCGTCGACAACCACCCCGACCTCTTCGAGGGCGTGACCGAGGCGATCAGCGAGGTGGGCGGCTTCTCCTTCACGGTGAACGAGCAGCGGCGGCTCTACCTGATCCAGACGGCCGAGAAGGGCATGCACTGGATGAAGCTGACCGTGGCCGGCACCGCCGGGCACGGCTCGATGATCCACCGGGACAACGCCATCACCGAACTGTCGGAGGCGGTCGCCCGCCTCGGCCGCCACAAGTTCCCGGTCCGGGTCACCAAGACCACCCGTGCCTTCCTCGACGAACTCGGCGACGCGCTGGGCACCGAGCTGGACCCGGAGGACATGGAGGGCACCCTCGCCCGGCTCGGCGGCATCGCCAAGCTCATCGGCGCCACCCTCAGCAACACCGCCAACCCCACCCAGCTCGGCGCCGGCTACAAGGTCAACGTCATCCCGGGCGAGGCCACCGCGCACGTCGACGGGCGCTTCCTGCCCGGCTTCGAGGAGGAGTTCCTCGCCGACCTCGACAAGATCCTCGGACCCAAGGTCCGGCGCGAGGACGTGCACTCCGACAAGGCCGTCGAGACCACCTTCGACGGCGCCCTCGTGGACGCCATGCAGTCCGCTCTGGTCGCCGAGGACCCGGCCGCCAAGGCGATCCCCTACATGCTCTCCGGCGGCACCGACGCCAAGTCCTTCGACGAGCTCGGCATCCGCGGCTTCGGCTTCGCGCCGCTCAAGCTTCCCCCGGAGCTGGACTTCGCCGGGATGTTCCACGGTGTCGACGAGCGGGTGCCCGTGGACGGGCTGAAGTTCGGCGTGCGGGTTCTCGACCGGTTCATCGACGCGAGCTGACATGTGTTGACGCGCTTATTCGGCCGCACGTACGAGATCGGTCGGGAAGGGTGAATGCGCTCATAAGCTCGTATCCCCATTACTCCCTCCTCGTTACAACTCATGTGATCCGCTGCTTGGGATCGCATTGCCAACAAGGAGGAATAATGATCAAGAAGGTCGTCGCCGCTGCGGCTGCTACTGGTGGCCTGGTTCTCGCGGGCGCGGGCCTTGCCGTCGCCGATGCGGGTGCGCAGGGTGCCGCTGTGGGCTCCCCGGGCGTGCTGTCCGGCAACGTCGTGCAGGTTCCCGTTCACGTCCCGGTGAACGTCTGCGGCAACACGGTCTCCGTGATCGGCCTGCTGAACCCCGCCTTCGGCAACACCTGCATCAACAAGTGACGTTGTGCCTCGCCCTTAGTTAACAGGGATGAGCCCGTCGGCCCCGGAGTGCAAGCCATGCGCTCCGGGGCCGACCGGCCTTTTCGAAAAGAAAAAGAACCGCGATTCAGCGGAATTTCGAGGCAAGGTCGAAAGCAGGGATTGGGTACATGCGACAAGTCACCCGCAAGGGCCTGATGACAGTGGCGGCCGCCACCGGAGTGATCGCCGCCGCAGGAGGCGCCGCCCACGCGGACGCGGGCGCGAGCGGATCGAGCGCGAACTCCCCCGGCGTGCTCTCGGGCAACACGGTGTCCGCGCCGGTGCACGCGCCGGTGAACGCGTGCGGCAACACCGTGAACGTCGTCGGGGTCCTCAACCCCGCGATGGGCAACAGCTGCGCCAACAAGGGCGGCGGCAGCGGAACGCCCGGCTCCGGGAGCCACGGCGGCGGACACGGGGGCGGACACGGAGGGCACGGGCCCGGCGGCCACGGCGGTTCCGGAGGTGCAGGCTCCAACGGCTCCGGCGGCTCGCACGCCGGCGGCCACACCGGTGGCTCGCCCGGCGTCGGCTCGGGCAACCACGTCGAGGTGCCGGTCGACGCTCCCGTGAACGTCTGCGGCAACAGCGTCGACGTCATCGGCGTCGGCAACCCCGCCATGGGCAACGACTGCGGCAGCGGCAGCGGGCAGCACACCCCGCCCGGCGGCCCGGAGCACCCCGGCACCCCGGAACAGCCCGGCCACCCGGGCAACCCGGTGGAACCCGGCCACCCCGGTTCCCCGGCCACCCCGCCCGGGGCGAGCGCCGAGACACCGGGCTGGGTGGCCGGGGCCCCGGGGTGCAGCCGGTTTCCAC
>NZ_LJBR01000113.1 GCF_001282115.1 Streptomyces sp. NRRL B-24085 | reverse complement strand
CTCGCGGCCCCCAGCCCCTCCGGGCGGGCCGGCGGGACTCCGGCGCGGGCCGCGAGGGTCAGGACCAGGCGCGCGGCCGTCCCCGAGACCACGGCCGCCACGGCACCCCGGGCCCACGAGTCGCCGTACGTCTGCGACAGGGCGGCCACCTGGGCGAGGAGCACGAGGACGAGGGTGATCACCCCGAACGGGCCGATGTCCGACTGCTTCATGATCCGCAGGGCGTCCTCGGCGGGCTTGCCGCTGCCCAGGCCGTCGGCGGTGTCCGCGAGGCCGTCGAGGTGCAGGCCCCGGGTGAGGACCGCCGGCACGGCCACCGTGGCGACCGCGGCGAGCAGGGCGGAGGCACCCAGGAAGAGGAGCAGGAGACCCGTCGCCGCGGCGGCGCATCCCAGTGCCAGCCCGACCAGCGGGGCGCACAGCATGCCGCCGCGGGCCGCCTCCCGGTCCCAGCGGGTCACCCGCACGGGGAGCACGCTGAGCGTGCCGAAGGCGAAGCGGAGGCCGTCGAGCGGGGGCGGGGTCATGGACACGTCGGCAGGGTAGCCCGGACGCCGTAGCCGCCGGGCGGCCCACCCCCGCCGGCCGGAGACTGGGGCCATGGGCCACTGGCTGCACCGCAACATCGTCGAACCCGGCAAGCTGCCGCTGCTCCTCGCCCTGACCGCGTTCGTGCTCACCTTCCTGATCACCCGGGTCGTCACCCGGCTCATCCGGGCGGGCAAGGGGCCCTTCGGCAACGTCAGTTCGGGGGGCGTGCACATCCACCACGTGGTGCCGGGCGTCGTCCTCACCGTCATCGGCGGCTTCGGCGCGGTCGCGAGCGGGCGGCACGGCTTCGGGGCGGGGGTGGCCGCGGTGGTCTTCGGGACGGGCGCGGGGCTGGTGCTGGACGAGTTCGCGCTGATCCTGCACCTCGACGACGTGTACTGGAGCGAGGAGGGCCGCAAGAGCGTGGAGGTCGTCGTCCTCACCGTGGCGCTGGTCGGCCTGGTGCTCGCGGGGTTCTCGCCGTTCGGCGTCGACGACGTGACGCAGGACGAGGCGCAGGACCGCGGCGGCGTGATCAGCAGCGTGATCGTCAACTTCCTGTTCGCGATGCTCGTCCTGCTCAAGGGCAAGACCCGGATGGCGATCTTCAGCGTGATCGTCCCGCTCGTCGGGCTCATCGGCCTGGTCCGCCTGGCCCGTCCCGGCTCCCCCTGGGCCCGCCGCTTCTACGCCCGCCGCCCCCGTGCCCGCGCCCGGGCCCTGCTGCGCAGCTACCGGCACGACAGACGCTGGTCGGGCCCGCGCCGCAGGTTCCAGGACCTGATCGCCGGCAAACCGGACCCACCGCGAGCGCTCGGGGGGTGAGGTCTCCCCGCAGTCTCCCCGCAGTTCAGGGACCCCGGGGCGGGCCTGCGGAGGGGGCCTCTTCCCGGGCCCGCGTCCGGCGGTGCCGTACGGCCGAGATCCCGCACAGCAGCAGCATCGCCGCGATCGCCGCCAGGTGTTCCTTGCCGGCGAGGTTCTCCTTGACCAGGACCTCGGCCACCATCGCCGCGATCACGGCGGCCGCGGTGAAGCGGGCGCCGTGGCGCAGGCAGAGGAAGACGGCGAGGCCCACCACGGCCGCCGACGGGCCGGTGTCGACGACGTGGGCGTCCGAGGCGGGCAGACCGAGCGGGCTGCCGGGGCCCAGCCAGATGCCCACGCGCGCGTACAGCGTGCCGGCGAGCGTGGCCGCGTAGGCCAGTGTGAGCGTCCGCCACCGGCCCAGACAGATCTCGGCGATCCCGAACACGCACAGGAGCTGCGCCAGCGCACCCCACACCGGCAGGTCCAGGGCCGGGACGAACAGCGAGAGGGGAGTGCGGAGCAGGGCGAGCCAGAGGGGGTCCGCGGCGCGCACGGCACCGACGTCCTGCACGAAGTCGTACCCCCACGACTGGCTGTGCACGACGTGCAGGACCGCCGTCAGGCACACCGCTGTCAGGGCCAGCGGGACCGCCCGCCACCCGCGCCGCAGCAGCGGCCCGCGCACGGTGGCGTACAGCGGCCCCCACTCCGCGCGGGCCCAGCGGGTGACCCTCTTCATGCCACGGTCCTCATCTGTGCGTACTGAGGTGCTCCCGGCGCCGCAGCCACCCCGGCAGCCCCGGCACCTCAAGGAACCCCTCCGCGCGGGCGGAGGCGATGCCGATGCGCGGCAGGTCCGCGCTCTTCTCGAAGAGCAGGAACCGCGGCTCCCAGACGGGCCGGTACTTGGCGTTGGCCCGGTACAGGGACTCGATCTGCCACCAGCGGGAGAAGAAGCTGAGCAGCGACCGCCACAGCCGCAGCACCGGTCCGGCGCCGAGACGCGCACCACGTTCGAAGACCGAGCGGAACATCGCGAAGTTGAGCGAGACCTGGGTGATCTGGATCTCCCGGGCCCGGTTCAGCAGCTCGATGACCATGAACTCCATGAGGCCGTTGTCGGCGTCGCGGTCCCGGCGCATGAGATCGAGGGAGAGCCCGTGCGGCCCCCACGGCACGAAGGAGAGCACCGCCTTCAGCTCTCCGTCGCCGTCGCTGCACTCCAGTGCCACGCACCGCCCGTCCGCCGGGTCCCCGAGCCGCCCCAGCGCCATGCTGAACCCGCGCTCGGTGGCCCCGTCCCGCCAGTCGTCGGCCCGCCGCACGAGCGCCTCCATCTCGGCGGCCGGGATGTCCTCGTGGCGCCGGATCCGCACGGTGTACCCGGCCCGCTTCACCCGGTTGTACGCCTGCCGGACGGTCCGCATCGCCCGCCCCTCCAGCGTGAACTCGGCGACCTCGACGATCGCCTCGTCACCCAGCTCCAGCGCGTCCAGCCCGTGCCGCGCATACACCGTCCCCGCGTCCTCGCCCGCGCCCATCACCGCCGGCAGCCACCCGTGCGCCCGCGCCTCCGCCAGCCACGGCTCGATCGCCCCCGGCCAGGCCTCCGGGTCGCCGATCGGGTCCCCGGAGGCCAGCGAGACCCCGCTGACGACCCGGTAGGTCACGGCCGCCTTGCCGGTCGGCGACCAGATGACGCTCTTGTCCCGGCGCAGCGCGAAGTACCCGAGCGAGTCCCGCTCGCCGTGTCTGTCCAGCAGTTCCCGCAGGCGCCGCTCGTCGTCCTCGGTGAGCGGGTCGACGGCACGCCGGGAGCGGAAGGCGGCGTAGAGGACGGCGAGGACGAGGACCGTGCTGAGCACGTTGATGACGACGTTGACCCAGTTGGGTGTGAGGATCCCGTCGAAGCGGGAGTCGTCGGCGGCGACCGAGACCAGCCGCAGCGTGCCGTACCACCACCGCTCCCCGAACGCCGAGGACCTCGACGCCTGGTTGGTGACGGTCACCAGCAGCGCGGCCAGCAGCGAGCACACCAGCAGTCCGCCCACGGCCACGGCGGCGGCGAGCCGCGGGTTGGACCGGTCGCCCTTGGCGTAGAACTCCCGCCGCCCGGCGAGCAGGGCCGCCACGAAGGCGGCGGTGAGGAACAGGGAGATCCAGTTCTGCGCGTACCGCCGGATCTCAGGGAACGCCATCGCGAGGACGAACAGCGCGAGGAACGCCCCCGACAGCACCAGGTTCAGGATCCAGGCCGCCCGCTTGCGCCGCCGCATGGTGATGGCGAGGAAGGCGGTGAACACCCCGGAGGCGAAGCCCGCCGTCAGCAGGTACGGCGTGAAGTAGTCCTGCTGGTTGTGCCGCCGCACGTCCTGCCCCAGCGTCACCCACACCGCGCTGAGGAAGTTGACGAACGCGACGACCCGCAGGTACCAGACGGCGAAACCGGCGGCCCGCCGCGAGGCGGTGGTGGACGGTCGACGGGTACCGGTGTTCAGGACATCTCCCATGAAAAGGGATCATGCCCCTCTTCCGTGCCGCGTCGGCGCTCAGCCACGGCGGCGCATCCCGGCGGTGCCCGACCGGCCGAACCCCCTACTCCTCCTTCTCCTCCGGTTCGCCGGAAGAAGCGGCGGGCCGCTCCGGCAGCTCGGCGGCCAGCGCCGCCGCGGCCTGCACCAGCGGCAGCGCGAGGAGCCCGCCCGCGCCCTCCCCGACCGTCACCCCGTGGTCGAGCAGCGGCTCCAGGGCCATCCGGTCCAGTGCCTTCGACTGCCCCGGCTCACCGCTGTTCTGCCCGGCCAGCCACCAGTCCGGCGCCCGGAACGCGATCCGCTGACCCACCAGGGCGCAGGCGGCCACGACGACCCCGTCCAGCACGACGGGCAGCTTGCGCACCGCGCTCTGCAGCAGGAACCCGGTGATCGCCGCGAGGTCGGCCCCGCCCACCGCCGCCAGCAACTGCAACTGGTCCCCGAGCACCGGCCGCGCCCGCCGGAGCGCGTCCCGGATCGCCGCGCACTTGCGCATCCACGCCAGGTCGTCGATGCCGGTCCCGCCGCGCCCGGTCACCACGGACGCGTCGGTCCCGCACAGCGCGGCGACCAGCACCCCGGCCGCGGTGGTCCCGCCCACGCTCACATCGCCGAGCACCACGAGGTCCGTACCGGAGTCGGCCTCCTCGTCGGCGACCGCCATCCCGGCCCGGAAGGCGGCCTCCGCCTCCTCCGGGGTCAGCGCGTCCTCGACGTCGATACGACCGCTCCCGCGCCGCACCCGGTGCCGTACGACGTCCTCCGGGAGCTCGGCCGGATCGCAGTCCAGCGCCATGTCGACGACCCGCACCGGCACCCCGAGACGCCGTGCGAGGATCGACACCGGACGGCCCCCCTCCAGGACCTCCCGCACCAATTCCGAGGCGCTGCCCGCGGCCCGCCCCGAGACGCCCAGTGAGGCGACCCCGTGGTCACCGGCGAACAGCACGACCCGCGGCCGTTCGACCGGCCGTACCGGTACGGCCGACTGCGCCGCGGCCAGCCACTCACCCAGGTCGTCGAGGCGGCCCAGCGCCCCGGGCGGCACGATCTGCCGCTCCCGGCGCGCCTCGGCGTCGCGACGTACCCCGCCGTCGGGACGCTCGATCAGATCGGTGAAGTCGTCGAGATTAAGCGAGCTCATTCGCCGAACAGTACCGGCCCTGATCGAACACGGGGGCGCCACGGGGCCACGACGTCATTGCACCCGGGATGGGGATCCCATACGTTCCGTTTTGTAGCGAATTGACGTGCGTCCTCGGGAGGCCCCATGCCCGCACCAACCGCCCCTTCCGTACGGCGTCTTCGCTCCACCGCCCGCGTGATGCTGCCCTTCCCCGAACCCGAGAGCTGGCTGGACGTGGACACGGGGGACGCGGACTTCCCGGAGGCGGCCAGAGCGTTCTTCCCCTACACGGCCTTCGACGGTCTTGACCCCACCCCCCGCGTCCTGCGCGCCCAGGCCGTCGAGCGCCTGGAGGAGGGCTACCTGGGCCGTCTGACGGACCCCCGGATCACCACCCACCTGCGGTCCCGCTACGACGTCGTCAGCCTGCTGAACCCGCACGCGGACCCCGGGGAACTCTCCGCGGCCCTCGCCGTCCTGCGCCCCGGCGGCCACCTCCTGGTGGAGTCCCCGCACGACCCGCGCCCCGAACTCAGGGCCCGGGGATGCGCGATCGTGGCGACGGCCCGCAGGTCCGCGCACGTACCGGCCCGCCTGACGGCCCGTCTGCCCGGCACCCTGCACCCGGCGGCGGCCGGACCGCTGACCGCCGCCGCGAGAGCGCTGGACCACGCCCTGGCCCTGCTCCTCGCCGGCACCCGCCTCGCCAGGACCTACCGGGTGATCGCCCGCAAGGGGCCGTCAGCCCCGTAGGACCAGTGCCTGCCCCGCCACCACCAGCACCACCTGCTCGCACTCGGCCGCGAAGGCGGCGTTCAGCCGCCCCAGTTCGTCCCGGTACCGGCGGCCCGACGCGGTGGCCGGCACGATCCCGGACCCCACCTCGTTCGACACGGCCACCACGGTCCGCCGGGTCTCCTGCACCGCCTCCGTCAACTCCCGCACCCGCGCCCGCAGTTCGCGCTCCCCGCCGTCCGCCCACTCCGCGTCGTCCCAGGCCCCCACGGCGTCCATCGCGTCCGTCAGCCACAGCGACAGGCAGTCGATCAGCAGCGGCGCCCCGTCGTCCTTGAGCAGCGGCACCAGGTCGCAGGTCTCCGCCGTACGCCAGGACCCGGGCCGCCGCTCCCGGTGGGCGGAGACCCGGGAGGCCCACTCGGTGTCGCCGTTCCGCGAGCCGCCGGTCGCCACGTACAGCACGTCGGGGAACGCCTCCAGCCTCCGCTCGGCCTCCACCGACTTCCCGGACCGGGCCCCGCCCAGCACCAGCGTCCGCCGCGGCACATCCGGGACGTCCTCGTAGGCCCCGACGGCCAGGGTCGTCCCGTCGGGCACGGCCCGCGCCCCGGCGGCCGCCAGCCTGCGCCGCAACTCGGCGCCGGGCGGCACGTCGTGGTCGACATGGACGGCGACGACGTCGGTCGTCGGCCCCACCGCCCCCACGGCCCGCAGCCGGGCCAGCGCGTCCGGCCGCCGCACCACATCGGCGAGCACCATGTCGTACGACTCCACGGCCCCCCGCTCCAGCCCGGCGGGCGCACCCCCGGGCGGCAGGTACAGCACCCGCTGCCCCTCGGGCCCGGTGACGGCGTACCCGGTGCCGGGCGCGTCCATCGCCACGGCCCGCACCCGGTGCCCCGTCAGCAGCGCCAACTCCCGCCCGTCCGGCACCCGGCCCGGCTGCGGGAGCCCGGCGGGCACCTCGACGGGGGGCCCGTCATGGGGATGCGACAGCAGTACCTGCCGTACGCCGGCGAGCGAGTGCCCGGCCCGGGCGGCGGCGAAGGCGGCCCCGGGGGTCAGGTCGAGCAGCAGCGTCTCGTCGACGAGCACGGCGGTGGCGGCCCGGGCGTTCCCGCCGAGCGCGGTGGCGCAGGCGGCACAGGGACAGAAGGGCCGGGGGAGACCGGCGGGGGCGCCGGTGCCGAGCAGTGTCAGTTCCACGCCACCGATTCTCGCCTGCCCCTGTTGATCAGGCGCGCGCGGAGACGCCTTCGGGGGGCGCGGGCGGCCGTGCGAGCAACCCCCACCGGCCCGCGGTCGTCCGAGGACCGCTTAGGGTGCTCTTCGTAACGGATCAAACACGGGAGGCTCGCATGGCGACATGGACCTGGCGATTCGAGACGGCCGACGGCGCGGAGACCCAGCCCGCCGTGGAGCCGGAGGAGTTCACCACCCAGGGCGACGCCGAGTCCTGGCTCGGTGAGTACTGGAAGCCCCTGCTCGCCGGCGGCGCGGAACAGGTGCGGCTGTTCGAGGACGCCACGGAGATCTACGGTCCGATGAGCCTGAGGGCGGCAGAGGAAGCCTGACCGGCCCGGGCGAGGGCCACGGCGCAGCCCTCGCCCGGCACCGCTACTGCTCGCCCAGCGTGACGTCCACGGTCTTCGCGCTGCCGTCCCGGGTGAAGGTCACGGAGACCTTCTGGCCCGGCCGGTCCGCCGCCAGCGCCTCGGTGAGCGAGGTGATGGTCGTGATCGCGGTGTCGTCCAGCTTCGTGATGACGTCCCCGGGCTCGATGCCCGCCCGGTCCGCGGCCCCGTCGTTCTTCACGTCCACGACCGCGACCCCCGCGGCCCGGAAACTGGCGTCGACGACCGTCCGGCCGGTGATGCCGAGCGCGGCCCGGCCCGAATCGGTGACCTTGCCGTCCTTGACGATCTGACTCGCGACCGTCTTCACCATCGAGGCGGGGATCGCGAACCCGATCCCGGGCGCCGTGCTGTCCCCGAAGGTGGGGTCGACGGCGGCGAGCGTCGGGATGCCGATGACCTGCCCGTCGAGATTGACGAGGGCTCCGCCGCTGTTGCCGGGGTTGATGGCCGCGGAGGTCTGCACCATGTTGGCGATGGTCGCCCCGGTCCCGCCGTCGCCGCCGCTCTCGCTGACGGTCCGTCCGGTCGCCGAGACGATGCCCTGGGTCACGCTGGACGACAGCCCGAGCGGCGAGCCCATGGCGAGCACGATCTGCCCCACCTGGACCTTGGCGGAGTCCCCGAAGGTCGCCGCCTTCAGCCCCTCCGGCACCTTGTCCAGCTTGATGACGGCGAGATCCTGCTCGGGGTAGGAGTACACGAGCTTCGCGGTCAGCTCGGTCTCGCTGTTCGCGGTCGTCACCCTGAAGGTCTTGCCGTCCCCGACGACGTGCGCGTTGGTGACGATGTGCCCCTTGTCGTCGTAGACCACCCCGGACCCCAGATCACCGTCGGCCTGGATCTGCACGACCGACGGCAGGACGTCCCTGATCACCTTCTGGTAGGTGCTCTGGAGGTCGTTGTCGGCGGCGGGTGCGACGGCCTGCGCCGCCTGCGCGGTCGGCGTCTCCTCGCGACCGGCGGAACCCCCGTCGGAGGAACCGGAGTCGGAACACCCGGAGAGGAGCACGACGGAACACACGAGCGCCGCCAACGGCAGCCGCAGAGCACGGGTACGCGAAGCATTCATGCCCCGAGTCTCACGTCGGGGCGAGGGCCCGGGCCTGTGCTGTTCGCCCGAACGGGCTCAGCCGCGCACCCCGCACAGATGCAGCAGCGCGGCGACCCCACGGTACGGATCCGTCCGCCCGGCCCGCTCCTCGCAGGCCAGCAGCGCCTCCACGTCGTCCGGCGTCCCGGCGTCGTCCGCGGCCGTGTCCGTGAACACCCGCACGCCGTACCAGGCCTGGAGCGGTGCCCCGATGCCGGCGAGCGTCGCGGTCAGCGTGCTCAGCTTGTCGGCCCGCACATCGAGGCCCAGCCGGTTGCGGTACGCGGTGGTGTCGAAGGCGGCCAGCGCGCCCGGCCAGTCCCCGGTCAGCCCCGGCCGCATCGCCAGCGCGTCGCCGTTGCGCACGAGCAGCGACAGCAGTCCGCCCGGCGCCAGCATCCGCGCCAGCCCGGCCAGCAGCGGGTCGGGCTCCTCGACGTACATGAGCACGCCGTGGCACAGCACCACGTCGAAGCTGCCCGGCATGAAGTGCACCCCGGTGTCCCGGCCGTCGCCCTCGATGATCCGCATCCGCTCCCGGATGCCCTCGGGCTCGGCGGACAGGGCCTCCCGGGCCGCCGCCACCATCGTCGCGTCCCGTTCGAGGCCGGTCACCTGGTGCCCGGCGCGGGCCAGCCGCAGCGCCTGCGTGCCCTGCCCCATGCCGACGTCGAGCACCCGCAGCCGCTGCCCGACCGGATACCGCCCCACTATCTGCTCGTCGAGCTGCCGGGCCACCAGCTCCTGTCGTACGACATTCCGCAGCCCGCCCAGCCTGCCCAGCCAGGCGTCGGCCGCACCCCCGGAGAAAGACGTCGTACTCAGGGCCGCTCTCCGCGCTTGACCTGCGGCTTCGGCAGCCGGAGGCGACGCATCTGGAGGGAGCGCATGAGGGCGTAGGCGACCGCGCCCTTGCGGTTCTGGTCCGGGAAGCGCTCGGCGAGCCGCTTGCGCAGACGGAAACCGGTGAGGACCGAGTCGAGCACGATGAGCACGATCACGACGAGCCACAGCAGCAGCGCGATGCTCTGGAGCGCACCCACCTGCACCACGCTCAGCACCAGGATGACCACGGCCATCGGCAGGAAGAACTCCGCCACGTTGAACCGCGCGTCGATGGTGTCGCGGGCGAACTTGCGCACCGGGCCCTTGTCCCGCGCGGGCAGGTACCGCTCGTCACCGCCGGCCAGCGCCTGGCGCTGCCGGTCCAGGGCCGCCCGGCGCTCCTCGCGCTGGCGCCTGGCGGCGTCCTTGCGGGTGAGCGACGTGTTGGCGACGCTGCGGCGCTGGGACTGGGCCTCGCTGCGCTTGGGCGTGGGCCGGCCCTTGGGGGCCTGCGGGTCGCGGGGCTGCTTGGAGTCGGTCAGCTGCGCCTTGTCGGCGACGGCGGCCTTCTCTTCCTTGGTGGCACGGCTACGGAACACAAAACCCAAGGGTAAGGGGTGTCCGGGGTTGGACCCCAGCCCGGTGGGGAACGATCCGGCAACACCATTCGTCATGCAGGGGGACAGAGGGGACGTCCGGTGACGGGTCGCGCACCCTGAAGGTCACCTACTCCTTACGCCGGAGCGGGGGATCGGTCAGTCGTCCTTGGGGATGAGCGCATCAGTCCCG
Organism: Streptomyces sp. NRRL B-24085; assembly: GCF_001282115.1. Taxonomy (GTDB): domain Bacteria; phylum Actinomycetota; class Actinomycetes; order Streptomycetales; family Streptomycetaceae; genus Streptomyces. The sequence continues at coordinate 2,181 of NZ_LJBR01000113.1, read as the reverse complement.
GAACAGTGCGTCAATGGATGCAGGGCCCGTACTGTGGGTTCTGTCGCAGAGCTGGAGCTGGAAGTCCGTCAGAAGGGGGCGCGCGAAGCCCATGAGCGGTGTCATGAAGCGTATGGGGATGATCTTCCGCGCGAAGGCGAACAAGGCCCTTGACCGGGCCGAGGACCCGCGCGAAACCCTCGACTACTCGTACCAGAAGCAGCTCGAGCTGCTCCAGAAGGTGCGCCGGGGCGTGGCCGACGTGGCCACCTCCCGCAAGCGCCTGGAACTCCAGCTCAACCAGTTGCAGTCGCAGTCCTCGAAGCTGGAGGACCAGGGCCGCAAGGCGCTCGCGCTCGGCCGTGAGGACCTCGCCCGTGAGGCGCTGTCCCGCCGCGCCGCGCTCCAGCAGCAGGTGACCGACCTGGAGACCCAGCACTCCACGCTCCAGGGCGAGGAGGAGAAGCTCACCCTCGCGGCCCAGCGCCTCCAGGCCAAGGTGGACGCCTTCCGGACCAAGAAGGAGACCATCAAGGCGACCTACACCGCGGCCCAGGCACAGACCCGGATCGGCGAGGCCTTCTCCGGCATCTCGGAGGAGATGGGCGACGTGGGCCTGGCCATTCAGCGGGCCGAGGACAAGACCGCCCAGCTCCAGGCCCGGGCCGGCGCCATCGACGAACTGCTCGCCTCCGGTGCCCTCGACGACCAGTCCGGCATGCACAAGGACGACATCCAGGCCGAGCTGGACCGGCTCTCCGGTGGTACGGATGTAGAGCTGGAGCTGCAGCGCATGAAGGCGGAGCTGGCGGGAGGCTCCTCGTCGCAGCAGGCCATCGAGGGCGGCACCGGCCAGTCGCAGTCCCAGCAGCCGCAGGACACTCCACGCTTCGACAAGCAGTAGGTCCCACGCCGAGGAGGGCGACATGATCGTACGGATCATGGGGGAGGGGCAGGTGAGGCTGGCCGAGAGCCACCTCGCCGACCTGAACAAGCTGGACGACGAGCTGTTGGCCGAGATGGAGAACGGCGACGGCCCCGGCTTCCGCCGCACCCTCCAGGCCCTCCTCACCCGGGTCCGGGACCTGGGCGACCCGCTCCCCGACGACTCGCTGGAACCCTCGGACCTGATCCTCCCCTCCCCGGACGCGACCCTGGAGGAGGTCCGGGACCTCCTCAGCGACGACGGGCTGATCCCGGGCTGAGGCCGCACCCTTCGACGCCGGTGCAGGGCGACCAGCCCGTCCGGCGTTCGAGGACGCGGCCCCAAGGCCGACGGGGGACCGGGGGCGCGACCCCCGGGGGAGCGCGCCGACAACAGAGCGCCGACAACAGACCGACGGCCGGAAACACACAGGTGGCCCCCGTTCCGTCCCCGGCGGGGCCCCCGTACTGTTCAAGCGTGAGCCGCCCACTGGACCGCGCCCGGCACCACCTCAAAGCGCACCCCCTGGCCCTGGACGCCGTCCTCGCGGCAGGCGTCCTCGCCTGCATGGTGGCCGGCTCCTTCGTCCAGCCCCATGACAAGGACGCCGTCAGCTGGAGCATCCGCACCCCTGAGCCGCTCAGCATCGTCCTCATGGGTCTCGCCGCCCTCGCCCTGGTCTTCCGCCGCCGCGCTCCGCTCACCGTCCTCGCCCTCACCGGCGCCGCCGCCATCATCGAGTGCGTCACCGGCGACCCCCGCGCCCCCGTCGCCATGGCCGCCGTGATCGCCCTCTACACCGTCGCCTCCGCCACCGACCGCCCCACCACCTGGCGGGTCGGCCTGCTCACCATGACCGTGCTCACCGGCGCCGCGATGCTCGCCGGCCCGCTGCCCTGGTACGCCCAGGAGAACCTCGGCATCTTCGCCTGGACCGGCATCGGCGCCACCGCGGGCGACGCCGTCCGCAGCCGCCGGGCCTTCGTCCAGGCGATAAGAGAGCGCGCCGAGAAGGCCGAGCGCACCCGCGAGGAGGAGGCCAGGCGAAGGGTCGCCGAGGAACGTCTGCGCATCGCCCGCGACCTGCACGACGTCGTCGCCCACCACATCGCCCTGGTCAACGTCCAGGCCGGAGTCGCCGCCCACGTCATGGACAAGCGCCCCGACCAGGCCAAGGAAGCCCTCGCCCACGTCCGCGAGGCCAGCCGCTCGGCCCTCAACGAACTCCGGGCCACCGTCGGCCTGCTGCGCCAGTCCGGCGACCCCGAGGCCCCCAC
>NZ_LJBR01000112.1 GCF_001282115.1 Streptomyces sp. NRRL B-24085 | reverse complement strand
CAGGTCGTGCGGGATGAACACGCAGGAGCGGAACCCGGCCCGGGCCGCGGCGGCACCGACCGCGCCGGCCAGGTTGCCGGTGGAGGAGCAGGAGAGCGTGGTGAAGCCGAAGGCGCGAGCCGCCTCCAGGGCCTGCGCGACGACGCGGTCCTTGAAGGAGTGCGTCGGGTTGCCGGAGTCGTCCTTGACGTACAGGCCGCCGGTCACGCCGAGTTCGCGGGCGAGGTTGTCCGCCTTGACGAGCTTGGTCCAGCCGGGGTTGATGTTGGGCTTGTCCGCCACGTCCGCGGGGACGGGCAGCAGCGGGGCGTAGCGCCAGATGTTCGCGGGTCCCGCCTCGATCCGCTTGCGGAGCTCCTCGGTGTCGTAGGCCGAGAAGTCGTACGCGATCTCGAGCGGGCCGAAACACTCCTCACAGGCGAATACCGGGCCGAGCGGGACGCGGTGGCCGCATTCGCGGCAGCTCAGCGCCGCGGCGGGACCCAGGTCGACGGAGTTCGTGGTGCTTGCAACAGTCTGCGCAGCCATGGAGGCGAGGCCCTTTCTCCTCATCTTCCTCACGACGCACTTCGCCGTGAGACGGATTTGGCACCTTCCCGAGCCGGGAGCCTCGCGGAGACGATCGTCAGTGATCGCTACGAGAGCCGACTGGAGGGTTGCCGGGGCTTCATCGGGCCGTATCCCTCTGCCCCTCTGGATGAGCGGTGTGAAGTTGTGAACGGCGGGCCACCCAGGACATGCGATGGTCACCCGCGTTGTTCAAGACTGTAACCGACGACCAGGACAGTTGAGATAGTCGTCCGAACGGCGAGATGGATCACACGCAGATCACACGCAGAGGAGCCGCGCACTGTGCTGAACGAAGTCGAGCGCTGGCTGGCGACCCGTTCCTGGTCCGTGACCGATCGCCCGCTCCACCGGATCATGGCGGCGAAGCGGGCCACGGGCCGGACGGTCAGTGTCGTCCTGCCCGCCCTCAACGAGGAGGCGACGGTCGGTGACATCGTCGCCGTCATCCGTCATGACCTCATGCAGCAGGTCCCGCTCGTCGACGAGATCGTCGTCGTGGACTCGGGATCGACCGACCGCACCTCCCAGGTCGCCGCCGCGGCCGGCGCACGGGTCGTCCACCGCGACGACATCCTCCCGCGCATCCCGGCGGTGCCCGGCAAGGGCGAGGTCCTGTGGCGGTCCCTGCTCGTCACGACCGGGGACATCGTCTGCTTCATAGACGCCGACCTGCAGGAGTTCTCCTCGGACTTCGTCTCCGGGATCGTCGGCCCGCTGCTCACCGACCCCGGCGTCGACCTGGTCAAGGGCATGTACGACCGTCCCCTGGGCGGCGCCGCCGGGCAGGGCGGCCGGGTCACCGAGCTCATGGCGCGCCCGCTGCTGAACATGCACTGGCCGCAGCTCGCCGGTTTCGTGCAGCCGCTGGGCGGTGAGTACGCGGCCCGGCGCTCGCTGCTGGAGCAGTTGCCGTTCCCCGTCGGCTACGGCGTCGAGCTGGGCATGCTGGTCGACGCCCTGCACCTGGTGGGCCTGGACGCCCTGGCCCAGGTCGACGTCGGGGTGCGCAAGCACCGCCACCAGGACGGGCAGGCCCTGGGCCGGATGTCCGCCGCGATCTACCGCACCGCCCAGCTCCGGCTGGCCCGCGGCCACCTGATCCGGCCCGCCCTCACCCAGTTCGAGCGGGGCCGGGAGGGCTTCGAGCCGCGGACGTACTCGGTGGACACGGAGGAGCGGCCGCCGATGACGGAGATCCCGGAGTACGTGAAAAGAAGGGCAGCGTAGGAGCGCCCGTTCTGGAGCGCTCCCAAGGGAACGTTTGAGCGGTTGCACCCCGGGCTAGATGTCGAGGCATGGCTCCCTCGCACAACGCTCACGTACTGGTCGCATCCAACCGAGGTCCGGTCTCCTACGAGGTCCAGGAAAACGGCGAGCTCAAAGCGAAGCGCGGCGGCGGCGGCCTCGTCTCGGGCCTGTCGGCGATCGGGCCGGAGGCCGGCGCGCTGTGGGTGTGCTCGGCGCTGTCCGAGGGCGACCGCGAGGCGGTACGGCAGGGGGTCGGCGAGGACGGCGTCCGCATGCTCGCGATCCCGGCCGACGTGCACGCGGACGCGTACAACGGCATCGCGAACTCGGTCCTCTGGTTCGTCCACCACCTGCTCTACCAGACCCCGTTGGAACCGTCCTTCGACGCGGAGTTCCGGCGCCAGTGGGCGTCGTACGAGACGTACAACCGCGCCTTCGCCGAGGCGCTCGCCGAGGAGGCGGCCGAGGGGGCGGCGGTCCTGGTGCAGGACTACCACCTGTGCCTGGTGCCGGGGATGCTCCGCGAACTCCGCCCCGACCTGCGCATCGCCCACTTCTCGCACACGCCGTGGGCGCCGGTGGAGTACTTCCGGATGCTGCCGGACGACATCGCGTCCCAGCTGCTGCGGGGCATGTTGGGCGCCGACCGGCTCGGCTTCCTCACCCGGCGCTGGGCGGACGCCTTCACGGCCTGCGTCACGGAGTTCGCGGACGGGCTCGGCGGGACGCGGGTCGGGGTGCACGGCCTCGGCGCGGACGCCGACTTCCTGCGCGCCCGCTCCCACGAGGCCGATGTCGAGGAGCGGATCGTCGCCCTGCGCGAGGAGATCGGCGCGGGCCGAAAGACGATCGTGCGGGTGGACCGGACCGAGCTGTCCAAGAACATCGTGCGGGGTCTGCACGCCTACCGGCGGCTGCTGGAGTCGCGGCCGGAGTGGCGGGAGCGGGTCGTGCACGTGGCGTTCGCGTATCCGTCGCGGCAGGACCTGGCGGTGTACCGGGACTACACGGCCGAGGTGCAGCGGGTGGCGCGGGAGATCAACGACACGTTCGGCACACCTGGCTGGACCCCGGTCCTGCTGAATCTGAAGGACGACTTCGCGCGCTCCCTCGCCGCGTACCGGCTGGCCGACGTGGCGCTGGTCAACCCCATCCGGGACGGCATGAACCTGGTCGCGAAGGAGGTGCCGGTGGTCTCCGACGAGGGGTGCGCGCTGGTGCTGTCGCGGGAGGCCGGGGCGTACGAGGAGCTCGGCGAGGACGCGATCGTGGTGAACCCGTACGACGTGGAGCAGACGGCGGCGGCCCTGCACGAGGCGCTGACGCTGCCGTCCCACGAACGGGCCGAACGCGCGAAGCGGCTCGCCGCGGCGGCGACGGCGCTCCCGCCGGCGCAGTGGTTCCTGGACCAGCTCAACGCGCTGCACGCGCTGAACGGGTGAGCATGAACCTTCCTACCCCCCTCACCCCCGCCGGTCAGGAGGGCTTGCGCGCCCTCCTCGCGGAGCCGCACCGGGCGCTGATCGGCCTGGACTTCGACGGGACGCTCGCGCCGATCGTGGCGGACCCGGAGAAGGCGGTCGCCCACCCGGAGGCGGTGCCGGCGCTCGCGGCCCTCGCGCCGAAGGTGGCGTCCGTGACGGTGATCACCGGCCGCCCGGCCGCGGTCGCCGTCCGCAACGGCGGTTTCGCGGGCGTCCCGGGCCTGGAGCACCTGACCGTGCTCGGCCACTACGGGGCGGAGCGCTGGGAGGCGACGACGGGCGAGGTCACCGCCCCCGCCCCGCATCCCGGTGTGACGGCGGCCCGCGCCGAACTGCCGGCGCTCCTGGCCGGGACCGGTGCCTGGCTGGAGGAGAAGGGCGGCCGTGCGGTGGCCGTCCACACCCGCCGGGCGGCCGACCCCCAGTCCGCCTTCGAGGCCCTGCGCGGTCCCCTCACCGACCTGGCCGCCCGCAACGGCCTGATCGTGGAACCCGGCCGTCTGGTCCTGGAGCTCCGCCCGCCGGGCGTGGACAAGGGGGTGGCCCTGCTGGAGCACGCCCGCGAGGTCTCCGCCCGGTCCGTGCTGTTCGCCGGCGACGACCTGGGCGACCTGCCCGCCTTCTCCGCGGTCGACGAACTGCGTACCGCCGGCACCGCCGGCCTCCTGGTGTGCAGCGGCAGCGACGAGGTGACCGAGCTGCGCAAGCGGGCCGACCTGGTGGTGGACGGCCCGGCCGGCGTGGTGGGCCTGCTGCGGGCTCTGGCGGAGCGGCTCGCCTGACCCTCAGCGCTCCTCGCGCCGGGCCTGGCGCACCCTGCGCAGCCGGTTGACCGTCACCGGGTCGTGGGCCAGCGCGCGTTCGTCGTCCAGCAGCGCGTTGAGGAGCTGGTAGTAGCGGACCGGCGCCAGGCCCAGCTCCTCACGTATCGCCCGCTCCTTGGCGCCGGGGCCCGCGAAACCGCGGCGCTCCAGCGCGAGGATGTCCCGCTCCCGGCGGTCGAGTCCCGCATGCTCCATGCCCGGAACCGTAACCCCCGCCACCGACAGCGACTACTCCGCGTTCTGCGCGGTGAGCTGGAGGGCGCGCAGCACCTGCGTCGGGCTCCCGCCGGAGCTCACCGCGGCGCCGATCCGCTTCTTCACCGCGGCGCTGACCGAGGCCCAGGACGTCTTGCCCACCGGCGGCAGCTCGGCGGAGGGCAGCGCGGCCAGGAAGGGCTTGAGGTCGGCATCCCGGGAGCTCGCGCTCATGACCTCGGAGGCGGAGTTGGTCACCGGCAGCAGGTCGTACTCCCGGGAGAACGCGAGGACGTTCTTCTCGCTGTAGACGAAGTCCAGGAAGTCGCCCACCTGCTCGGCGTGGCCGTTCTGCCGGAAGGCCATCATCCAGTCGGCGACGCCCATGGAGTTCTTGGTCGGACCGTCGGCGCCGGGCATGGGCACCATGCCGAACTTCACCCCCTTCTCGGCGGCGATCTTCATCAGCGAGGGGTGCCCGTTGAGCATCCCGACGTCCCCGGCGGCGAACGCCGAGAACGCGGCGGCCCGGTTCAGGTTCTCGGGCGCCACCGGCCCGGTCAGGCCCTTGCCGACGAGGTCGTCCTTGAGCCAGGTCAGCGTGGCGACGTTCTCCTCGGAGTCGATGCCGTACGTCCCGACGTCGTCGACGTACCCGCCGCCCCCGCTCAGCAGCCACTGCATGGTCTCGGCCTGCGCCTCCTCGGGGCCGAGCGGCAGCGCGTACGGGTACTTCACCCCGTCCGCCTTGAGCGCCTCGGCGTCGGCGGCCAGCTCCTTCCACGTGGTGGGCGGGGTGAGCCCGGCGTCGGCGAACAGGGTCTTGTTGTAGAAGAGCAGCCGGGTCGACGCGGCGAACGGCATGCCGTACTGCATCCCGTTGATCCGCCCCGCGGAGCCGAGCTGGGAGACGAAGTCGGCCTGCTCCCGGATCCCGACCAGTTCGTCCGCCTTGTAGAGCAGGCCCTTGTCGGCGTAGTCGGCGTAGGCGCCGATCTGCGCCATGTCGGGGGCCTTGCCGGCGTCGACCAGTTCCTTGACCTTGCGGTCGACGTCGGTCCACGAGTAGACGCTGACGTCGATCTTCACACCGGAGTGCTTCGCCTCGTACTCCTGGACGAGCTTGTCCCAGTACTTGCGGGAGCTGTTCGCCGCGCTGTCGCCGTAGTCGGCGGCGACCAGTCTCAGCGTCACCTCGTCCGACCCGCCGCCCAGGCCGCAGCCGCCCAGGACTGCCGTCATACCCAGTGCGGACACCGCCGCGATCGTTCCCGTCCTACGCCGCCGCACCGACAACCGCCCCAAACTCACGTTCGAAAACTTTCGAAAAGTCATACATATCTCAGAAGTAAGGTCTACACCACGTGAGTGGACTAGACCTCTTGCGGGTCAACGGGTCACACTGTCCCCCGTGAGACATGTCATCGCCCTCGACGTGGGCGGCACCGGGATGAAGGCGGCCTTGGTCGGCGCGGGCGGCGAGCTCCTGCACCGGGCCCGCCGGGCGACCGGGCGCGAGCGCGGACCGGACGCGGTCGTCGACGGCATCCTCGACTTCGCCGCCGAGCTGCGCGCGTACGGCACCGAGCACCTCGGCGCCCCCGCGGCCGCGGCCGGCGTCGCCGTCCCCGGCATCGTCGACGAGGACCGGGGCATCGCGGCCTATGCCGCCAACCTGGGCTGGCGGGACGTCCCCCTGCGCACCCTGCTCGCCGAGCGCCTCGGCGACGTCCCGGTCGCCCTCGGCCACGACGTCCGCACCGGCGGCCTCGCCGAGGGCCGCGTCGGAGCCGGCCGCGGCACCGACCGCTTCCTCTTCGTCGCCCTGGGCACCGGTATCGCGGGCGCCATCGGCATCGACGGACGGGTGGAGGCGGGCGCCCACGGCTTCGCGGGCGAGATCGGCCATGTCGTCGTACGCCCGGACGGCACGCCCTGTCCCTGCGGCCAGCGCGGCTGCCTGGAGCGGTACGCCTCCGCGGCCGCCGTCAGCGAGGCCTGGTCCGCGGCCACCGGGAACCCGGCGGCGGACGCGGCGGACTGCGCGAAGGCGGTGGAGGCCGAGGACCCGAAGGCCCGGGAGATCTGGCAGCGCGCCGTGGACCCCCTGGCCGACGGCCTGGTCACCGCCCTCACCCTCCTGGACCCCCGCACCCTGATCATCGGTGGCGGCCTCGCGGAGGCGGGGGAAACCTTGTTCACACCGCTGCGGGAGGCGGTCCGCAGCCGGGTCACCTTCCAGAAGCTCCCGACGATCGTCCCGGCGGCCCTGGGCGACACGGCGGGTTGTCTGGGCGCGGGCCTCCTGGCCTGGGATCTCCTCGACACGACCGACGGTACGGAGGCAACGAGCTGATGGCAGCCCACCCAGGGGCGCGGGGAACTGCGCGACCAGCCACGACGAACCCGCACCCCGCAACCGGCACGTCGCCCCTCGTCCTGTCCGGTGCGACGGTCGTCCTCCCCACCGGAGCCGTGCCGCACGGCCGGGTGATCGTCGACGGCACCCGAATCATCGGCGCCGCCCCGGACAACGCCCAGGTCCTCGACGTGACCGGCCACTGGCTGGTCCCGGGTTTCGTCGACCTGCACAACCACGGCGGCGGCGGGGCCTCCTTCACCTCGGGCACGATCGAGGACGTGCTCAAGGGCATCGCCACCCACCACGCCCACGGCACCACCACCCTCGTCGCCTCCACCGTCACCGGCGACATGGACTTCCTCGCCCACCGGGCCGGCCTGCTGAGCGAACTCGCCGAGCAGGGCGACATCGCCGGCATCCACTTCGAGGGCCCTTTCATCTCCCCCTGCCGCAAGGGCGCGCACTCGGAGAACCTGCTCCGCGACCCCGACCCGGCGGAGGTCCGCAAGCTGATCGACGCGGCGCGCGGTCAGGCCAGGATGCTCACCCTCGCCACCGAACTCCCCGGCGGCGTCGACTCCGTGCGGCTGCTCGCCGAACACGGGGTCATCGCGGCGATCGGCCACACGGACGCGAGCTACGAGCAGACCGTCGAGGCGATCGAGGCGGGCGCGACCGTCGCCACCCACCTGTTCAACGCGATGCCGCCCCTCGGTCACCGCGCCCCGGGACCCATCACCGCCCTCCTGGAGGACGAGCGGATCACGGTCGAGCTCATCGACGACGGCACGCACCTGCACCCGGCCGCCCTCCAGCTGGCGTTCCACCACGCGGGTGCGCAGCGGGTCGCCTTCATCACGGACGCCATGGACGCGGCCGGCTTCGGCGACGGGCGCTACATGCTCGGCCCCCTGGAGGTCGAGGTCAGCGAGGGCGTCGCCCGGCTGGTCGAGGGCGGTTCGATCGCCGGCTCGACGCTGACCCTGGACCGCGCTTTCAAGCGGGCGGTGACCGTCGACCGGCTGCCGGTCGAGGACGTGGTCGCGGCCATCTCCGCCAACCCGGCCCGGCTGCTCGGCATGTCCGACCGCATCGGGTCCCTGGAGCCCGGCAAGGACGCCGACCTGGTCCTCCTCGACCATCAATTCGACCTCAAGGGCGTCATGCGCCGGGGTGAATGGGTGGTCGATCCCCAACTGGGGTGATCTGTCCCGCTGTTGGGTCCGGGATCATCCTGGGAGACTGGACGGGCACATGTCCGTCCGTCTTCGGGGGAGGTCGGCCCGGGTGATCCTCACGGTCACGCTGAACACCGCTCTCGACATCACCTACCGGGTGCGGTCGCTGCGGCCGCACACCAGCCACCGGGTCTCCGAGGTCGTCGAGCGCCCCGGCGGCAAGGGCCTGAACGTGGCCCGGGTGCTGGCCGCGCTCGGCCACGAGGTGACGGTCACCGGCTTCACGGGCGGCGCCACGGGACGCACGGTCCAGGAGCAACTCACCGCCGTACCCGGACTGGTGGACGCGCTCGTCCCGGTCACCGGCCCGACCCGGCGCACGATCGCCGTCGTGGACGAACGCTCCGGCGACACCACCCAGCTCAACGAACCGGGCCCCACCGTCACACCCGCGGAGTGGTCCGCCTTCCAGGAGGAGTACGAGGATCTCGTCCCGTCGGTCTCGGCGGTGGCCCTGTGCGGGAGCCTGCCGCCGGGGGTGCCGGTGGGGGCGTACGCGGGCCTGGTCCGCACGGCGAAGGCGGCCGGGGTCCCGGTCCTCCTCGACACCAGCGGCGAGGCACTGCGCCGCGGGGTCGCCGCCCGCCCCGACATCCTCAAGCCGAACGCCGAGGAACTGTCCGAACTGACCGGCTCCCACGAACCGCTGCGCGCGACGCAGGACGCCCGCCGGCGGGGGGCCCGGTCGGTGGTCGCGACCCTCGGCAAGGACGGCCTCCTGGCGGTCACTCCCGAGGGCCGCTGGCGCGCCACGCCCCCGACCCCGGTCTCCGGCAACCCCACGGGCGCCGGCGACTCGGTGGTCGCGGCCCTGCTGTCCGGCCTGGTGCGCCAACTCCCCTGGCCGACCCGCCTGACCCACGCGGCAGCCCTCTCGGCGGCGACCGTACTGACCCCGGTGGCGGGCGAGTTCGACCGGCCGACCTACGAGGATCTGCTGGAGCGGGTCGCGGTCACGAGGGAGGTCGGCGCGGCGTGAGCCCTACTGGTCGACGTTCTCCGTCACGGAGAACTGGTCGAGCAGGGCGTTGCACTGGTTGCCCTGCTGGCACGAGAGCTGAATGGTGTTGGTGCCCTTGGTCAGGGAGACCTGGGCCCAGGTCTCCTGCCATTCGTTGGCGGGAAGCCCACCGAAGTTCTTCATGTTCAGCGGCCGGGAGGCGGTTTTCCCGTTGACCGTCACCGTCGCGTTGGCGTCCTCCGCGGGGAGGCTGTAGCGGACGTAGACCCGATAGGTGCCGGCCTTCTTGATGCCGTTGACCGTCCAGGTGACGGAGGCGCCGACCTGGTTGAAGCCCTGGACGTAGACGCCGCCGGCGGCCTGGGCCCCCTTCACGTCGGACGCGGCGATGGTACCGCCCTCCAGCCGCATCGTCTTCGCGTCGGCCTTCGGCAGCTCGGCCTCCGCTGTCGCCGAGCTCGACGCACTCGGCTCCGAGCTCTGGGACGCCGTCGGGGTCGTCGCCGCCTCGTTGCCCTTGTCGCCCTTCTCGTCGTCGCCGCCCGCGATCGCGATGCCGATGCCGATGACCACCGCGGCCACCACGGCGATCGCGCCGATCAGGAGGCCCTTGGTGTTGGGTCCGCCGCTGCGCCGGCCACCGCCGCCGTGGCCCGGCATGGGCTGCTGGCTGGTGGGGGCGGAGCCGGGGAAGGTCTCGGGGGCGGCGTAGTGCGCGCTGGGCTGGCCGTAGCCGCCCGGGGCCTGCTGCTGCGGGACCTGGCCGTACGCCGCGGTCGGCGCGGTCGGTGCCTGCTGCTGCCCGTACTGGCGCTGGCCGACCGCGCGGACTCTGTTGACGGAGTTCGGGTAGCCGTAACCGCCGGAGGGCGGCTGGGCCCCGTTGGCCTGGCCGTCGGCGTAGAGGTAGCCGAACGGGTCGTCGTCCTCGGGCGTGCTCGCGCCGTTGTTGCCGGACGTCATCCCTTGGTACTCCTCAACAGGTGCGGATCGGATGCGATACGTGGAGTCAGAATGGCGAGCCTACCCGCTCCAGATGGCCCAAACGGGTGACTCGGATCGCATCGGCTCGCTGACCTGGGGCTCAGCCCGCGCGTCTGTGCTGTTTGGGACGAGATCGTTTCTCGACGTACATCCGCTCGTCGGCCGACTTCAGCACTTCGTCCGCGGTCATGCCGCAGTGCGCCCAGCCGATGCCGAAGCTGGCACCGACCCGCACGGCCCGTCCCTCGGCCCGGATCGGCTGGATGATCTCGTTGCGCAGGCGCACCGCGAGGTCCGCCGCGTCGGCCTTGCCGAGACCGTCGGCGAGGATCACGAACTCGTCGCCGCCGAGCCGCGCCACGGTGTCGCCGTCGCGCACGCACTGGGACAGCCGACGGGCGACCTCGATGAGGACCGCGTCGCCCGCGTTGTGCCCGAACCGGTCGTTGATCGACTTGAAGCCGTCGAGGTCGCAGAAGAGCACCGCGAGCCCCTTGGTGCCGTCGTCGCGCTCCCCCTCGGGGGCGACGGTGTGCACGTGGTGGTCGAAGGCGTCGAACGCCTCGGCGCCGCCCTGCCGGAAGTCGAAGCCGTGGCCGCCCGCGTCGAAGGCCGGGTGCCCGAAGGCCGCGTCCACGGGCTCCAGGGCGCCGGTGTGGGTGGGGCGCTGACAGAGCCGGGAGGACAGCCGCGAGCGCAGCTCGGCGGAGTTCGGCAGGCCGGTGAGGGAGTCGTGGGAGGCGCGGTGGGCGAGCTGGAGCTCGCGGCGCTTGCGCTCCTCGATGTCCTCGACGTGGGTGAGCAGGAAGCGCGGGCCGTCGGCGGCGTCGGCGACCACCGAGTTGCGCAGGGAGACCCAGACGTACGTGCCGTCCCGGCGCCCGAGGCGGAGCTCGGCGCGTCCACCCTCCGCCGAGGTCCGCAGCAGGGTGCCTATGTCCTCGGGGTGGACCAGGTCGGAGAAGGAGTAGCGGCGCATGGCGGACGCGGGGCGGCCGAGGAGGCGGCACAGGGCGTCGTTGGTGCGCAGGATCCGGCCGTGCTGGTCGCCGCCCATCTCGGCGATGGCCATGCCGGAGGGGGCGTACTCGAAGGCCTGCCGGAAGCTCTCCTCGCTGGCCCTGAGCGCCTGCTGCTCCCTTTCGAGCCTGACCAGCGCGCGCTGCATGTTGGCGCGCAGGCGCGCGTTGCTGATCGCGATGGCGGCCTGGAACGTGTACATCTGGAGCGCTTCGCGGCCCCAGGCGCCCGGCCTGCGGCCGTTGCGCGGCCGGTCCACGGAGAGCACGCCGATCAGCTCGCCGCACTGGCCGCCCGGCACGCCCGGTGTGTACATCGGCGCGAACAGCCGGTCGGAGGGGTGCCACTCGTCCTCGAAGCGGGGCGCGGGGCCGTCGGTGTACCACTGCGGGACGTCGTCGTCGTCGAGGATCCAGCCCTCGGTGTGCGGTATGAAGACCAGGTCGCCCCAGGTCTCCCCCATGCTCAGCCGGCGCTCCCAGGACTCGCGGGAGCCCACCCGGCCGGTGATCAGCGCCTCGGCGGCCTGGTTCCCGGCGAAGGCGGCGACCACGAGATCGCCGTCGGGGCGCACGAGATTGACGCACGCCAGCTCGTAGCCGAGTGCGGTGACCACGCCGTTCGCGACGGTCTGCAGTGTGTCGGCCAGGCTGCGGGCCGTGTTCATGTCGGCCATGACCTGGTGCAGTTGTCGCAGGGACGCAAGGCGGACGTACGGCTCCGACTCGCTCTCCATTGCTCGCCCTCCCCCCGAGACCTCGCAGTGAATCAAGGGTCATCTGTCCAGCCACTGAATCACAGCGCGCTGCCCGCCCGGTACACAGGGTCAACAATTGGCACCTCTTGTGACTCAAGTCACAGCGAAAGATGAGCAATTGAGCGGGGTTTCTGTGTTTTTCCTGTGCGTTTACCGCACGCAAATTTCGGGCGATTATGCAGGTTCCGGCAGGCCGCCCGTCGGGAGACCTAGGTCCGGTCTCGGGCGAAGGCCCGATGCGGCGGGCGCGGCGCCGGGACTAGCGTTTCGGGCGTGTCGAACACTGCCTCCCCCACCGTCCCGATGATCCCTCCGCCCGCTTCCGGGCATGCTGTGGGGGTGAGCAACGACGAGTTCCGCGCCGCCATGTCCCGGCTGGCCGCGGGCGTGGTCCTGGTGACCGCGTTCGAGCCCCCGCTCGACGCCGAGGGACCCAAGGGCGAGGACGTCGGCATGACGGCCACGGCGTTCCTGTCGGTCTCCCTGGACCCGCCTCTGGTGCTGGTCAGCCTGCGGACCGGCTCCCGCATGGACGACCTGCTCGACGAGCAGCCGCTGTGGGCGGTGTCCGTCCTGTCGGAGAGCCAGCGGCACATCGCCGGCCGCTTCGCCATGAAGGGCCGCATCAGCGACCGCCTGCTGTTCGAGGACATCCCGTACGTCCGCGGCTCGGCGACAGGCGCCGTTCTGGTGGGCGGCGCCCTCGCCACGCTGGAGTGCCGCACCGAGCAGCGTGTGGAGGCCGGCGACCACACCCTGGTGATCGGCCGTGTCCTCACCGCCGACGTGCCGAGCGCGGAGGGCGGCCCGCTGACCTATTTCCGGGGCCGGTACCGGCAGTTGGGATGAATTCCGTGGCGGTGCGCCGCCGGCTCGTCCTAAGGTCCCCGGATGACATTCGCACCCCGCCTCGAAGAGGTCACACCCGGGAATTTCGAAACGGCGACCGCCATACGCGTCCGCCCGGAGCAGGAATTCGCGGTCTCCCCCGTGATGCAGTCCCTCGCCGAGGCGTACGTCCATCCCCCGGGCGTCGCCTGGCCCCGGCTGATCGTCGACGGTGACCGCACGGTCGGCTTCCTGATGGCCTTCCTCGACATCGACTGGCGCGCCGACGGCGGCACCGTGCGCCGCTCCGGCCTGTGGCGCCTGAACATCGCGGCCGACGCCCAGGGCCAGGGCTACGGCCGTTTCGCCGTCGAGTCCGTCGCCGCGGAGCTGCGCCGCCGGGGCACGAAGGAGTTGTACGTCACCTGGCACGAGGGCCCGGACGGCCCGGCCGAGTTCTATCTGAAGCTGGGCTTCCGCCGGACCGGGGAGCTGAGCGAGGGAGAGACGGTGGGGGTCCTGGACCTCGCCTAGAGGAGGGTGACGTCCGAGCGCGCGGCCGTCGCCGGGTCCGTGGTGATGTCGATCACGGCGATCCGGTCGTGTACGAACGTGAACGCGAGGGTCCGCTCCACCCGGCCGTCCCGCAGCAGCGCGATACCGGCGCGGCCCTCGACGAGAGCCGGGACGACGACACCGGTGATGTGCCGCGCGTAGCCGCTGGCCCCCTTGGCCACGGCGAGCGCCCCCGCCGTCACCCCGGCCTCCGTGCGCACCACGACGTCCGGGTCGAGGACGTCCAGCAGCCCCTCGAAGTCGCCCTCGCGCGCGGCGGCGAGGAAGGCGTCGACGAGTTCCCGCCGCCGCGTCGGATCCGCCTCGGCCGCCTGGGCGCCCCGCACCCGGCGCCGGGCCCTGCTGGCGAGCTGCCGGGTGGCCGCGGGGGACTTGCCGATGACGCCGCCGATCTCGCCGTACGGGACCGCGAAGAGGTCGTGGAGGACGAAGGCGAGCCGTTCGGCGGGGGTGAGGGTGTCGAGGACGACGAGGAGGGCGCCGCCGACCGAGTCGGCCAGGAGGACGTCCTGCTCGGGGTCGGGGGCGGCGGCCGGGACCGGTGTCTCGGCTTCCAGGGGCTGTTCGGCGCGGGACCTGCGGGCGCGGAGCATGTCGAGGCAGACCCGTCCGACGACCGTGGTCAGCCAGCCCCCGAGGTTGTCGACGTGGGTGGTGTCCGAGCGGCTCATCCGCATCCACGCCTCCTGCACGGCGTCCTCCGCCTCGCCGGCCGACCCGAGCATCCGCCGTGCCACGGCCAGCAACCGCCCGCGGTGCGCCTCGAACCGCTCGGCAAGGAAGTCCTCGTCGCGCATGGGTCACCGCTCTCGTTGTGGTCAGCTCTCGAAGAGTTGACGGAGAGACAGGGCGAGATGTGACACACGCCGGCTTCACAGGGGCGCGGGGCTGTATCGATATGCGGCTCCGCCGCGTGGGCGCGACCAGCCACGACGGACCGGCACCCGAACGACGACCCGCTTACCCCCAGTCCCGCCCGGACCGTCCCCGCTTCGTGTCCGACCGCGCCTTCTTCTCCCGCAACCGGCGCTCATTGATCCCACGGGGAATCCGCGTGGGCCGCCGCGGCTTCGGCGGCGGCGCCGTCGCCTCGGCGAGCAGCGCAGCCAACCGCACGGCCGCCGTCTCCCGGTTGCGCCACTGCGAGCGGTGCTCGGAGGAGCGGACGGTCACGACCCCGTCGACGAGCCGCGAGGCCAGCTTGGCGAGGGCCCGCTGCTTCCACACCTCGGGCAGGGCCTCGGTGCGGGCGAGGTCGAAGCGGAGCTCCACCTGGGAGTCACTGGTGTTGACGTGCTGACCGCCCGGACCGGACGACCGCGAGAAACGCCACATGAGCTCGGCCTCGGGCAGGGAGACGGAGCCGCGGATGACGTAAGGACCGGACATGGGGTCCATGTTCCCGCCTCTGACCAGTCCACGTCACCCCAATATCCCCCGCCCGCCGAGCGCTTCCGCTTGGGTAAAGAAAGTAAAGAAGCGGGGAACCTTCGACACCACTCGCGGCGTTCATAGAGGTAGCTGTAGCTTCGTGCCCGTTACATAACGAGGGAAGGGACTCCCAACAATGGCTGTAAGCCTGTCCAAGGGTGGCAACGTCTCGCTCACCAAGGAGGCTCCGGGCCTGACCGCCGTCACCGTGGGCCTCGGCTGGGACGTCCGCACGACCACCGGCACGGACTTCGACCTCGACGCCTCCGCGATCGCGGTCAACACGCAGGGCAAGGTCTACTCCGACGCCCACTTCGTGTTCTTCAACAACAAGCAGACCCCGGACAGCACCATCGTCCACACCGGTGACAACCGCACCGGCGAGGGCGCGGGCGACGACGAGGCGATCAACGTCAACCTGGCCGGTCTCCCGGCCGACATCGACAAGATCGTCTTCCCGGTCTCGATCTACGACGCGGAGAACCGCTCGCAGAACTTCGGCCAGGTCCGCAACGCCTACATCCGCATCGTGAACCAGGCCGGCGGCGCCGAGATCGCCCGCTACGACCTCTCCGAGGACGCGGCCACGGAGACGGCGATGGTCTTCGGCGAGCTGTACCGCAACGGCGCGGAGTGGAAGTTCCGCGCGGTGGGCCAGGGCTACGCGTCCGGCCTGGTCGGCATCGCGCAGGACTTCGGCGTCAACGTCTAGTCACAGCGATTCGCCGCGCTGAGCGGGAGCCCCTGGCCGTACCGGCCGGGGGCTCCGGCCGTGTCCCGAGAACCCGGACTTCGGTGGCGCTGGCGGCCTTTCCCAAAGGACCCAGGGTTGAAAGAAACCCCACCAAGCCCCACCCCTCCTCCCGCCGCGAAGTCGCAGCTCACTCGCCTCACTCGCCCGAGTGAACATCGCCAACTCAGCTGGATTTCGGCCCGGTTGCTTGCTCTACAGTCGGCGCAACACAACCGCAGACCTGCTGCGGACATACAACGGCCCTCGCGGGGACTGGCATCCCGATGCGAGGGCCTGACCACCAAGGAAGAGCCACTTCCCGATGGACACGCAAAACCCTAGCGCGCCGACGCCCGCCCAGTCCCGTACCGCGGGCAAAAACCACCCCCACGCGGGTGGCCTCGTTCACGAGAACGCCCGTCACACCGAACGCTTCACGGTGATCGGCAACCACCTCGCCCAGCACCCGGAGCTCTCGCTCGTCGCCAGAGGGCTGGCCCTGTACATCCAGTCCCTCCCGGCCGGTGCCCCCGTGGACATCAAGACCCTCGCGACCCGCTTCCCCGAGGGCAGGAACCGGATCGCCGCCGCCCTGCGGGACCTGGAGACCCACGGCTACCTGCGCCGCACCCGCGAACGCGTCCCCGGCGGCCGGATCGTCTCCCGTACGGTCTCCTGCAACCGGCCGGGTCACCGCGGCCGGACCGGCGAGGACCAGGCTCCGGGGCCGCCGAGGAAACGGCAACCGGCCCCCCGCAAGAAGCTGCTGCCCGCCGTACCGCAGCCGGGCTACCCGGCACCCGCGCTCATCCAGCGGGCGATCGAGCTCCTCGCCACGCTCCGCCGCCACGACCCCCGCCTGCTCCTCTCGGCCACAGACACGGAACACCTGGCCCCCGGAGTCGCCGCCTGGCTGGAACGGGACCTCACCCCCACCGACGTACGGGACGCCCTGACCGCGCGCCTCCCCATGGAACCCCTGCACCGCCCGGCAGCCCTCCTGGCCCACCGCCTCACCGCCCAGCTACCACCC
>NZ_LJBR01000111.1 GCF_001282115.1 Streptomyces sp. NRRL B-24085 | reverse complement strand
GACCAGCGCATCTTCTCCAGGCCGCCCTCGTACATGAGGTCCACGATCAGCTTGAGCTCGTGCAGGCACTCGAAGTACGCGATCTCCGGCTGGTAGCCGGCCTCGGTCAGCGTCTCGAAACCGGCCTTGACCAGCGCGGCCGTACCACCGCAGAGCACGGCCTGCTCACCGAACAGGTCGGTCTCGGTCTCCTCGGTGAAGGTCGTCTTGATGACGCCGGCGCGGGTGCCGCCGATGCCCTTGGCGTACGACAGCGCGAGCGCGAAGGCGTTGCCCGACGCGTCCTGCTCGACGGCCGCGATACACGGAACGCCGCGGCCCTCCTCGTACTGGCGACGGACGAGGTGGCCCGGGCCCTTCGGGGCGACCATGCAGACGTCGACGTTGGCCGGCGGCTTGATGAAGTCGAAGCGGATGTTCAGGCCGTGGCCGAAGAACAGCGCGTCGCCGTCGTTCAGGTTGTCCTTGATGGACTCCTCGTAGACCTGGGCCTGGATCGGGTCCGGGACCAGGATCATGATGACGTCGGCCTCGGCGGCGGCCTCGGACGGCGTCACCACGCGCAGGCCCTGCTCCTCGGCCTTGGCCTTGGACTTGGAGCCCTCGTGCAGACCGACACGCACGTCGACACCCGAGTCACGGAGCGACAGCGCGTGGGCGTGGCCCTGGCTGCCGTAACCGATGACCGCGACCTTGCGGCCCTGGATGATGGACAGGTCGGCGTCGGCGTCGTAGAACAGCTCGGCCACTTTGGGTTCTCTCCTTGGGTGCAGGTGTTGCGTCCCACCGTATGACGGCGGGATGGGATGAAGTCTCGGGGTCTCGGCATACGGGCGGCCGGAGCCGCCCGTAGCCGGTGTCAGGCGCTGCGGTCGAGGGCGCGCAGCGAGCGGTCCGTGATGGAGCGGGCGCCGCGGCCGATCGCGATGGTGCCGGACTGGACCAGCTCCTTGATGCCGAAGGGCTCCAGCATCTTCAGCATCGCGGACAGCTTGTCGCTGGAACCGGTGGCCTCGATGGTGACGGCCTCCGGGGAGACGTCCACGGTCTTGGCCCGGAACAGCTGGACGATCTCGACGATCTGGGAGCGCGTCTCGTTGTCGGCGCGCACCTTCACCAGAACGAGTTCGCGCTGAACCGCGGAACCCGGCTCCAGTTCGACGATCTTCAGGACGTTGACGAGCTTGTTGAGCTGCTTGGTCACCTGCTCCAGCGGCAGTTCGTCGACCACGCTGACCACGATCGTGATCCGGGAGATCTCGGGGTGCTCGGTGACACCGACCGCGAGCGAGTCGATGTTGAAGCCGCGGCGCGAGAACAGGGCGGCGATCCGGGCCAGGATGCCCGGGGTGTTCTCCACCAGGACGGAGAGCGTGTGCTTGGACATGATCTGCTTCCTTTACGGCTCTCAGTCGTCTTCGTTGTCGCCGAAGTCGGGGCGGACGTCCCGGGCGGCCATGATCTCGTCGTTGGAGGTGCCGGCGGCGACCATCGGCCACACCATCGCGTCCTCGTGGACGATGAAGTCCACGACGACCGGGCGGTCGTTGATGGAGTTGGCCTCCGCGATGACCTTGTCCAGGTCCTCCGGGCGCTCGCAGCGCAGACCCACGCAGCCCATCGCCTCGGACAGCTTCACGAAGTCCGGCACGCGCGTGCCCTTCGCGTCCGGGTTGATGTCCTCCGGGCCGCTGTGCAGCACGGTGTTGGAGTAGCGCTGGTTGTAGAAGAGGGTCTGCCACTGGCGGACCATCCCGAGGGCGCCGTTGTTGATGATGGCGACCTTGATGGGGATGTTGTTCAGGGCGCAGGTGGTCAGTTCCTGGTTGGTCATCTGGAAGCAGCCGTCGCCGTCGATCGCCCAGACGGTGTTGCCCGGCACGCCGGCCTTGGCGCCCATCGCGGCCGGGACCGCGTAGCCCATGGTTCCGGCGCCGCCGCTGTTCAGCCAAGTGGCGGGCTTCTCGTACTGGATGAAGTGCGCGGCCCACATCTGGTGCTGGCCGACGCCCGCCGCGAAGATCGTGCCCTCCGGGGCCAGCTGCCCGATCCGCTCGATGACCTGCTGCGGGGAGAGCGAGCCGTCGGCGGGCAGGTCGTAGCCGAGCGGGTAGGTCTCGCGCCAGCGGGACAGGTCCTTCCACCAGGCGCTGTAGTCGCCCTGGTGGCCCTCGCTGTGCTCCTTCTGGACGGCCTGGATCAGGTCCGCGATGACCTCGCGGGCGTCCCCGACGATCGGCACGTCGGCGGCGCGGTTCTTGCCGATCTCGGCCGGGTCGATGTCGGCGTGGACGATCTTGGCGTGCGGGGCGAAGCTGTCCAGCTTGCCGGTGACGCGGTCGTCGAAACGGGTACCGAGGGCGACGATCAGGTCGGCCTTCTGCAGCGCGGTGACGGCGGTGACCGAACCGTGCATGCCCGGCATTCCCACGTGCAGCGGGTGGCTGTCGGGGAACGCGCCGAGCCCCATCAGGGTGGTGGTGACGGGGGCTCCGGTGAGTTCGGCGAGGACCTTCAGCTCGGCGGTGGCGCCGGCCTTGAGGACACCGCCGCCGACGTAGAGGACGGGCCGCTTCGCCTGGGTGATCAGCTTGGCACCCTCACGGATCTGCTTGGCGTGCGGCTTGGTCACCGGGCGGTAGCCGGGCAGGTCCATGACGGGCGGCCAGGAGAAGGTGGTCTTCGTCTGGAGGATGTCCTTGGGGATGTCGACCAGGACCGGGCCGGGGCGGCCGGTGGACGCGATGTGGAACGCCTGCGCGATCACCCGGGGAATGTCCTCGGCCTTGGTGACCAGGAAGCTGTGCTTGGTGATCGGCATGGTGATGCCGACGATGTCCGCCTCCTGGAAGGCGTCCGTGCCGATGGCCGAGGACACCACCTGTCCGGTGATCGCGACCAGCGGCACCGAGTCCATCTGCGCGTCGGCGATCGGGGTGACCAGGTTGGTCGCGCCCGGTCCCGAGGTCGCCATGCAGACGCCGACCTTGCCTGTCGCCTGCGCGTAACCGGTGGCCGCGTGGCCCGCGCCCTGCTCGTGACGGACCAGGATGTGGCGCACCTTGGTGGAGTCCATCAGCGGGTCGTACGCCGGAAGGATCGTGCCACCGGGGATGCCGAATACCGTCTCGGCGCCGACCTCCTCGAGAGAGCGGATGAGGGACTGCGCGCCCGTGACGTGCTCGGGGGCGGACTGCTGTCCTCCGGATCGGGGCCGCGGCTGCGGATGGGCCCCGGTGGCCTGCTCGGTCATCGTCATTCTCTTCTCGATGCTGAGGGTGTGAAGCTGAGGTGGGGAGACTGGGCAACAAAAAACCCCTCGTGCCGTAAGGCAAGCGAGGGGAGCGCGCCGGGTGGGGATCGCTGAGCGGTCTGTGGCTCAGCGTCAGCCGACGCGCTTTCCAAGTACGAGAATTCGGGTGCGCATGAGACTGACCCTCCCCCCGGCACGCACTCACTGTCAAGTGGGTGGGACGGGAGTCTCATTATGTGAGCGGAGGGCCGTCCCACCACCGAGTACGGCGGTCATGCCTGCGCTGTACCCGCCCGTACCGCCGCCCACGAACGCGGGCTCCGCGGGGCCGTGCGGCACCGGGTAGCACCCCGAGGCCAGCGCCCTGCGCAGCCGGTACTCGTCCAGCGGCCCGGCGAACGCCATGCCCTGCCCGTGCGTGCAGCCCATCGCGCGCAGGGCGACGACCTGTTCGGGCAGGTCCACCCCGTCGGCCACGGACTGCAGCCCGAGGTCCCCGGCGATCCTGAGCAGCCCGCTGGTGATCTTGTGCAGGCGGGCGGACTCGACGACGCCCTCGACCAGGCTGCGGTCGAGCTTCAGCACGTCCACCGGGAGTTTGCGCAGCGCGGTGATCGCCGCGTAGCCGCTGCCGAAGCCGTCCAGGGCGATCCGGACGCCTACGCGCCGGAGCGCGGTCAGCCGGCGTTCCAGCTCGTCCAGCGAGACCCGGGGGTCGGTGTCGGAGAGCTCGATGACCAGGGAGCCGGACGGCAGTCCGTGCCGGGTCAGCAGTGCCTCGACGGACCCCAGGGGCAGCGAGCGGTCCAGGAGCCGCTGGGCGCCCATCCGGACCGCCACGGGCACGGTGAGCCCGTTCGCGGCCCGCTCGGCGGCCTGCTCCACGGCCTCCTCAAGGATCCAGCGGCCCAGCTCCTGCGTCTTGTCGCTGTCCTCGGCCACCCGCAGGAACTCGGCGGGCGTGAACAGCACTCCCTGGGAGGAGCGCCAGCGCGCCTGGGCCGAGACCGATGTGATCCGGCCGTCCTCCAGGCAGACGACGGGCTGGTGCAGCAGGGCGAACTCGCCGTCGTGCAGCGCGGCACGCAGACGCGTGGCCAGCTCCGCCTTGCGTACGACGTCCTGCTGCATCTGCGGCGCGTACAGCTCGACCCGGCCCTTGCCGCCCGCCTTGGCGCGGTACATCGCGAGGTCCGCGTTGCGCAGGATCTCGCCCGCTCCGAGGCCGGGCTCGGCGAAGGCGACCCCGATGGAGGCGGCGACCCGGACATCGTTGCCGTCGATGAGGTACGGCTGCGAGAGCGTGACCCTGAGGCGGTCGGCGAGCTCCAGGATGTTGCCCTCGCGGGCGGTGCGGTCACGGGTGCCGTCCCCGACGATCAGCGCGGCGAACTCGTCCCCGCCGAGCCGGGAGGCGGTGTCGCCGTACCGGACCGCGTCCTGCAGTCTGCGGGCGGCCTGGACCAGCAGCTCGTCCCCGGCCTGGTGCCCGATCGTGTCGTTGACGGCCTTGAAGCCGTCCAGGTCGATGAAGAGGACGGCCGTGCCGCGGTCGGAGGAACGGCGGCCGGACAGGGCCTGCTGGACGCGCCGGGTGAACAGGGCGCGGTTGGGCAGGTCGGTCAGCGGGTCGTGCTCGGCGTTGTGCTGGAGCTGTGCCTGCAGGCGCACTCTCTCGGTCACGTCCCGGCTGTTGAAGATGAGGCCGCCGTGGTGGCGGTTGATGGTGGACTCGACGTTGAGCCAGCCGCCGTCGCCGGACCGGAAGCGGCACTCGATGCGGGTGGTGGGTTCCTCCAGGGGGTTGGCGGCCAGGAAGCGCCGCACCTCGTGCACCACGCAGCCCAGGTCCTCCGGGTGGATCAGACCGGCCAGTTCCGTGCCCACGAGCTCCTCGGCGGGGCGTCCGTAGACACCGGCGGCGGCCGGGGAGACGTACCGGAGGATGCCGTTGGGCGCGGCGATCATGATGACGTCGCTGGAGCCCTGCACCAGGGAGCGGAAGTGGTTCTCCTTCTGCGCGAGTTCCTGGGTGAGGGTGATGTTGTCGAGCAGCATGATGCCCTGGCGCACCACGAGGGCGAGCACGACGGTGCCGCCGGTGAGCAGCACCACCCGGTCCACGCTGCGGCCGTTGAGGACGTTGTAGAGGATCCCCAGGGTGCAGACCGCGGCGGCGAGGTACGGCGTGAGGGCGGCCAGCGACCCGGTGATGGGCCGGGTGGCCGGATACCGGCCCTGTTCACCGCCCGGCGCTCCCTGCGCGGACGGGTGGTGCTGGATCCCGAACCGCTGCCTGGGCAGGTGTTCGCGCACCACGCGCGTGTGCCCGGCCGGCCGCTGCCGGTCGCCCTCGGGGTGCCGGGGCGCGGCCCAGGGGGCGTAGGCGAGGAGCAGGGAGCCGGCGAACCATCCCGCGTCCAGCAACTGGCCGGAGCGGTAGCTGTTGTGCAGCAGCGGCGAGGTGAACAGGGCGTCGCACATGACGGTCAGGGCGAGCGCGCCGATGGCGGTGTTCACCGCGGTGCGGTTGACCGCCGAGCGCCGGAAGTGCAGGGCGAGGACCATGCTGACGAGGGCGATGTCCAGCATCGGGTACGCCAGGGACAGCGCGGTGTGCGCGACGCTCGGCCCCTCGGACTTCGCCGCCTGGGCGAGGGCCAGGCTCCAGGAGAGCGTCAGCAGCGAGCCGCCGATCAGCCAGGAGTCGAGGCCTAGGCAGACCCAGCCCGCCTTGGTCACCGGCCGCTTGGCGAGGACCAGCAGACCCACGATGGCGGGCGGCGCGAAGCACAGGAAGAACAGGTCGGCGTAGCTGGGGTTGGGCACCTCCCGGCCCAGGACGACCTCGTACCACCCCCAGATCAGGTTGCCGAGGGAGGCCATCGTCGAGGACAGCGCGAAGAGCAGCCAGGCGGGTCGAAAGCGGACCCGGCGGTTACGGGCGTAGACGAAGCACGACACGGCGGCGGCGGCCGCCGCGGCGCTCAGGCCGAAGTCGCCCATGACCAGGGCCACTTCGCGCGAGCCCCAGCCGAGCGCGGAGCCGATGGCGTAGCCCGCGCACACCAGGGCGAGCAGGAGCTGGTGGACCAGGCTCGACCCGCGGCGGGAGACCGGCGGCCGGGAGGGCAGCGCCCCTCGCGCGGGCCGGGCCCGCAGCGCTCCGTCGAGGGTGGTCGTGGGAGACGGGGGCGAGGTCACCGGGCCCTCCCGGTCCGCGCCGCTCCGGGGTCCCGGGGGTCCGGGTGCGCCGGGTGCGCATGCCTCCTGCGGCTGCTGTGCCTGCGGTGATGGCTGTGGTGACCGCCGTGACCGGCGTGGTGGCCGCGTCTGCGCGCGGCCGTGTGCCAGGGTCGGAGCCGGCGGCCCCGCCGCGTCGGATGGTTGGTCCATAGGCCGTGCATCGCCCGTCGCCCCCCTCACAGTCTGCAATGTCCATCCCCGGCGCCGAACGGTGCGCGGCGCAGCCCCTGTCGGGACGATACACCAGTCTCGTCACTCAGGGACATAGTTCCTCTACGCTCCGTGACGACCAGCGGCGATGCGGGCACGGACCGCGTCCGAAAGGTTGCGGAGGGTACCGGAAACGGATTACACGCCCGTTGCGCGCCCGCGCCCGCCGGTGCGCTGCGTACCCGTCACGCGCCGTCGGACCCCGTCGTAAGGATCACGTTGCGCAGGGGCTCCTGGTTCACATAACGGTTCAACTGGTCCGCCAACAGGCGTTTGGCGCGCGGCAGGAACGCGGACGTGGGTCCCCCGACATGGGGACTGACGAGTACGCCCGGCGCCTGCCACAAGGGGTGGCCCGGGGGCAGCGGCTCGGGGTCGGTGACGTCGAGGGCGGCGGTGATGCGGCCGCTCTCCAGCTCGGCGAGCAGCGCCTTGGTGTCGACGACCGGGCCGCGGGCGACGTTCACGAGAAGTGCGCCGTCCTTCATACGGGCAAGGAACTCGGCGTCGGCCAGATGACGCGTGGTCTCGTCGAGGGGCGTGGACAGGATGACGACGTCCGCCTCGGGGAGCAGGGCGGGCAGTTCGGCGAGCGGGTGCACGGGGCCGCGCTCCGTGGTGCGCGCGGAGCGCGCGACGCGCGCCACCCGCGCGACCTCGAACGGCACGAGCCGGTCCTCGATGGCGGAGCCGATCGAGCCGTAACCGACGATGAGGACGCTCTTGTCGGCGAGCGCGGGCCGGAACCCGCCGCGCCACTCCCCCTTGTCCTGGGCGCGCACGAAGTCGGGGATGCCGCGCAGCGAGGCGAGGATCAGGGTGAGCGTGAGTTCGGCGGTGCTCGCCTCGTGCACACCGCGCGCGTTGCACAACCGCACACCGGGACGCAGGTGCTTCAGGCCAGGGGTCACGTTGTCGACGCCCGCCGACAGCGTCTGCACGACCTCGACGGAACTCAGGTGGGGCATCGGACGCAGGACGACGTCCAGGGGCTTCATGTAGGGGACGACGTAGTAGGCGCAGTCGGCCGGGTCGGCCGGGAAGTCCTCCTGGCCGTTCCAGAAGCGGTAGTCGGGGCCCTCGGGGAGCCCCTCGATGTCGTCGGGCGGGATCGGCAGCCACACGTCAGCACTCATGCTCCGGAGGCTATGTCAGGCGCCCGCAGGCCCAGAGGTTAGGTTGGGGGCCGGAAGAGGGAGGGTCACGAGCAGGTGGAGCGCAGGACGATCGGCGCGGCGGCGCTCGCGGTGGGAGCCGTCGGACTCGGGTGCATGCCGATGAGCTGGGCCTACAGCGGGTCGCGGCAGCGGGGCGACGAGTCGGTCCGGGCCGTGCACCGGGCGCTGGATCTGGGCTCGACACTGCTGGACACGGCCGACATGTACGGCCCGTTCACCAACGAGCTGTTGCTGGGGCGGGTGTTGAAGGAACGGCGCCAGGACGCGTTCGTGTCGACCAAGGTCGGACTGCTGGTGGGCGAGCAGCACATCGTGGCCAACGGCCGCCCCGGCTATGTGAGAAGGGCCTGCGACGCCTCCCTGCGGCGGCTCCAGACCGATGTGATCGACCTCTACCAACTGCACCGCGAGGACCCCGAGGTCCCGGTCGAGGAGACCTGGGGTGCGATGGCGGAACTCGTACAGGCCGGGAAGGTACGGTCGTTGGGGCTCTGCGCGATGGGGGCGCGGGGCGGGCGCCGCTCCGGAACGCACCTGTACGACGGCACGATCCGGCAGTTGCGGCGCATCCAGCAGGTCTTCCCGGTGAGCGCGGTGGAGGCGGAGCTGTCGGTGTGGTCGCCGGAGGCTCTGGAGACCCTGGTGCCGTGGTGCGCGGAGCGCGGGATCGGCTTCCTCGCGGCGATGCCCCTCGGCAACGGCTTCCTGACCGGCACCCTGACCCCGGGCGAGGGCTTCGAACCGGACGACGTCCGCGCCCGCCACCCCCGCTTCACGGCCGAGATGATGGCCGCGAACCAGCCGATCGTCTCCGGTCTGCGCCGCATCGCGGCCCGGCACGGCGAGGGGGTGACCCCGGCCCAGGTGGCACTGGCGTGGGTCCTGGCACAGGGCCGCCACGTGGTCCCGGTACCGGGCACCAAGCAGGAGCGCTGGACGACGGAGAACGCGAGGGCGGCCGCACTCCGGCTGACGGCCCAGGACCTCACGGAGGTGGGGGCACTTCCACCGGCGCAGGGGTCGTGGGACTAGCGGGTCCAGGCGGGTGCGGATCGGGGCGGACGGCGAGGTGTGCGCATCGGGGTCCGGAGATCGGGAACCTGGGAGGCGCGAGCGGTGTATGACAGGTAGAACCCGCCGCTTCGAAGGGACCATGATCGTGCATCGTCGAGCTGTGACGGCCGTGCTGGCCGCGACCACGCTCCTGCTGACGGCCGGCTGCTCCTCCGACGGCGGAGGGGGCGGCGGTGACGCGACGGGCGGCGACCGCGCCTCTTCGGGCAGTACGGCCGCGGGCTCCTCCCCCACCCGGCAGGCGGCGGAGGCGACCCCGCCGGCGAAGGGCTCGGTGAAGGTGGTGCGCACGGTCGCCGAGGGACTCAAGACCCCCTGGGGCCTCGCCCCGCTCCCGGACGGCGACCTGCTCGTCTCCTCACGGGACGAGGGCACGATCACCCGGGTCGACGGGCAGTCGGGCAGGAAGACGGAGCTGGGCCGGGTCTCCGGGGTGTCCGCGGCCGGTGAGGGCGGTCTGCTGGGCATCGCCCTGTCCCCGGACTACGCCTCGGACCACATGGTCTACGCCTACTTCACCTCCGACTCGGACAACCGCGTGGTCAGGATGGTGTACGACGAGCAGAAGGCGTCCGGTGAACAGTTGGGCGCCCCCGACACCGTCTTCAAGGGCATCCCGAAGGGCTTCATCCACAACGGCGGCCGGATCGCGTTCGGCCCGGACGGCATGCTGTACGCGGGCACCGGTGAGAGCGGCAACACCGGCCTGTCCCAGGACCGCGGGTCCCTGGGCGGCAAGATCCTGCGCCTGACCCCGGAGGGCGACCCGGCCCCGGGCAACCCCTTCCCGGACTCGCCCGTGTACTCCTACGGCCACCGCAATGTGCAGGGTCTCGCCTGGGACTCCAAGCAGCGGTTGTTCGCCTCGGAGTTCGGCCAGGACACCTGGGACGAGCTGAACGCGATCAAGCCGGGCGACAACTACGGCTGGCCCACGGCCGAGGGCAAGTCCGACGACAGCAAGTTCCACAACCCGGTGACCCAGTGGCACACCGACGACGCCTCCCCCAGCGGTGTCGCCTACGCCGAGGGCTCGGTCTGGATGGCCGGTCTCAAGGGCCGGCGCCTGTGGCGCGTCCCGTTGGAGGGCACAGCGGCCTCGGCTGCCCCGCAGGCCTTCCTGGAGGGTGAGTACGGTCGGCTGCGCACGGTGGTCTCCGCGGGCGGGGACAAGCTGTGGCTCGTCACCAGCAACACCGACGGCCGCGGCAGCCCTAAGGCGGGGGACGACAGGATCCTGGAGATACAGGTCAGCTAGCCGGTTGCTCGTCCGGATCCCGGTCCGTGCCCGGGGCCTCGCCCTCGTCCGGCTCGGGCCTGCGGACGACGACCTTCCCGGACGTGAGGTCTATCGGCCCGCGTCCGGGGTCGCCGTCGCCGACGTCCTCGCGGGTCAGCTCCAGCCGGTTCTGTTCGTCCCGGGTGTGCTTCCGGCCAGGCGCGAACAGTTCCTCGAACATGTTGAACATGCAGCCTCCCCGGCCGGTCCCCTCCACCGTACGCCTCACTCGGCGATCGGCGCCCGGAGAGCCTCCGCCGGGAAGAGCCCGAGCCGGTGCGCCACCGCCGCCGCTTCTCCCCGTCCGGAGACGCCGAGCTTGGCGAGGATGTTGGACACGTGGACGCTGGCCGTCTTCGGGGAGATGAAGAGTTCCTCCGCGATCTGGCGGTTGGTGCGGCCCAGCGCGACCAGGCGCAGGACGTCGCGTTCGCGGCCGGTGAGGCCGAGGGAGCGGACCGGGTCGACGCGGTCGGGCACCGGGGCCGCGGTCAGGGTGAGGCGGGCGCGCCGGGCGAGCAGCAGGACCGCGTCGGCGAGCGGCCGGGCGCCGAGGTGGTCGGCGGCGGCATGGGCGAGGCGGAGCAGTTCGGTGGCCCGCTCGCGTTCGGGCTGCTCGGTGCCGCCGGGGGCGGACAGGAGGGCCGCGGCGAGCCGGTGGCGGACGCGGGCGAGGTCGTAGGGGCGTTCCAGGGGCTCGACGGCGCTGAGGGCCTCGTACCAGTGGTCCGGGGTGTCGGCGCACTCGGCGCGCAGCAGTTCGGCGCGGAGCCAGCGGTCGTGGGCCAGCCAGACGGGCGCATGGGTGGCGAGGGGCCTGGCGGCCTCCCGGATGCGGTGGAGGATCTTCGAACGGCCCTGTTCGGCGACGGGCAGGCCGAGGCTGTCGGCCTCCATGGTGGCCGCGGTGAGCAGCAGGGGCCAGGCGTAGCGCTGGGTGCCGGGCGGGAAGCCGGAGTCCAGGACGCGTTCCAGTTCGGCGCGGGCGTCCAGGAGGCGGCCTTCGCCGGCGGCGACTGCGATGGTGATGTCGGCGAGGGGGAGTTCATGCTGGGGAGCCTGGTCGTGGGAGCCGAAGTAGCCGCGCGCGGCGTCCAGTTGACGTGCGGCTTCGGTGAGGTTGCCGCGGGAGAGGGCGAGCGCCGCCCGGTTCACGGCGTGGAAGGCGCGGGGCTTGGCGCTCTGACCGACGAGTTCGGCCCGGGTGGCGGCTTCCGCGGCCTGGTCCCAGCGGCCCAGGGAGAAGAGGGACTCGGCGAGGTTGCCCCAGATCCAGGCTTCCTTGTCGGACAGGCCGAACTGCCGGGCGTAGCCGATCCCTTCTTCCAGGATCGGCACGGCTTCCCGGGACCGTCCGATGGCTTCGAGGGCGCTGGGCAGATTGACGTAGACCCGGCTGGCGACGGCGGAGGTGCCGTCGTCGAGAGCTTGCCGCAGGATCGCGAACATCTCGGCCAGCCCGGTCTCGACACCACCGGACTCGACGGCGAGGCCCGCGTGGGTGAGTCGCGCGTTCATCTCGATCTCGCGTGCGTCGACCATGCGGGCGTACTCCACGGCGCGCTCGGCGGCCAGGATGGCCTCCGGTCCCGGGATGTGGATCATGGACCAGTGGGCGACGTTGGCGAGGACCTCGGCGTGCACCTCGGACGGCGGCAGGCCGCGGACCAGGTCCTCGGCGGTGGCCAGTTCGGCCCAGCCGTCGCCGCGGGCCAGTCCCTGGACGAGATGGGAGCGCTGGACCCAGAACCAGGCGGCGCGCAGCGGGTCGCCGTCGTCCTCCAGGAGGTTCAGCGCCCGCTTGGTGATCTTCAGGGCGCGTTCGCGTTCGCCGCCCAGCCGGCCGGCGACGGCGGCCTCGGCCATCAGGTCGAGGTAGCGCAGCGGAGTGGTGGCGGGGTCGCAGCCGCAGGGAGGGTAGACCTCGGTGTAGTCGACGGGGCGCAGGGCGGCCCGGACGTCCTCGGGGGTGGAGTCCCACAGCTCCATCGCGCGTTCCAGGAGCCGGAGCTGTTCGGAGTAGGCGTGCCGGCGGCGGGCGGTGACGGAGGCGTCCAGGACGGCGGGCAGCGCCTTGGCGGCGTCGTGGGCGTGGTACCAGTAGCTGGCCAGCCGCATGACCCGCTCGTCGGCGGGGACGAGCGTGGGGTCGGCCTCCAGGGCTTCGGCGTAGCGGCGGTTGAGGCGGGAGCGTTCGCCGGGCAGCAGGTCGTCGGCGACGGCCTCGCGGACCAGGGAGTGCCGGAAGCGGTAGCCGTCGCCGTCGGGTGCCGGGATGAGGATGTTGGCGTTGACGGCGACCCGCAGCGCCTCGATGAGGTCGTCCTCGGCGAGCCGGGTGACGGCGGCGAGGAGCCGGTACTCCACGGTGGAGCCGCCCTCGGCGGCGACCCGGGCGACCCGCTGGGTGCTCTCGGGCAGCCCCTCGACGCGCACCAGGAGCAGGTCCCGCAGCGAGTCGGTGAGCCCCGGGCCGCAGCCCTCGGTGGCGCAGACGGCGAGTTCCTCGACGAAGAAGGCGTTGCCGTCGGAGCGTTCGAAGATCTCGTCGACCTGGGCGGGGTGGGGCTCGGTGGCGAGGATCCCGGCTATCTGGCGGCTCACCTCGTCCCGGTTGAAGCGGCCGAGTTCGATGCGGCGGACCGTGCGCAGCCGGTCGAGTTCGGCGAGCAGGGGGCGCAGCGGGTGGCGGCGGTGGATGTCGTCGGCGCGGTAGGTGGCGAGGACGACCAGGCGGCCGGTGCGCAGGGTGCGGAAGAGGTAGGCCAGGAGGTGGCGGGTGGAGGCGTCGGCCCAGTGCAGGTCCTCCAGGGCGACGACGACGGTGCGTTCGGCGGCGACGCGTTCCAGGAGGCGGGCGGTGAGTTCGAAGAGGCGGGCCATGCTCTCCTCGTCGTGGCGGCCGGTGCCGCGGGCGGGGATCGCCTCGCCGACCTCGGGCAGCAGCCGGGCCAGTTCCTCCTCCTGGCCCGCGGCCGCGGCGGCCAGTTCCTCGGGCAGGGCGCGGCGCAGGGCGCGCAGGGCGGTGGAGAAGGGGGCGAAGGGCAGTCCGTCGGCGCCGATCTCCACGCAGCCGCCGAGGGCGACGACCGCGCCCTGCCGGCAGGCGGCGGTGGCGAACTCCTCGACGAGCCGGGTCTTGCCGACGCCGGCCTCGCCGCCGAGCAGCAACGCCTGCGGCTCTCCCGCGGCGGCGCGGGAGAGCGCTTCGTTCAGGCTGTTCAGTTCTTCGGTGCGGCCGACGAACACGGGACTGACGGACCTGGTCTCCACGGGCCCGAGCATGGCACGCGGGTCCGACACCGCGTCACCCGTTTTCGGGGCGGGCCCGGTCTCCCGGCCGGTCCCGATCGCAGGGAGGACGGCCGTGGCGGTGGCCGCGGGGACGGGCAGTGCCGTGCGGCCGTCCTCCCTCCCCCCGGCGCTCACGCCGTGCGGAGGAACCGGTGCCGCCGGGGGCGGCCGGTATGCGAATCGGCCTCCGCGGTGCGTTCGGCGGCTTCGCGGCGGGCGGCGCGGCGGCCGCGCAGGGTCTCGCGGACGAGCCGCTCGTGCTCGGCCTGGCGGAGGAGTTCGGCGGAACGGTACTGGGAGAGCTCGTACTCGGCATACATGGCGTGGTCCTTGTCGGAGTCGGTTTCGGGCTTCGCTTTCTGCGATGCCTCCACCTTCGTCTCCGAGGGGGTCCGCCACATCGGGAGAGTTCCGCATCTTCGGGGGCCGCGGGGGCCTTAGACGCGCGAGAGGGGCCTCAGGAGCTCCGTAAGGTACCTACGGATGCTCTGAGACCCCTCGTGACCTGCGGTTCTTCAGCTCGCGGAGGGCAGGCCCACCAGCAGGCCGGTGTACTTGAGCACGGCCAGGAGCAAACCGATGACCCCGAGCGCGACACCGCCCCAGGCGACGGACTTGATCCACCCCGCCTGCGGCCTGCCGGGGGCGCCGAAGGCGGGCCGGGCCAGCACCGCGACACCGACGACCAGGGCGAACAGCGCGAAGACGCCGCCCCACAGCGCGGTGGTCTGCCAGGCGTCGCCGTAGACCTCCTTGACCTGCTTGGCGACGCTCGCGCTGGACGAGGTCTCCAGCTGGCCGACGAGGGTCTCGCGGGCCGCGGCCACCGTGCCGATCCAGCTCCCGGTGAGCGAGACCAGGCCGAGCGCGGCGGACACGACGGCACCCGCGCCCTGGCCGACGCCGGTGGGGCCCTCCTTCCGGGTGGCCTCGACGGGCTCGTCGTCGATCCCCTCGGCCGCGACGGCCTCCGTCTCCGTCACCTCGTCGGTCGTGGCGACGCTCACCTTCTGCTCGTCGGTCGTGGCCTCGGCGCCGGTTTCGTCAGCAGTCTTCGTTCCCATGTCGGGCACCGTACGGATCCTGTCTGAGAGGGTTCTTAATGATCGTTCCGGGCTGCACGCGCGCGTGCCGCACGCCACTCGGGGGCGAGAACCGACCACACCTCGAGGTCGTGCCGTACGCCACGATAGGGGTGGGCCTGGCGGCGGACCCCGTCGCGGGTCATTCCCAGGCGCCGGGCGACGTTGAGGCTGGCCGTGTTCCCTGCCGCGGCGACCCATTCGATCCGGTGGATCCCGCGTTCCTCGACCACCCAGTCGATCAGCACCCGCATGGCCCGGGTGATCAGTCCGCGGCCGGTCGCGGCGGGCTCCAGCCAGCAGCCGACCTCGCAGTTGCCCTGCTCGGCGTCGAAGTTCAGGGTGAGCACCCCGCCGACGAGCTTTCCGTCCAGCCAGATGCCGTGGTAGCCGCCGGTGTCGTCGGCGCGCATCCGCGCGTACCGCTGGAGTGTCTCGCGCGCGGAGGCCACGTCGACGGCCTGGGAGCCGAAGGGGATGAACTGCCCGATGAACTCGCGGCCCCGCTCCAGGTTGGCGAGGAACTCCTCCGCGTGCCACGGCTCCAGGGGCCGCAGTTCCGCCCCGTCGTCACCCAGCGATATCGCGTACATCCCCGTCCCGCTCCTTCTCCAGTTGCTCCACGACCGCGTCCAGCCTTTCATGCGCGGCGCGGCACTCGGGCGGTTCGATGCTGATGCGGGGCATGCGGCGGTCCAGCCAGCCGGGCAGCCACCAGTTGGCGCCGCCGAGCAGGTGCATGAGGGCGGGGACGAGGAGCGTGCGGAGGACGAAGGCGTCGAGGGCCACGGCGGCGGCGAGCGCGATGCCGAACATGGCGATCACGCGGTCGCCGCTGAGGACGAAGGCGAGGAAGACGGAGATCATGATGACCGCGGCGGAGTTGATCACCCGGCTGGTCTCGGCGAGGCCGACACGCACGGCCCGCCGGTTGTCGCCGGTCTCCAGCCACTCCTCGTACATCCGGCTGACCAGGAAGACCTGGTAGTCCATGGAGAGCCCGAAGAGGACCGAGACCATGATCACGGGCAGGAAGGGCTCGATGGGCCCGGCGCGGCCCAGCCCCAGCAGTTCGCTCCCCCAGCCCCACTGGAAGATCGCCACGACCACCCCGAAGGCGGCGGCGACGGCGGCGACGTTCATCGCGGCGGCCTTCAGCGGGATGCCGACGGAGCGGAAGGCGAGCAGGAGCAGCAGACAGCCCAGGCCGATGACGACGCCGACGAACAGGGGCAGCTTGCCGACGATGACATCGGCGAAGTCGTCGTACGAGGCGGTCATCCCGCCGACGTGGATGTCGAGGGAGGTGCCGGTCTCGGCGCGCGGCAGCACCTCGGTGCGCAGCCGGTCCACGAGGTCGCTGGTCTGCCGGGACTGCGGGGCGGAGTCGGGGACGATCGTGAAGTAGGCGAGGTCGCCGCCGGCGTCGTAGCTGACCGGGCTGGTGGACGCGATGCCCTCGGTGGTGCGCAGGGTGGCGTCGAGGTTGTCGAGGCGGAGTCTGTCCTCGGCGCCCGCGACGGGGGTCACCAGGGTCAGCGGACCGTTGACGCCGGGGCCGAAGCCCTCGGCGAGGAGGTCGTAGGCCTGCCGGGTGGTCGAGGACCTCGGGTCGTTGCCCTGGTCGGAGGTGCCGAGCCGGAGGCCGAGCGTGGGCAGGGCGAGGACGGTGACAACCAGCAGGGCGATCCCGCCGAGCAGCTTGGGGTGCCGTTCCACGAACGCGGACCAGCGGTGGGCGAACCCGGTCGGCAGTTCCGGCTCGGGCCCGTGCTCGGCGAGCCGGCGCCGCTCGCGCCGGCTCAGGGCGCGCATGCCGATGAGGGAAAGGAGGGCGGGCAGCAGGGTCACGGACGCGGCGACCGTGAGGACGACGGTCAGGGAGGCGGCGATCGCGACGCCGTTGAGGAAGCCGAGCCGCAGGATCAGCATGCCCAGCAGGGCGATGCAAACGGTGGCACCCGCGAAGACGACCGCGCGCCCGGTGGTGGTGACGGCGTTCTCGACGGACTCGGCGACGCCCAGCCCGCGTTTGAGGCCGCGCCGGTGTCTGGTGACGATGAAGAGCGCGTAGTCGATGCCGACGCCGAGTCCGATCAGCATGCCGAGCATGGGCGCGAAGTCGGCGACGGTCATGGTGTGCCCGAGCAGCACGATGCCCGCCCAGGCGGTGCCCACGCCGACCAGGGCGGTGGCGATGGGCAGCAGCGAGGCGGCGAGCGAACCGAAGGCCAGGAACAGCACGACGGCGGCCACGAGGACCCCGACGACCTCGGCGACGTGCCCGCCCGAGGGTTCGGTGAGGGCGATGGCGCTGCCGCCCAGCTCCACCTGGAGCCCGTCGGCCTCCGCGGCCTTGGCGGTCTTCACGACGGCCCTGGCCTCGGAGGCGTGGATGTCCTCGGCCGAGTCGGCGAAGGTGACGGTGGCGTACGCGGTGTGCCCGTCGGCGCTGACCCGGCCGGCGCCCGCGTCGTCGTACGGGCTGACCACGGCGCTCACCCCGGGCAGGTCCGCGATCTCGCCCAGGGCGGTGGTCATCGTCTGCTCGACGTCGGCGTCCCGGACGGAGCCCGAGGTGACGTGCCAGACGACCGTGTCGCTGTCGCCGCCGAGGTCGGGGAAGCCGTGTTCGAGCAGCTGGGTGGCGCGGCCCGACTCGGTGCCCGGGACCTCGTAGTCGTTCGAGTACGCGGACCCGGCGACGGCGGCACCCGCGCTGACCCCGCCGAGGGCGAGGAGCCACAGGAGGACGACGACCAGGCGTCGTCGGACACACCAGCGTGCGAGGGCTGCCACGAACGTGCTCCCAGGGTGGTGAATTGTGGATCTTTGACCGGGAACAGTCGTTCATGAGGTGAACCGCCCGCAAAGAACGCATGAGCAATGCCTGGACCACTCTTGCAGGCAAAAGTGATCGTTTACCGCCATCGTGCGCTTATTCACAGGAGTGGGAGACAGATCACAGGACAGTAACGTTCACTCTGTCACGTCAGTCGAACTGGTCGCCCAGCGCCATCACCATGACGCCGACGATCAGCAGCCACAGGGCTCTGCGGGTGCGTCCCCGGGAGCCCAGGACCGCGGCGAGCGCGCACACCGCGGCACCGAAGGCGTAGGCCGCGGGCACCAGCGCGGGGGCGGTGCCGGCCGCGCGGAGCGCCGCCGCGGCCAGCCCGGCGAGGGCCAGCAGGGCGCCGGTGCCGGAGGCCGTCCAGCGGGCCCGCCGGGCGTCCAGCGCCTGGCTGTCGTACTCCTCCTGTATGTCGGACGGCTCGGAATTCAGAGGACCGTTCATGGCGGGCGAGCGTAGCGTGTTCGGCTGAGAGAACCCGGGCCCGTCCGGCCCCCGACCGAAGCAGGTGCGTTGTTTGAGCGTCCGACCGAGCTCCGCCGTATCCCTTTCCGTCTCTCAGGACTCAAGGAGCCCGTTCACCGATGCCGAACGACATCACCCCGAGGACCTCGCAGACCTCGAATGAGGACCTCACCCGACGGCTGACGCAGGCCCGCTACCCCCGCAGCAACAGCTACGACGTCCGCTGGGTCATCGAGAACC
Organism: Streptomyces sp. NRRL B-24085; assembly: GCF_001282115.1. Lineage (GTDB taxonomy): Bacteria > Actinomycetota > Actinomycetes > Streptomycetales > Streptomycetaceae > Streptomyces. The sequence goes on along the minus strand of NZ_LJBR01000111.1, from coordinate 15,563 downwards.
AGATGGGCCCGAACGCGCTGTGGCTGCTGGAGTGGCTCGCGCCGGCCCTCGGCCTGGACACCCTGCGCCCCTGCGCCCGCGTGCTCGACCTGGGCTGCGGCCGGGCGATGACCTCGGTCTTCTTGGCCCGGGAGTACGACGTCCAGGTCACCGCGGCCGACCTGTGGGTAAGGCCGGACGAGAACGCGCGGCGCATCGCCGAGGCCGGGTTCGCCGACCGGGTGCTGCCCGTGCACACCGAGGCGCACGACCTGCCGTTCGCCGAGGGCAGCTTCGACGCGATCGTGAGCATCGACGCGTACCAGTACTTCGGCACGGACGACCTCTACCTGCCCACGCTGACCCGGCTGCTGAAGCCGGGCGGGCGGATCGGGGTCGTGGTGCCGGCGCTGCGGGAGGAGCCGGACGGCACCGAGCCGCCGGAACACCTCAAGCAGTGGTGGCAGCCCGACTTCTGGTGCTTCCACACCGCCGACTGGTGGCGGCGCCACTGGACCCGCGGCGGGGCCGTCGAGGTGGAGACGGCCGACTGGCAGCCGGACGGCTGGCGCGACTGGCTGCTGTGGTGCGAGGTGGTCGCCGAGGAGAGCCCCGAGGAGTTCCACCGCACGATGGCCCGCGAGGTCGGCGAGATGGTCCGGGCCGACGAGGGCCGCTCGCTGGGCTTCGTACGGCTCGTGGGACGCCGTAAGCAGCTAAAGCCGTAAGCAGCCATGAACAGCCGTACGGCCCCGGAGGCGATGTCCTCCGGGGCCGTACCGCGTGCTTCGGCTCAGCCTTCGCTGACGCCCAGCTTCTCCAGGATCAGCTCCTTGACGCGGGCCGCGTCGGCCTGACCGCGGGTCGCCTTCATGACCGCGCCGACCAGGGCGCCGGCCGCGGCGACCTTCCCGGAGCGGATCTTGTCGGCGATGCCCGGGTTGCCGGCGATGGCCTCGTCGACGGCGGTGCCGAGGGCGCCCTCGTCCGACACGACCTTCAGACCGCGCTTCTCGACGACCTCGTCCGGGGTGCCCTCGCCCGCGAGGACGCCTTCGATGACCTGGCGGGCCAGCTTGTCGTTCAGGTCACCCTTCGCGACCAGCTCGGTCACCCGGGCGACCTGCGCCGGGGTGATGGCCAGTTCGTCGAGCGCCTTGCCGGACTCGTTGGCGCTGCGGGCGAGTTCGCCCATCCACCACTTGCGGGCGGAGGCCGCGTCGGCTCCGGCGTCGATGGTGGCGACGATCAGGTCCAGGGCACCGGCGTTGAGGATCGCCTGCATGTCGAGGGCCGTGATGCCCCACTCGGCGACGAGCCGGTTGCGGCGCACCAGCGGCAGCTCGGGCAGGGCCGCCCGGATCTGTTCGACCCACTCGCGCGAGGGGGCCACCGGCACGAGGTCCGGCTCGGGGAAGTACCGGTAGTCCTCGGCCTCCTCCTTCACCCGGCCCGAGGTCGTCGACCCCGTGTCCTCGTGGAAGTGCCGGGTCTCCTGGACGATCGTCCCGCCGCTGCTCAGGACGGCCGCGTGCCGCTGGATCTCGAAGCGGGCCGCGCGCTCCACGGACCGCAGCGAGTTGACGTTCTTCGTCTCCGAACGGGTGCCGAACTTCTCGGTGCCGTGCGGGCGCAGCGACAGGTTCACGTCGCAGCGCATCTGGCCCATCTCCATGCGGGCCTCGGAGACGCCGAGCGCCCTGATGACCTCGCGCAGCTCGCGGACGTAGGCCCGCGCGACCTCGGGAGCACGCTCGCCCGCGCCCTCGATCGGCTTGGTGACGATCTCGATGAGCGGGATCCCGGCGCGGTTGTAGTCGAGCAGGGAGTGCGAGGCGCCGTGGATACGGCCCGTCGCGCCGCCCACGTGGGTCGACTTGCCGGTGTCCTCCTCCATGTGGGCGCGCTCGATCTGCACCCGGAAGGTCTCGCCGTCCTCGAGCTGGACGTCGAGGTAGCCGTTGAAGGCGATCGGCTCGTCGTACTGGGAGGTCTGGAAGTTCTTCGGCATGTCCGGATAGAAGTAGTTCTTCCGGGCGAAGCGGCACCACTCGGCGATCTCGCAGTTCAGCGCGAGACCGATCTTGATCGCCGACTCCACGCCGGTCGCGTTGACGACCGGGAGGGCGCCGGGCAGGCCGAGGCAGACGGGGCAGGTCTGCGTGTTGGCGTCCTGACCGAGCTCGGTCGAACAGCCGCAGAACATCTTGGTCTTGGTGCCGAGTTCGACATGGACCTCGAGGCCCATGACGGGGTCGTACGACGCGAGAGCGTCCTCGTACGACACCAGGTCGGTCGTGGTGGTCACGGTGTAACTTCCCTCTCAGCCCAGCAGGACGTCGTCGTCGCCCAGCCGCTTCAGCTCGCGGTACAGGACGGCGAGGCCGGTGACGACGGCGACGGCGGCCACGGTCGCGTCGATCAGGACCAGCGTGTCGTTCTCGGCGCGCGCCTTCCTGAGCCGCTTGGCGACGCCGATGGCGCCGAACGCCGTGGTGGCGATGGACAGGTACGTGCCGGACTTGGACTTCTTGAAGTCCTTCGCCTTGTTCAGCTTGCTCACAGCGACGGTGCCTCCTCCAGGAGCGGGTGGCCCCACCTTTCCACGAAGGCGGCCTCGACGGCGGCGCCGACCTTGTAGAGGCGGTCGTCCTTCAGGGCCGGGGCGATGATCTGCAGACCGACCGGGAGGTTGTCCTCCGGGGCGAGGCCGCACGGCAGCGACATCGCCGCGTTGCCCGCCAGGTTGGTCGGGATGGTGCACAGGTCGGCCAGGTACATCGCCATCGGGTCGTCGGCGCGCTCGCCGATCGGGAAGGCGGTGGTCGGAGTCGTCGGCGAGACGATCACGTCGACCTGCTCGAACGCCTTCTCGAAGTCGCGCGTGATCAGCGTGCGGACCTTCTGCGCGGAGCCGTAGTAGGCGTCGTAGTACCCGCTCGACAGGGCGTACGTGCCGAGCATGATCCGGCGCTTGACCTCGGGGCCGAAGCCCGCCTCACGGGTGAGGGAGGTGACCTCCTCGGCCGAGTGGCTGCCGTCGTCGCCGGTCCGCAGGCCGTAGCGCAGGCCGTCGAAGCGGGCGAGGTTGGAGGAGCACTCGGAGGGCGCGATCAAGTAGTACGCGGACAGCGCCAGGTCGAAGGACGGGCAGTCCAGTTCGACGATCTCGGCGCCCAGCTCCTTGAGGAGGGCGACCGACTCGTCGAAGCGCTGGATGACGCCGGCCTGGTAGCCCTCGCCGCGGAACTGCTTGACGACACCGACGCGCATGCCGGTGACGCTGCCGTTGCGGGCGGCCTCGACGACCGGCGGGACCGGCGCGTCGATCGAGGTGGAGTCCATCGGGTCGTGCCCGGCGATGACCTCGTGAAGGAGCGCCGCGTCCAGGACCGTACGGGCGCAGGGCCCGCCCTGGTCGAGGGAGGAGGAGAAGGCGACCATGCCGTAGCGGGAGACCGCGCCGTACGTCGGCTTGACGCCGACCGTGCCGGTGACGGCGGCCGGCTGGCGGATCGAGCCGCCGGTGTCGGTGCCGATGGCGAGGGGCGCCATGTGCGCGGCCAGCGCGGCCGAGGAGCCGCCGCCGGAGCCGCCGGGGATCCGGGTGAGGTCCCAGGGGTTGCCGGTCGGGCCGTAGGCGCTGTTCTCGGTGGAGGACCCCATGGCGAACTCGTCCATGTTGGTCTTGCCGAGGATGACGACGTCGGCGGCCTTGAGCCGCTTGGTGAGGGTCGCGTCGTACGGCGGGATCCAGCCCTCGAGGATCTTGGAACCGACGGTCGTCGGGATGCCCTCGGTGGTGAAGATGTCCTTCAGCGCGAGGGGCACACCGGCCAGCGGCCCGAGCTTCTCGCCCCGCTCGCGCTTCTCGTCGACGGCACGGGCCTGCGCCAGCGCGCCCTCGCGGTCGACGTGCAGGAAGGCGTGCACCTTCTCGTCGACGGCCTCGATACGGGCCAGGTGGGCCTCGGTGACCTGGACCGCGGTGAGCTCGCCGGAGGCGATCTTCTCGGCGGTCTCGGCGGCCGTGAGCTTGATGATGTCCGTCATGGCTTCTTAGTCCTCCCCCAGGATCTGCGGCACCTTGAAACGCTGCTGCTCCTGGGCCGGGGCGCCGGAGAGCGCCTGCTCGGGGGTGAGCGACGGACGGACCTCGTCCGCCCGCATGACGTTCGTCAGCGGGAGCGGGTGCGAGGTCGGCGGTACGTCTTGGTCGGCGACCTCACTGACGCGTGCGACCGCGCCGATGATGTCGTCGAGCTGTCCCGCGAAGTGCTCGAGCTCTTCGGGCTTCAGCTCCAGACGCGCCAGCCGTGCGAGGTGGGCGACCTCCTCGCGCGTGATGCCAGGCATGCAGCGATCCTCTGGGGTGAGTGCGTGTGGTTTGGGGCCAATCCTATGGGGCGGGTGCCTCTGGCTGTTAAACGGATTCGCGAGGGGGTGCCCGAGTCCGTCGTCGAGCGGCTGCGGGTACGTCGTGGCTTGTCGCGCAGTTCCCCGCGCCCCTGAAGGCGAATGCCGTGCACGTGGGCTGGAATGTTCACTCCGCTGCGGGCAGCGCCGCCCTGGGTCGCTGCCAGCCCCGCGACCCCCGGGCCAGCAGCCACGCCGTCGTCTCCTCCGGGGGCATCGCCGCCGCGACCAGCCAGCCCTGTACGGCGTCGCAGCCCATGTCGCGCAGGCGCTCCCAGGTCTCGTCGTCCTCGACGCCCTCCGCCACGACCAGGAGGCCCAGGGAGTGGGCGAGGTCGACCGTGCAGCGGACGATCTCCGCGTCCTCGGTGTCGACGGCCAGCTTGGCCACGAAGGAGCGGTCGATCTTCAGTTCGCTGACGGGGAGGCGGCGCAGGTGGACCAGGGAGGAGTAGCCGGTGCCGAAGTCGTCCAGGGACATCTTCACGCCGTGCCCGGTCAGTGCGGCGAGGGTGTCCGCGGCCCGGGAGGGGTCCTCCAGCAGGACGTGCTCGGTGATCTCCAGTTGGAGCGCTCCCGCCGGGACGCCGTGCCGGGCGAGGCGCGCGGCGACCGAGCCGGCGAAGCCGGGGGTGTGGACGTCACGCGGGGAGACGTTGACCGCCACCGGCACGTGCAGGCCCTGTGCGCGCCACTCGGCGACCTGGGCGAGGGCCGTGTCGAGGACGTACTCGGTGAGGTGGGGCATCAGGCCGGACGACTCGGCGATCGCGATGAACTCGTCCGGCGGCACCTTGCCGCGCTCCGGGTGCACCCAGCGGACGAGGGCCTCCAGACCGGCGACCTGTCCGTCGAAGCGGACCTTGGGCTGGTAGTGCAGTTGCACCTCGTGCGCGTCCAGCGCGCGGCGCAGGTCGCCGAGCAGCCCGAGCCGGTCGGGGGTGTTGGAGTCCCGCTTGGACTCGTAGACCTCCACGCCCGTGCGGTCCCGCTTGGCCTGGTACATCGCCACGTCGGCCCGCCGCAGCAGGCCCTCGGCGTCCACGGCGTGGTCGGGGAAGACGGCGACGCCGGCGCTGGCCTCCAGGACGAGGGTGAGTCCGTCGAGGTCGAGCGGGGAGCTGAGGGCTGCGACCAGGTTGCGGGCGACCCGGGTCGCGGAGGTCGTGGAGTCGGCGACCGGCAGTAAGACGGCGAACTCGTCCCCGCCGAGCCGGGCCGCCTCCGCGCCGCGCGGCAGGGCGATCCGCAGCCGGTCGGCGATCTGCAGCAGGAGCCGGTCACCGGCGAGATGGCCCAGGGTGTCGTTGACCGAGCGGAAGCGGTCGAGGTCGATGAGCATCAGGGCGGACCGAGCGCCGATGCGCTCGGCGTCGTCCAGGGCGGACCAGATGCGCTCCAGGAGCCACTGGCGGTTGGGCAGTCCGGTCAGCGGGTCACGCAGCTGTTCCTCGGCGCGGGCCCGGGCCATCCACAGGGTGGAGTCGAGGGCGATCAGGGGGATCGCGAACAGCGGGAGCAGCACCGGCTTGGCGGTGGCGACCACGCACACCAGCGGGGCGATGCCGAGCAGGGCGACCGCGACCAGACCCTGTCTGACCAGGGCGGTGCGGGCCACGGTGGGCAGACCGGCGTGGCGGGAGGAGTGCAGGTACCAGCCCAGGGCCCGGGTGACCGCGAGGTAGGCCACGGCGACCAGGACCACCTCGGGGCCGGTGTAGAAGGTCCAGGTGTCGGGGTTCCAGGGGGTCTCGACGGACGGCGACTGGCCGAACGCGGCGAGGACCAGGGCGCCGGCGGCTATGCCGAGGATGTCCACCGCGCCGTGCAGGATGCCCTGCCGCCAGCGGTGGCGCCTGGCTATGCCGACCAGCAGGACGACGGTGAGGCTGACCATGCCGGCGGGCACCCAGCCGTACAGCACCAGGACGGCGAGGGTCAAGGCGGCGCCCGAGCCGGTGCCGCCCCACCAGCGGGCCCGGCCGAGGGCGACCAGGTGGCCCACGATGACGCCGGTCAGCACGGCCAGCGACCAGCCGACGGTGCCGGACGGGAACAGCGCGTGGCCGCCGGTGAAGGCCCGGTAGAAGCCCGCGCCCAGTACGAACCCGGCCGCGGCGACGACCGCCGTGGGCAGTGCGGGCCAGGACAGCTGGCGGTCGGCTTCGGCTTCCGGCACACCGGGGGCACGCTCGACGGTGAGCTGGGCGGCGCCGGCGCCGCCGGTCGCGGTGTACTGTCCGGCACGTCCTTCCGCGCCCGGATGCTCCGAAGGCCGCCCGGACCACCGGCTCGTCCGCCACGCTTCGGCGAACCGGCGCAGCCGTGAGTCCGGGGCGGCGCTCTCGGTCGGTTCCATTCCCGTCCCTCTCACAGCCGGCGGTGCCCACGCCACGCGGCTCATTCGCCCGACAAGAACTCTCGGCGGCGCCGCGTTGGAAAACCCTTCCCCCTGCTCATCAGGAGCAAGGGAATGCCCCGACCGCGGCTGGGCACGGCAGGCGCACATCTCAACAGTAGGCCGCAGAAGGCTTCCACGGGCAACGGTCGCCGACGGTTGCCCGAATGCGCCCCGGCCACCCGTATGCATCTGGTATGCGCCGATCGGGTGGCCTTCAACCGCGGCTCGTCGCTACTCCTCCGTGGGGAGGGCCACTTCGGCGGCCGCCTCGGGGCCCTGTTCGAGCAGGACGTCGAAGCCGTCCTCGTTCAGAACTGGCACCTTGAGTTGCATCGCCTTGTCGTACTTGGAACCTGGATTGTCACCCACGACGACGAAAGACGTCTTCTTCGAAACCGAACCGGTCACTTTCGCCCCTCTGGACTGCAGGGCCTCCTTGGCCCCGTCGCGGGTGAAGCGCTCCAGGGTGCCGGTGACGACGACGGTGAGCCCTTCCAGGGGACGCGGACCCTCGTCCTCCCCCGAGCCCTCCTCCTCCATGCGCACGCCCGCGGCCTTCCACTTGCGCAGGATCTCCTGGTGCCAGTCCTCCGCGAACCACTCCTTGAGGGACTTCGCGATGATCGTGCCGACGCCGTCGGTGTTCGCCAGCTCCTCCTCGCTCGCCTGCTCGATGCGGTCGATGGAGCGGAAGTTGCGCGCCAGCGCCTCGGCGGCGACCGGGCCGACATGGCGGATCGACAGACCGGTCAGGACCCGGGCGAGCGGGCGCTCCTTGGCGGCCGCGATGTTCTCCAGCATGGCCACCGCGTTCTTCTTCGGCTCGCCCTGCTGGTTGGCGAAGACGGTCGCGACCTTCTCCTCGCCGGTCTTCGGGTCACGCTTGGGCAGGCCGCTGTCCTGGTCGAGGACGTACGCCTTGATGGGCAGCAGCTGTTCGATGGTGAGGTCGAACAGGTCGCCCTCGTCGCCCAGCGGCGGGTCGGCGGGCTCCAGCGGCTTGGTGAGCGCGGCCGCGGCGACGTACCCGAAGTGCTCGATGTCCAGCGACTTGCGGCCCGCGAGGTAGAACAGGCGTTCGCGGAGCTGGGCGGGGCAGGTGCGGGCGTTGGGGCAGCGCAGGTCGACGTCGCCCTCCTTCATGGGCCTGAGCGCGGTACCGCACTCCGGGCACTCGCTCGGCATCACGAACTCGCGCTCGCTGCCGTCGCGCAGGTCCACGACCGGGCCGAGGATCTCGGGGATGACGTCACCGGCCTTGCGCAGCACCACGGTGTCGCCGATGAGGACGCCCTTGAGCTTGACGACGTCCTGGTTGTGCAGGGTGGCGAACTCGACCTCGGAGCCGGCCACCGTCACCGGCTCGACCTGGGCGTACGGCGTGACCCGGCCCGTACGGCCCACGCCCACGCGGATGTTGATGAGCTTGGTGTTGACCTCCTCGGGCGCGTACTTGTATGCGATCGCCCAGCGCGGGGCGCGGGAGGTGGAGCCGAGGCGGCCCTGGAGGGGGATCTCGTCGAGCTTGACGACGGCCCCGTCGATCTCGTGCTCCACGGAGTGGCGGTTCTCGCCGAAGTAGGCGATGAACTCCCGGACGCCGTCGAGGCCGTCGACCACCTTGTTGTGCTTGGCGGTGGGCAGGCCCCAGGACTTGAGCAGGTCGTAGGCCTGGGAGAGACGGGTCATGCCCTGGAAGCCCTGCAGGACGCCGATGCCGTGCACGACCATGTGGAGGGGGCGGGTGGCGGTGACGCGGGGGTCCTTCTGGCGCAGTGAACCGGCCGCCGCGTTGCGCGGGTTGGCGAAGGGCTTGTCGCCGGCCTCGACCAGACGGGCGTTGAGCTCCTCGAACTTCTCCATCGGGAAGTAGACCTCGCCGCGGATCTCCACGAGGTCGGGGACCTTGTCGCCGGTCAGACGGTCCGGGATCTCGGCGATCGTGCGGACGTTGGGCGTGATGTCCTCGCCGGTGCGGCCGTCGCCACGGGTGGCCGCGCGGACGAGGCGGCCGTGCTCGTAGGTGAGGTTGACGGCGAGGCCGTCGACCTTGAGCTCGCACAGCAGGTGGTAGTCGGTGGTGCCGACGTCCTTCGCCACCCGCTCCGCCCAGGCCGCCAGCTCCTCGTCGCTGAAGGCGTTATCCAGGGAGAGCATGCGGGAGGGGTGCTGGACGGACGTGAACTCGGTCTCGTACGCCCCGGCGACCTTCTGGGTCGGCGAGTCCGGGGTGCGCAGCTCGGGGTACTCCTCCTCCAGTGCTTCCAGGGAGCGCAGGAGCTTGTCGAAGTCGGCGTCGCTGATGACCGGCGCGTCGTTCACGTAGTACCGGAAGCGGTGCTCCTCGATCTGCTCAGCGAGCTGCGCGTGCTTCTCCCGTGCCTCGGCGGGCACCGTCGTCTCCGCTTGCTTGTCGCCGGCCACCGTGTTGTCCTCCCGTTACTCTGGGTTGTCCGCGAGGGATCTCGCCGCCTGGACGCAGTGGGCGAGGGCCCTGCGCGCGTACTCCGGGGAGGCCCCGGCGAGTCCGCACGACGGGGTGACCGTGACCGCCTCCGCGAGAAGTCCCGGATGCAGCCCCAACCTGCGCCACAACGTCCTGACACCCATGACGCTACCGGCAGGGTCTGACAATGCCGTGTCCGTGCCCGGTACGACACCGGCGAAGAGCCTCGTGCCGCCTTCCACCGCCTCCCCGATCGCGTCGTCGTCACGCTCGGTGAGGAGCGAGAAGTCGAAGGAGATCGCCGCCGCGCCCGCCCTCCGCAACAGGGCGAAGGGGACGTCCGGTGCGCACGAGTGGACCACGACGGGGCCGTCCCCGTGAACCCCGACGACATCGCGCAGTGCGGCCTCCACGACCTGCCGGTCCACGGCCCGGTGGGTCCGGTACCCGCTGGCGGACCGCACCTGCCCCCGCAGTACGGCGATGAGGGAGGGCTCGTCGAGCTGGAGCACGATCCGCGCGCCGGGGACCCGCTTGCGGACCTCCTCCAGGTGCAGTCGCAGTCCCTCGGCGAGCGAGGCGGTGAGGTCCCGGCAGGCACCGGCGTCGGAGAGGGCGACCTCGCCGTTCCGCAGCTCCAGCGCGGCGGCGAGCGTCCACGGCCCGACGGCCTGCACCTTCAGCTGCCCCTCGTACCCCTGGGTGAACTCCTCCAGGGCGTCGAGGTCCTCCCCCAGCCAGGACCGCGCCCGCTTGGTGTCGCGGCCCGGCCGGTCCCCGATCCGCCAGCCGCTGGGCTCCACGCGCGCGTACAGCTCGACGAGCATCCCGGCGGTCCGGCCGATCATGTCGGCGCCGGGACCGCGGGCGGGCAGTTCGGGCAGGAAGGGGAAGTCCTCGAAGGAGCCGGTGGCGGTCCTGGCGGCCTCCCGGGCGTCACCGCCGGGGAGGGAGCCGATGCCGGTGGCGGGGGCGAAGGTGAAGTCTGCGGTCACGTACGAAGCCTACGTAGGCGCGCGCCGACGGTTCTCGCCCCCACCTGGCCGTCAGTGGCCCGGGCGGACCGTCAGGTCGTTGATCTCCGCGTCCCTCGGCAGGTCGAGCGCCGTCAGGATCGCCGTGGCCACCGACTCGGGGTCGATCCACCGCGCGGGGTCGTAGTCCTTGCCCTCCTGCTGGTGGACCTTGGCCTGCATGGGGCTGGCCGTGCGGCCGGGGTAGACCGAGGTGACGCGCACGCCGTTGCCGTGCTCCTCGTGGCGCAGGGAGTCCGCCAGGGCCTTCAGACCGTGCTTGGAGGCCGCGTACGCGGACCAGTCGGCGTGGGCGGCGAGGCCCGCGCCCGAGTTCACGAACACCACCTGGCCGCGCGCCGCCCGCAGTTGGGGCAGGAAGTGACGGGTCAGCTCGGCCGGGGCGATCAGGTTGACGTTCAGCTGGTGACGCCAGGACTTCGGGGTCAGGTCGCCGACCGGGCCGAGGTCGACCACGCCCGCGACGTGCAGCAGGGAGTCCACCCGGTCGGGCAGCGTCTGGTGCGAGAAGGCCCAGCTCAGCTTGTCGGGGTCGGCCAGGTCCCCGACCAGGGTCCGCGCGCCGGTGAACTGCGCCGCCAGCTCCTTCGCACGGCCCGCGTCACGCGCGTGCAGCACGAGTTCGTCCCCGCGCGCGTGCAGCCGCCGGGCCACCGCCGCGCCGATGCCGGAGCCCGCTCCGGTGATCACATGTGTAGCCATGCCGCCATGCTCGCATCACGGCGTCACCGGGTACCGAGCGACTCCTCCAGGTACGCCAGCGCCCCCACCGGCTCCTCCGCGAAGAACACCAGGTCGGCGAGCGGGCGGGGCAGGAAGCCCTCGTCCTCCATGCGCCGGAACTGCTCCTTCAGCCCGTCGTAGAAGCCCGCCGTGTTCAGCAGGACGACGGGCTTCTCCGTGTGCCCGTGCTTCTTCAGCTCCAGGATCTCGGTCGCCTCGTCGAGGGTGCCGGTGCCGCCCACCATGATCACCACGGCGTCGGCCTTCTCCAGGAGCAGCCTCTTGCGTTCGGCGAGGTCCTTGGTGATCACCATCTCGTCCACGCCCGGACGGACCTTGGCGGACAGGAACTCCACGGAGACCCCGGCCAGCCGTCCGCCCGCCTCCTGGACCCCGTCCGCGACGACCTTCATCAGCCCCACGTCCGAGCCGCCCCACACGAGGGTGTGGCCGCCCTTGCCCAGCAGTTCCGCGAACTCCCGCGCGGGGCGCGTGTAACGGTCGTCGAGGTCGGCGGCGGAGAGGAAGACGCAGATTCGCATGAGGTCACCGTACGCGGGAAGAACCGGGGGCCCGCGAGCGCTCTTCAGGTATGGCCGAAGGACACACGATCACCATCGAGCAAGTCGACCAGCACGTGCGCGTGGTGCACGGCGACCAGGTCCTGGCGGAGAGCGAACGGCCCCTCGTGCTGCGCGAGACGGGTTGTCCCCCGCGGTACTACCTCCCCGCCGAGGACGTGCGGCTCGACCTGCTGACCCCCTCCGACACCCACACCTACTGCCCGTTCAAGGGCCCCGCGTCCTACTGGTCGCTGCCGGACGCGCCGGACCTGGTGTGGTCCTATCCCGAACCGAAACCCGCCGTCGCCGAGATCAAGGACCACCTCTGCTTCTACGAGGTCGACGTGTCCTGACCGATGAGTCCGCCGCCGTACGGCAGTCTCCTCAGGCATGGAGAAGAAGACCCTCTCGCGCGACGGCACACCGATCGCGTACACCCGCACCGGGCAGGGCCCGGCGGTCATCCTGGTCAGCGGCGCGATGTCCACGGGCGGCACGGTCGCGCCGCTGGCCGTGCCGCTGTCCGAACGGTTCGACGTCCTCGTCCACGACCGCCGGGGCCGCGGCCAGAGCGGGGACACGGCCCCCTACGCGGTGGCCCGTGAGGTCGAGGACCTCGCCGCGCTGATCGAGGCGGCGGGGGGCGAGGCGAGCCTGTGCGGGATCTCCTCGGGCGGCGCGCTGGTCCTGGAGGCCGCGGCGAGCGGGCTGCCGGTGCGCCGGGTCGCCGTGTACGAGACGCCGTACGCGGACTTCCTGGAGGGCGGTGCGGAGGGGAACGCCGCGTACACCCGGAACCTCGAAGCCGCGCTCTCGGAGGGCCGGAACGGGGACGCGGTGGAGCTGTTCCTGCGGCTCACCGGCATGGGCGAGGAGATGATCCGGGGCGCCCGCCAGTCCCCCATGTGGCCCGGTATGGAGGCGGTCGCCCCGACGCTCGCCTACGACAACGCGGTCATGGCGGGCGGTCTGGTCCCCCGGGACCGGCTGGCGTCGGTCACCGTGCCGGTGCTGGCCGTCGCGGGCGGAGCGAGCCCCGAGTGGATGCGCGAGGCCACCAGGACGGTCGCGGAAACGGTCCCGAGGGGCACGTACCGCGTCCTGGAGGGCCAGACCCACATGGTCGACCCGACGGCCCTGGCACCGGTCCTGGCGGAGTTCTTCGTCGAGTGAGACGCGCCGGCACGGGCACGTGCCGACGCCCCCGAAACCGACGGCGGACGCGTGTGCCGGGGCCTCCGGCCGCCGGCACGCACCTGGCGGAGCGTCAGGCCACGCCCGCCGTCGCCCGTACCGTCGACGCGATCGTCGCCGAGCCCACCACGCGGGTGCCGTCGTACAGGACGATCGCCTGGCCCGGGGCGACCCCGCGGACCGGCTCCGTGAAGCGGACCTCCAGGGAGCCGTCCACCAGCTCCGCCGTCACCTCGGTCTCGCCGCCGTGGGCGCGGAGCTGGGCCGTGTAGGTGCCGGGGCCGGTCGGGGCCGCGCCGCACCAGCGGGGCTTGATCGCGCTCAGGGCGGTCACGTCCAGGGCGGCGGCCGGGCCGACCGTCACCGTGTTGTTCACCGGGGAGATGTCGAGGACGTAGCGCGGCTTGCCGTCGGCGGCGGGGGTGCCGATGCGCAGCCCCTTGCGCTGGCCGATCGTGAAGCCGTACGCGCCCTCGTGGGTGCCGACCTTGGCGCCGGACTCGTCGACGATGTCGCCCTCCGCCTTGCCGAGGCGGGAGGCGAGGAAGCCCTGGGTGTCGCCGTCGGCGATGAAGCAGATGTCGTGCGAGTCGGGCTTCTTGGCGACCGCGAGGCCGCGGCGCTCGGCCTCGGCGCGGATCTCGTCCTTGGTGGTGACGGTGTCGCCGAGCGGGAACAGGGCGTGCGCCAGCTGCTTCTCGTCCAGGACGCCGAGGACGTACGACTGGTCCTTGGCCATGTCGGAGGCGCGGTGCAGTTCGCGGGAGCCGTCCGCGAGGGTGACGACCTTCGCGTAGTGGCCCGTGCACACCGCGTCGAAGCCCAGCGCCAGCGCCTTGTCGAGCAGCGCGGCGAACTTGATCTTCTCGTTGCAGCGCAGGCAGGGGTTGGGGGTGCGGCCGGCCTCGTACTCGGCGACGAAGTCCTCGACGACGTCCTCGCGGAAGCGGTCGGCGAGGTCCCAGACGTAGAACGGGATGCCGATGACGTCGGCGGCGCGGCGGGCGTCGCGGGAGTCCTCGATGGTGCAACAGCCACGCGCGCCCGTGCGGAACGATTGCGGGTTCGCGGAGAGCGCAAGGTGGACGCCGGTCACGTCGTGGCCGGCTTCGGCGGCACGGGCGGCGGCGACGGCGGAGTCCACTCCTCCGGACATGGCGGCGAGAACGCGAAGGGGGCGCTGCGTGGTGTCAGTCATAACCCTTCAAGAGTACGGGGACGCGGGAACCGGGGCCGCCGGGTATCCGTTGACGACCACATGGGGGCGACAGAGGGTTCCAGGGACGCCGACCGGCGCATCGGCCGGCGGGCGCTGATCGTCGGCGGGGCGGCGGCCGCCGTGGGCTCCGCGGTGCTGGCCCGGGACGAGCTGGCGCGGCTGTGGTGGCGGGCGCCGGGCGTGGAGAAGCCGCGGGTCGAGGGCGCGGTCGACTTCGGCGGCGCGCAGTGGGTGGCGGCCTCCGACGCGAACTGGCGGCGTGCGGACCGGCCCGACGACTACGGCATAGACATGGTGGTCATCCATGTCACCCAGGGCAGTTTCGCCTCCGCGGTGAAGGTGTTCCAGGACCCGGGGCACGGGGCGGCCGCGCACTACGTGGTCCGCAAGGACGGGCACATCACGCAGATGATCCGCGAGCTGGACGTGGCGTACCACGCGGGCAACCGCGCCTACAACGAACGCAGTGTGGGCATCGAGCACGAGGGTTTCGTGGACCGGCCCGAGGACTTCACGGACGCGATGTACGCGGCCTCGGCCCGGCTCACGGCCCGGATATGCGCGCGGTACGCCATCCCCGTGGACCGCGAGCACGTCATCGGCCATGTGGAGGTGCCGGGGACGGACCACACCGACCCGGGCGAACACTGGGACTGGGACCGGTACATGAGGCTGGTGCGGCAGGCACGCACCGCCTCCGCGCAGGCGCGGCCAGCAGACGGGCGACGCTAGCGGAGGGCGGCGGCCAGCAGCGCCAGGGCCGGCGGCACTCCCTGGCCCAGGGCGCCGCGCCACAGCCGCGGGAAGGACGCGGCGAAGGCGAGTGCGGAGGCCACGAGGGACGCGCACAGGTAGAGGATCAGCGTGCGGCCCGCGGTGGGTTCGCCGGCGTGCAGCGCGACGACCCCGGCGACCAGGCCGAGTCCGAGGAGCAGGTTGTAGACGGCGACGCCCGAGCGCCACAGCGTGACCTCGGGGGCGTCGGCGGCGGACGTGGTGAGGAAGACACGCACGGCCGTGCGGTCGTAGAAGAAGCGCTCGAGCGTGCCGACCACGAGGTGGGTCAGGGCCGCGAGCAGGGCGAGGACCTGGGATGCGAGGTTCACGCCCGGAGTGTCCTGCGCCGGGGCCGCTACGTCAGCCCCGCCGCGCGGGCGCGTTCCACCACCGGGCCGATGGCCTTCGCGACCGCCTCGACGTCCGCCTCGGTGGAGGTGTGGCCGAGGGAGAAGCGCAGGGTGCCGCGGGCCAGGTCGGGGTCGGTGCCGGTGGCCAGCAGGACGTGGCTGGGCTGGGCGACGCCCGCGGTGCAGGCGGAGCCGGTGGAGCACTCGATGCCCTGCGCGTCCAGGAGGAGGAGCAGGGAGTCGCCCTCGCAGCCGGGGAAGGTGAAGTGGGCGTTGGCCGGGAGGCGTCCGCCCGGCGCCGGGTCGCCGCCGAGGATCGCGTCCGGGACCGCCGTACGGACCGCTTCGACCAGGGCGTCGCGCAGGGCGCCGATCTCGGTGGCGAACCACGCGCGCTGTTCGGCGGCGAGGCGGCCGGCCACCGCGAAGGAGGCGATGGCCGGGACGTCGAGGGTGCCGGA
>NZ_LJBR01000110.1 GCF_001282115.1 Streptomyces sp. NRRL B-24085 | reverse complement strand
ACCACCGCGGGTGTGTTGGGGGGGTGCCCGGGGAGCGGGGGCGGGCGCCCTGGCAACCCCCTACGGCTGGAGGCGCCGTCGGCCCACGGAGTCGGCGGCCGGAGCGGCGGCCGGGCACCTCAGGGGACCGGCTCCTGAGGACATCAGGCCGGGCGTCGGAGGCCGGAGGCCGAATGCCGGAGGCCGGGCGCCTGCCACCGAAGGGCCTGTCGACTCGTCGCGGCCCTCCGCTCGACGGCAACGGGCGGCCCACCCGCCGACGCAGGTCGCCACCGACCCGGCGCTCGAAGCCGCGGCCGAACGCCTCAGCGGGGCCGTCTCCCGACCGCGACCAGGACCGGGCCACCCGGAAACGTGGGGAGGGCCGGATCGTCCAACCCGCGCCCCCCGCACCTCTCCCGCCTGCGCGCGGTGGCGAAGGAGTTGCCGCCGCCGCGCACCGCGATCCACCGCCCGACGGCGCGGCCCGGCGCGTCGTCGGTGCCGGGGTTGGTCCCCGCCACCTGCCACGCTCCCGGTACCAGGGCCTCGCCCAGTCGGGCCAGAGCGGGCGCGGGCTGCTGCGCCTCCCCTCCGTCGACTCAGCCGACCCTGCCGCCACCCCCGTGATCGCCGCCGTCGCCGTCGACGAAGACCGCGACAACTGGCAGGGTCCCGGCCGCAGCGCACCCTCCGCTCGCGCCGCGCCCCCAGGCCCCGCCGAAGCCGGCGCATGCGGTCGCCGACCGGGAGGCGACCGGGGTGCGACCGCAGCTGAGTAAGCCGATACCCATCCAACTCACCTGCACAGGTGCGCAAATGGCAGGTTCTGGTCAAAGGCTCGCCAAACTCGGGAAGCTCCGTCCCCCTCGTGATCGGGTCTCCAGCGACGGTTGTATCACCGCCCGTTCGGGAGGATTTGGTGTCAGCACCCACCCACAGAAGACGATGGCTCACGATCTGTGCCATCACCGCAACCGCCGGACTCGTCGCGATACCCGCGAGCGCCGCGCCCGGCCGACACGACAGCACCCCCTTCGGAGCCCGTACCCTCGCTCAACTCGCGGCCGGTCGAACCCAGTCGGTGGGCACCATGAGCCCCGAGGCGAAGGCGGACGACGGCGACGGCGACGGCGACGACGGCAACGAGGCCGACGAGATAGCCGAGGGCGCCGACCAGTACGCCGAGGCCCGCACCTCCCCCGGCATAGTCGCCCCGGGCGCCTACGGGGCCGCGTGGAGCAGCCTTGCCAAGTTGCCACGCACTAAGGGCAGTTGGCGCAACGTTACGGATCTGCCGTACGACTCCGACGACCCGCGCTACCGCGACATCGACTCCAACTCCAGTGGCGGCTCGGGCAATGTCACCGGGCGGATGGCGGCGATGGCCGCCGATGACGACGGGTACGTGTACGCGGGCAGCGCGGGCGGCGGAGTGTGGCGGTCCCGCAGCGGCGGCGGGCACTGGCAGCCCGTCAGCGACCGGCTGCCCTCCCAGTCCACCGGCGCGCTCGCCCTCGACGGCGGCGGACGGCTGTGGCTGGGCACCGGCGAGGCGACCACCAACGCGGACGCCTACCTCGGCAGCGGCGTCTATGTCCTGTCCGACCCGCACCACGGCACGTTCTCCGCACGCGGCCGGGTCGGCGGTGACGAACTGGAGTCCACCACCATCCACGAGCTGCGCTTCGGCGGCGGCAAGGTGTGGGCGGCGACCAGCGCGGGCGTGTGGAGCCACTCCACGAAGAAGCTCAGCGGTGCCTGGAAGCTGGAGTTCGCGCCCAACCCGGCCTATCTGCCAGGTGGTTCGAAGGCCGACGACCCCGACGCCGCGTACAAGAACATCACCAGCGACATCGCGATCGACCCGAAGAACCCCTCCAAGGTAGTCCTCGCGGTCGGCTGGCGCAGCGGTGACGACTACAACGGCTTCTACACCCGCACGAACGGCACCTGGACCAGGATCAGCAGTGGCTTCGGCGACCTGCCGACCGACCCGGACGACGTCGGCAGCGTCACCTTCGCCCACTCCGCCGACGGCTCCCGCTACTACGCCATCGACCAGTCGCCGGAGCAACTGAACACCAACCCGGACAGCGGCCTTGAGGGCATCTACGTCTCCAAGTCGGGCTCGCCGAGGGGCCCTTGGACGAAGATCGCCGACTACCAGGGCCTGGCCGCCTCCGGTTCGGCACTGACCTCCCCGGGCTACATGCCCGGCGTGCAGGCCTGGTACAACCAGTTCCTCACCGTCGACCCGGCCGACCCCGAGCACGTGTACGCGGGCCTGGAGGAGGTCTACGAGACCAAGGACGGCGGCGCCAGCTGGTCGACCGTCGGCCCGTACTGGAACTTCACCTTCCCCTGCTGGAGCATCGACCCGGCCAAGCGAACCGGTGACTGCAACCCGACGACCCACTCGGACCAGCACGGCGTCGCGATCGGCCGCTACCACGGCAAGAGCTTCGTGTACGTCGGCAACGACGGAGGCGCCTACAAGCGGCCCGTCAACGGCACCCAGGACGCCTCCGGGCACGCCACCGACTGGAGCTCGCTCAACGACGGCACCATCGACACCCTCCAGTACTACTCGGTCGGCGTCGGCAAGGACCTGGACCACGGCGGCGTCTCCGTCACCGGAGGTCTTCAGGACAACGGCCAGTCGATCCTGCGCAGCAACGACAAGGTGATGGGCTCCAACTTCGGCGGCGACGGCGGCGACACCCTCACCGACCCCGCCAACGGCTGCAACATCGCGGAGGAGTACGTCTACCTCGCCATCCAGTTGACCCAGAACTGCGCCGTGAATGACGGCAGTTGGATCGACGACCCGAGCAAGGCCACGTCGTACAACGTGGCTCCGCCCGACAACGCCACGAGTGAGGCACGCTTCATCGCCCCGCTCGCGGCCGACGCGAAGAACAGCTCGACCTGGATCGCGGGCGGCCGTCATGTCTGGGTGCAGACCCACGGCTACGCCATCCGCAGCGGTGACGAGTGGAAGAGCGTGTACGACCTCGGCGCCGGCCGTACCGCGACCGCCGTCGCCGCCTCGGGCGGCAAGGTGTACGCGGCCTGGTGCGGCCCCTGCAACAACCAGGGCTTCGCGCGCGGCATCTCCGTCGGGAACGCCGACGGCACCGGCTGGCACGACATCGCCCTGCCGGTCGAGGGGACGGTGCCCAACCGCTACCTCAGCGGCTTCGCCGTCGACCCGAAGAACGCGGAGCACGTCTACCTGACGGTCAACGGGTTCTCGCGGCAGTGGACCGAGGGCCCGGGTGCGGGCGTCGGCCACGTCTTCGAGTCCCGGGACGGCGGCACCACCTGGAAGGACATCTCGAAGAACTTCCCCGACGTGCCGGCGGACTCCGCGGTCGTCACCCCGAACGGCGGCCTCGCCGTCGCCACCGACCTCGGCGTCGTCTACCGCGCACCCGGCCGCTCGGCCTGGCAGCGCGTCGGCTCGCTCCCGGCCGTCGCCGTGCTCCAGCTCAGGCTGAGCCCTGACGGTCGCACGCTGTACGCGGCCACCCACGGGCGCGGCATCTACACGATCAAGGTGCGCGACTGCGACTGAGGCACGATCCACGTCACGGTGCAGGGGTGGCCCCGGTCTCCGGGGTCACCCCGCGGTCGTGTGCGGCACCACGTCCACCTGGAGCGTGAAGGCCACGCCGCCCGTACCCGCCAGGTCCGGCTCCTTCGCGAGGACGCTGATCTCGGCGGTGCCGCCCCGGGTGCCCGGGCACCGCAGCGAGGCTCTCGCCGTACCGTCCGCGTCCAGCCGCCAGCCGGTCGGCAGGACGAAGACCGGGGCGGAGCTGCGCACGGCGGTCCACCGTCTGCCGTCCGTACGCGGGAGCAGGACGAGCGACACCACGGTCCCGGGCCGCACACACATCTGCCGCCGGACCGCGTCACCCGGCGACACGGTGACCTCCGCATGTCCGGAGACGCAGCTCCTCGGCGCCGGGGGCACGGAGTCCGACGCGGACGGGCTCGGTCCGGTCGGGCCCGCCGTCGGTACCGCCGAGGAGCCCGCCGACGCCGTCCCGGACGCGGACGCGGACACACCGGTCGACGGCGTGGCGGAGCCGTCCCCGGACGCCCCTCCGGACGAGCCTCCGCACGCCACCAGGACCACCATCCCCGCGATCACACACCCACCGGCCCACCACCGCATCAGCGCACCTCCCGGCCCGGCCCTCGACGGACTCCAGCATGCCCGGCACCCGCCCGCGGGCGCACCCGCCGCCGATCCCGGCCATGCTGGAGACGACCGGGCACCGACGACGGCCGGGGCAGGAGGCGGTGACACGATGACCATCGACGTGACGGTGCGACGCCTGATCCCGCTGCCGCCCGAGCGGGTGGCCGGGTACGCCATGGACTGGCGCCACGACGCCGAGTGGACGCAGGGCATCCGTACGGCGCAACTCACCCGGGAGGCGGACGGCGGCGGCTTCGGAACGGGCGCCGAGGTCACCCGTACCGCTCGCTTCCTCGGCCGGCGCATCGACTACGTCCTGCGGGTGGCCGCGTACGACCCCCCTGGGCTCCTGGACATGGTCTCCGTGGCGGCTCCCATGCCGATGCACGTGACCTACTCCTTCGCGGCGCACCCGCGTGGCACACTCGCTGCCGTCCGGGTACGCGGAGGCCCCGGCGGTCTGCTCCGCCTGGCAGCGCCCCTGCTAGCCCGCCAGGTCCGTTCCTCCCTCACCAAGGACCTGCGCGACCTCGGGCGCAGGCTCTCCGAGCGGCAAGGAGACATCTGATGGCGTACGACGAAGGGCTCGCCGAGCGCGTCCGGCACTGTCTGGGCGCGCATCCCGGCGTCGCCGAGCGGCGCATGTTCGGCAGCATGACCTTCCTGTACCAGGGCAACCTGGCCGTCGGTGTGACCGGTGACGACCTCATGGTCCGCATCGGCGCCGACGCCACCGACGCGGCCCTCGCCCGGCCCGGCACGCGGCCCTGCGACATGACGGGCCGGCCGATGCGCGGCTGGGTCCTGGTCGCCGGGTCCGCCGTGACGGAGGACGAGGCGCTGCGGGCGTGGGTCGACGAGGGGCGGGCGTTCGCGGCGAGCCTGCCGCCCAAGTAATTCGCGCTCCGTGTACGTCAGTTCTGGCGCGCGGCCTCCAGGACGGCCTTGAGCTGCCGCAGCGGTTCCGGGCCGGAGATCCGCAGGACGACCGTGTCGGCGCCGGCCGTCGCCAGTTCGCGGATGCGCCCGGCGGCCTGCGCCGCCGGGCCCGAGACGGTGAACACCTCGTGCGGCGGGCGGCCGAGCCAGGCGGCGTGGCCCTCGATGCTGGGGTTCAGGGTCCGGGCCACCTCGTCGGCGTCGTCACCGACGCAGGCGAAGGCGAGGACCGTCAGGGTGTGGTCGGAGGCGGCGCCGCCCTTCCCCGTCAGGGCGCGGGCGTTCGCCAGGTCCTGCGGGCCGTGCCCCTCCGTGATGACGGTGCCGTCCGCGACTCGTCCGGACAGTTCCAGGGAGCGAGGGCGCACCACACCCGCGACCACCGGCGGCACCTCGGCCGGGGGATGGGTCAACTCGACGCCGTCCAGGCGTACTTCGCGTCCCGCCAGCTCCACGCGCTCGCCGCGCAGCAGCGCGCGTACCGAGGTGATCGTCTCTTCCAGCAGGGCCAGCGGGGAGCGGGCCGCGGCGCCCACCTGGGCCATCCACTCCTGCACGCCGTGTCCGATGCCGGCCACCAGTCGGCCGGGGAACACCCGTGCCAGCGTGGCCAGTTCCATCGCGAGGAGGGCCGGGCTGCGCAACGGGGCGGGGGCGATGCCGATGCCGACCCTGATGCGTTCCGTGGCGCCCAGGGCCACGGCCGCCGCGGACACCCCGCCGTTCCATCCGAGGTCCTCGACGACCCACAGGTCGTCCGCACCGAGCGCCTCGGCCTCCCGCGCGAACCCGGGCAGCCCCTCGGGGGCCCAGTCGCGGTCGTACATCACACCGATCCGTACGTTCGTCATACGCCGGAACCTATGCGGCGGTGGCACGTCGATCAACGGGGCGTCCCGGGCTGGGAGTCGGCCGCCGGCGAGGTGCGAGGTGCCCGGGAGCACGCGCTCCCGGGCACACCCGGAGACGGGGCGGAGCGCCGCCCCCGCTCCGAGCGGGTGCCGTAAGGCTCAGCCCCCGCTCTTGCGCCGGAACGACCGCTGGCTCGACGCCGGGCCGTGCGCCCCTCGGATCTTCGACGCGTGGGAGTTGGCGGCGAGGTCGGCGGCCTCCGCCTGCGCACCGCGCTTGCGGGCGAGAGCCTCACGGAACTTCTGTTTGAGGTCGTAGTTGCCGTCGCTGTCGGGTGCGAGCGCCGGCGTCTCGGGGTCGGCCGGTTCCGAACCTTCCGGGGATGCAGCGTCTGCGGTCATCGTGACCTCCTGGGTTCGGGCAGTGGGAAGCACAGCTTGTCATGCCGTGAGGACGATCTTCCCCTGAATATGCCCCCGAGCGGCACGTTCGTGTGCTGCCTGGGCATCCTTGAGCGCAAAGGTGCTGTCGATCGCGACACGGACCTTCCCCGCGTCGACCAGGCGGCCCAGTTCGGCGAGCTGCGCGCCGCTGGAGCGGACCTGGGTGGCCGTGACGGTGACACCGAGCCTGGCGTTCTCCTCGCCGTCGAAGTCGCCGAAGTACACGGGGTAGAGGGCCCCGCCACGCTTGACGGTCCGCAGGAAGCGCCTGCTGTCGGGGCCGCCGACGGTGTCGAGGACGAGATCGACCTCGCGGACGACCTCTTCCGGGCGGTCCTTGGTGTAGTCGACGAACTCGTCGGCACCGAGACCGCGCAGGAACGTCTCGTGGGCGCCGGAGGCCACGGCGATGACACGGGCCCCCTTCCACCTGGCCAGTTGGAGAGCGAGATGGCCCACGCCGCCGGCGGCCCCGTTGACGAGCACCGTGGTCCCGGCGTCGAGCGCCATCGGCCGGTGCCGGGCCGCCTGGAACGGCGAGGGGTGGTCGTGCCCGAGCTCGATCAGGAACTGCCACGCCGTCAGTCCCGACATGGGCAGGCCCGCGGCGTGCACGTGGTCGAGGAAGGCCGGCTTGCGCGCGAGGTCGGACGCCGGCGCGGTGACGTACTCGGCGTAGGCGCCGGCCTGGAGGGACCCGGGGAAGCGCAGCAGGCCCATCACCTCCTCCCCCACCGCGAGGCCGTCGACGTCGGCGCCGACGGCCTCCACGACACCCGAGACGTCGGTCCCCGGGATCAGGGGGAGGTGGAACGGCGGCCTGAGTTCGGGGGGCACGCCGGGCATCCCCTCGCGCGCGTACCAGTCGGGAGGGTTGAGGCCCACGGCGTGCACGCGCACGAGCACCTCCCCCGGGCCCGGTTCAGGGATCGGCACCTCCTCGTGGCGCAGCACCTCGGGGCCGCCGAACTCGTGCAGACGGATCGCGCTCATCGTGTGTGGGGGCATCGTGTCCTCCTGCCCGCGGTGCGGGATAGGCTCATCCGGATCAGCGATCCGGGTATCCGGTTCACTGATCCGAATATATGGATCACTGATCCGGATGGTCAAGAGGGACAGATGCGAGCCGACGCCAGGAAGAATCACGATCACCTGCTCACCGTTGCGGGCACCGTCATCACCGAGCAGGGCGTCGACGCGTCGCTGCGCGACATCGCCCGCCGGGCCGGCGTGGGCCTCGCCACGCTGATCCGCCACTTCCCCACCCGTGAGGCACTGCTCGAAGCACTGCTCCGCACGAGCTTCGACGAACTGGCGGCGCAGGCGGTCGCCCTTGAGGCATCGGCACGGCCGGACGACGCCCTGGCCTCGTGGCTGCGCGACTTCGTCGCCTGCGCGCACCACTACCGGGGCGTCGTGAAGCTGATGGTGACGGCCATCGAGGACCCGCAGTCCGCCCTGCACGCCTCGTGCGTCGCGATGCGTACCGCCGGCACACGACTCCTGACCCGCGCCCAAGCGGAGGGCCTGGCACGGATCGACATCGACGGCACTGACCTGTTCGCGCTGGCCGGGTCGCTCGCCTGGCTCAACGACCAGCCCTCGCTCGCCGCACGCTCCGACCACCTCTTCGACGTGGTGGCGAGCGCCATCCTGAGGAGCCCGGCGAGTGTCGACGACACGGCAGCCCCGTCGCCGGCCCGCTAGCCGCGGCCGGGCACGTACGGGGCACGACGGCCGGGCGACTGTCGGCGGCCCGGGCACAGGGCACGACTGTCGGCGGCCCGGGTACGGGGGCACAACGGTCGGGCGGCCGTCGACGGCCCGGGTACAGGGCACGACTGCCGGCGGTCCGGGTACAGGACCCGACGGATGCCCCGGGGCGCCCGCCCTCGAACCGGTCGCGTACCGCCCTGCGCGCCTCGGCTGAGCAGCCGCATCCTCCGCCCGCGGCGAGCACACGGTCGCTCCGCCCGCGGGATGAGCCCCCTGGAGTCGCGCCGACGCAGGTGGTCAGCCCTCCCGGGGCACCGCCGCGTCGAGGAGAGGGCCGAGTTCCCGGGCCACGGTCGTCAGCGGACCCACGTCCCGCTGTGCCCGGGCCATGAGGATCGCTCCCTCCAGGGAGCTGACCATGAGGGTGGCCAGCGCCCCGGCCCGCTCCTCGGGCACGCCCATGTCGGCCAGTGCCCGCGCCACCGGACCGGTCCAGGCCGCGAACGCCTCGGCCACCGCCGCCCGCGTGGACGCGGTCGACTCCGCCCAGTCCACGGTGGCGGCGGCGACCGGGCAGCCACCGGCGAAGCCGGCGTTCTCGTACTCGTCGGTCCACTGGCGCACCATCGCGGCGAACAGCCCGCTCGGTGTCGGTTCGGGCAGAGCGGCCAGGAAGCGGGCGACCCGGTTGCCCGCGTACCGGCCCGCCCACCGCACGGCCTCGTTGACCAGTTGCTCCTTGCCGCCCGGGAAGTAGTGCTGGAGCGAACCGCGCGGCGCGTCGGCGTGGGCGGCCACCTCGCGCATGCCCGTGGCGGCGACGCCCTCACGCCGGATGAGCTGGGCAGCGCTGAAGACCATCCGTTCCCGGGCTCCCCTCTCGGACCCCGCCATCGCCGACCTCCCCGTCCGATGCGTTTCGTGCCCACTCTATGACCGCTGTCATAGAGGCGCTTACTATGACAGCGGTCATAGTGTGCGGCAGCGGCTCGGCTTCGGCGCGGGCCGGAGAAGGCGGTGCCTCGTGTACGTGGGATTCATCGGCCTCGGAACCATGGGGCAGCCCATGGCCCTCAACCTCGTCCGGGCCGGCACGCCTCTCGTCGTGTGGAACCGCACCCCCGGCCGCAGCGAGGCCCTGCGCGCAGCGGGAGCGGAGGTCGCCGCGAGTCCCGCCGAGGTCTTCGGCCGGGCCGGGACCGTGTTCCTGATGCTGGCCGACGAGACGGCCGTGGACGCCGTGCTGAAGCGCGCCACCCCGGACTTCGCCGCTCTGGTGGCGGGACGCACGGTCGTCCACATGGGCACGACCTCGGCCGAGTACTCGGCCGGCCTCCGGGATGCCGTCACGGCGGCGGGCGGACGGTACGTCGAGGCTCCCGTCTCCGGCTCCCGCATCCCCGCCGAGCAGGGCGAACTGGTGGGCATGACGGCGGGTGACGACGACGCCGTCGCCGCCGTACGTCCCCTGCTGGCCGCCATGTGCCGGGAGACGTTCGACTGCGGAGCGGTCCCCGGCGCGCTGCTGATGAAGTTCTCGGTGAACCTGTTCCTGATCACCCTGGTCACCGGGCTCACCGAGGCGTTCCACTTCGCCGACCGGCACGGGCTCGACCAGCGCCTGCTCCGGGACGTCCTGGACGCGGGCCCGATGGCCAGCGCCGTCTCGCGCGTGAAGGGAACCAAGCTGCTGACCCGCGACTTCACCGTGCAGGCCGCCGCCACCAACGTCCTGGAGAACAACCGTCTGATCGCCGAGGCCGCCCGCAAGGCCGGCCTGGCCTCCCCGCTCCTGGACGCCTGCCACGCCCTGTACGCCGAGGCCGTCGAACAGGGCCACGGCGAGGAGGACATGGTGGCCGTCCTGCACGCCCTGGAGACCCGGACCGACGGCCCGCCCGCCCCGTGAGGTGAACGCCCGCCCGAGACGGCACACGGCACAGTTCGCGCCGGGCAGGTCGGTCGGACAAACGCTTTGCCGCATCTTCCGGCATGCCTCAGCATTCTCGGCGTGACAGACACCGAACCGACCGACGACGAGGTGCCGGACGGGCTGCTGGGCTGGTGCCTGGTGGCCAACGTCGCGCGGGAGACCGCGCACGGCGAGAGCGGCCTCGAGATCCAGCACGGCACACGGCACTTCTCCGCGGGCACCCTGTTGTGGATCCCGCGCGTCCCCTGGGACCCCGGCCACTCCCGCTGGCCCGCGGTGGGCCGGCACCGGGGCAACGGCCGCCGTTACGTCAACATGGTCGTGCGCGCGGAGGACCTGGAGAACTTCCGGGTCAAGGGCGTCTACAGCGAGGCCCTCGTCCGCAGCCTCAACGGCCGGCTCCACGACCCCGCCGCGCCGCGGACCCTCCAGAACCCCTGGACACGCGAACGGGCCCAGCTCTGGGCGGACAGTTGGAACCAGCCGCGGGAGCCCGTCCGCATCGACGGCCACTCCGAACCGCAGCTCTTCGTCCCCAACCCGCCGCCGCCAGAGCTCCAGGTCGACGGCGAGACCCTGCACCTCGCCCACTACGGCACGCGCGGAGCCCACTACAGCCGCACACCCCCACCCTCGGAACGGACGCCCGAGCCCTGAGCCCGGGGAAGTGAGCCCCTTCGGAGAACCCGCACCGCTCGGAACGCCGACCGCATCGGGACGACTCGAAAACCCCGATGCGGGAACCGGTAGAGGAGCCCTGACGCACGCAGGGGCCTGGGGTGCGACGCCCCGGCGCCCGCACCGGAGGAGAGGCCACCGATGGCGCCTGAACACGACTCCCAGCAGGCCGTCCCGAACCCGCCCGGGATGCGCCCCGACGCTGACGGCGTCACGCGCCGCCGTCCGCTGCGCAGGCGGCACGTGGAGGAGACGGTCGAGGTCGCGGTGCCGGTGCGGACGGCGTACAACCAGTGGACGCAGTTCAAGACCTTCCCCCGGTTCTCGCACGTGGTGCACGACGTGGAGCAGGTCAGGCCCACCGTGACCGCCTGGACCATCGGCTTCGGGCCGCTGCGCCATCGCTTCTCGGTGGAGATCGTCGAGCAGGACCCCGACGCCTACCTGGCCTGGCGTGGTCTGGAACTGCGCCCCTCCCACCAGGGCGAGGTCGAGTTCAGGCCGACGGAGTCGGGCGGCACGGCCATCACCGTCCGGATGCTGCTCCAGCCGCGCGGAGCCGCGAAACGGCTCACCGGGTCCTCCAAGGTCGCCCAGGTGACCTCTCGGCTGGTGCGCCGCGAACTGCAGAACTTCAAACTGTTCATCGAGGGCCTGGGACAGGAGGGCGGGGCCTGGCGCGGCACCATCCGCAACGGGCGAGTACAGCACGACCAGCCGGAACCGCCGAGGAGCCGGGTGGCCCAGTGGCCCGTCGGCTGACCGGCGTACCGGACGCGCAGGACACAGCGGCGAGCCCGTCGCGGCAAGAGAAAGGCGATGCGATGCAGAACCCGCCCGGCGAGGAGCCGGAGACCACCCTCTCCGTGACACCGCCGAAGAAGTGGGCGGCCGGGGTGCCCGCCGTCGTGCACGCGCTGGAGTACTCCCTGGAGCAGACGTCCCCGCGCCGGACCGGGGTGGACCTGCTGGCCATGAACCAGGTGGGCGGGATCGACTGTCCCGGCTGTGCCTGGGCGGACCCGGCTCCGGGGCACCGCCATCGCAACGAGTACTGCGAGAACGGCGCCAAGCACATCAACGACGAGGCCACCAAGCGCCGGATCACCGCCGACTTCTTCCGTGAGCACAGCGTCTCCGACCTCGCCGCACGCTCCGACATGTGGCTCAACCAGCAGGGCCGGCTCACCGAGCCGATGATCAAGCGGCCGGGTTCCGACCACTACGAGCCCACGAGCTGGAACGACGCCCTGGGCGTGATCGCCGAGGAGCTCACCGCGCTGTCCTCCCCCGACGAGGCCGTCTTCTACACCTCGGGGCGGGCCAGCAACGAGGCCGCCTTCGTGCTCCAGCTCTTCGCCCGCGCCTTCGGCACCAACAACCTGCCCGACTGCAGCAACATGTGTCACGAGTCGAGCGGCTTCGCCCTGAGCGAGACGCTCGGCACCGGCAAGGGCACCGTCAGCCTCGACGACCTCCACCACGCCGACCTGATCTTCCTGGTCGGGCAGAACCCGGGCACCAACCATCCGCGCCAGCTCTCCGCGCTGGAGGAGGCCAAGCGCAACGGTGCCCGCATCGTGGCGGTCAACCCGCTGCCCGAGGCCGGGCTGCGGCGCTTCAAGAACCCGCAGAAGGCACGCGGGGTCATCGGTCGCGGGACCCAGATCGCCGACCGCTTCCTGCACATCAAGCCAGGCGGCGATCTCGCGCTCTTCCAGGCCCTGAACCGTCTGCTGCTGGAGGCGGAGGACGCCCGGCCCGGCACCGTCCTGGACCACGACTTCATCGACGCGCACACGTCCGGCTTCGAGGAGTTCGCCGAGCACGCCCGCACCGTCGACTGGGACGACGTGCGCGCGGCGACCGGACTGACCCGCGAGGAGATCGAGAAGGTCCACGACGAGGTCCTGCGCAGCGAGCGCGTCGTCGTGTGCTGGGCGATGGGCATCACCCAGCACAAGCACGGGGTGCCCACCATCCGGGAGATCGTCAACTTCATGATGCTGCGCGGCAACCTGGGGCGGGCCGGCACCGGCGTCTGCCCGGTGCGCGGGCACAGCAACGTCCAGGGCGACCGCACCATGGGCATCTGGGAGCAGATGCCGGACTCGTTCCTCGACGCGCTCCAGGAGGAGTTCGGTTTCGACCCGCCGCGCCCGCACGGACTCGACTCGGTGAACTCGATCAAGGCGATGCGCGAGGGCCGCGTCAAGGTGTTCCTCGCCCTGGCCGGCAACTTCGTGCGCGCCGCCCCCGACAGCGAGGTCACCGAGGAGGCGATGCGCTCGTGCCGGCTGACCGCCCACATCTCCACCAAGCTGAACCGGTCGCACACCGTCTGCGGTGACACGGCGCTGATCCTGCCGACCCTCGGCCGGACCGAACGCGACGTCCAGGCCGACGGCGAGCAGTTCGTCACCGTGGAGAACTCCATGAGCGAGGTGCACACCTCCCAGGGGCGCCTCGAACCCGCCTCGCACCTGCTGCTCAGCGAGGTCGCGATCCTGTGCCGGCTCGCCCGCCGCACCCTCGGCGGCAAGCCGGACATCCCCTGGGACCGCTTCGAGGGGGACTACGGCACCATCCGCGACCGCATCTCGCGCATCGTGCCGGGATTCCACGACTTCAACGCGCGTGTGACGCGTCCCGGCGGCTTCCAGCTCCCCAACCCCGTCAACGAGGGCGTGTTCAACACGTCGGCCGGCAAGGCGCTGTTCACCCGCAACGACCGGGTGGTCCCGAAGGCGCCCGCGGGACATCTGCTGTTGCAGACCCTGCGCTCGCACGACCAGTGGAACACCGTCCCGTACACGCTCGACGACCGCTATCGCGGCATCCACGGCAGCCGCCACGTCGTGCTCGTCAACCCGGTCGACCTCGAAGGACTCGGTCTCGCCCGGGGCGACCGCGTCGACCTGGTGAGCGTCTGGGCGGACGGCACCGAGCGGCGCGCCCAGAACTTCGAGGTGGTCCCCTATCCGGCGGCACCGGGTTCCGCCGCCGCCTACTACCCCGAGACCAACGTCCTGGTGCCGCTGGACAGCGTCGCCGACATCAGCAACCAGCCCACGTCGAAGGGCATCGTCGTACGCCTGGAGCCCACGTCGGACCGGGCGGCCACCCCGTCCGTCTGAGGCGTGCGCCCGGGCCCACGATCGGCCGGATGACGTCTGTCCACGGCCCGGTGATGGCCCATAGCCTGTGCGGCCTTCGCGTACTGGGAGGTCTCGTGAACGGGCTCCGTGCGGTCGTCGTGTGCCTCGTGATCACCTCTGCCGTGCTGGTGTCGCCGGCCGCCGCCCTTACGCCGGGCCAGGGCGTGGCGCCGGGCTGGTCGGCGCTGCCCGTGCCGGCGGCGGCCCCGCCCGTGGCCGTGTCGGACCTCGCCGCGCGCGGACCGGGCGAGGCGTGGGCGACCGGGTACGAGCAGGCGTCCGACGGGACCCGGCCGATGCTGTACCGCTGGGACGGCACGGTGTGGAGCCGGGACACGGCCTTCCCGGGCGCCGGCGAGCCGGGCTGGCTCGGCGAGGTGCAGTTCGTCGGCGCGGAGACATGGATCTTCCAGAACCGCGCGGGTGAGGGCGAGATCCTGCGCCGGTCCGCGGGAGGGTGGAGCACCGTCCCGCTGCCGCGGACCCTGTGGACCTACCAGGACTTCGCGGCGGTGCCCGGGGCCGCCTGGGTGGTCGGAGAGGACGACACCGGGCTGAAGGTGCTGCACTACGACGGTTCCCGCTGGACCGCGCAGGCCACCCCGGAGGGCGTGCTGTACCTGATGGGCATCACCGCGCGCACCGCCACGGACGCCTGGGCCTGGGCGGACACCAGCACCGGGACGACCGTCCTGCACTGGGACGGCACGGCGTGGCGGGACGCGGGGGTGCCGCTGCCTGCCGACAGCAACGTGCACACCCTATTGCTCGAACCGTCCGGCCGGATCACGATCGGCGGCAGCCAGTACACCGACGGCGTCGCCCGCACCTACCTGACGACCTTCGACGGGCGGGCCTGGCGCACCACCCACCCGCCGCTCGGCGACACCTACACCGAGGCCATGGTGCGCGGCCCGGACGGCGCGCTGTGGCTGCCGCTGCGCAGCGACCGCGCGTTCCAGTCGAAGTACGCGCGGGTGGACGGCCCTCGCACCACCTTCTCCTACGGCCCGGAGCGCACGAATGCGATCGACGTCCGCCCGCGTGCGCTGGCCAGGGCGGGGGCGGCCCTGCTGTCCTTCGGCACGGTCGAGGTCTACGGCTCGAAACCGAACCTGATGAGTGAGCGGCGGGGAGGCTGACTATGGCACGCAGACTGTTCGTCGCCGCCCTCGCTCTCGCCATGACCCTGCTCGCCGTGCTGAGCTCCGCCGCGGCGGAACCCCCGTCCTGGCAGCACGTGCCGGTCCCGGCCGGGGTCCGCCCGCAGGCCGCACTCAACGAGGCCGTGGCGTTCGGCCCGGACCGGGCGTGGGCGGTGGGCGCCGACGCGGTCGGCCGCGAGGCGCCGGGCTTCCCGCTGGTGCTGCGCTGGGACGGAACCGCGTGGCACCGCCAAAAGCTGCCCGGGGCCGGCCGGCAGGGCGAGCTGCTGTCCGTCGCCGCGACCTCACCGGCCGCGGTCTGGGCGGTGGGCCGCGACGCGGCGGGCGGTGCCCGGCTGCTCCGTTTCGACGGCGTCGCCTGGTCCGAGAGCCGGCCCCCGTCCGGTGTGCTGCTGACCGCAGTCGTCGCGGGCGGCGGCGAGACCTGGCTGATCGGTTCGCGGGACGGCGCCCAGGCCCTGCTGCGCCGGGACGGACGCGGCTGGCATGACGTGCCCGTACCGCCGGGAGCCGTGTACGGCCTGCACATCAAGGCCGCCGACGACGTCTGGGCCGCGGGCGCCACCGACTCGGGCGCGGCCGTGTCCCACTGGGACGGGCAGGGCTGGCGGCAGACGATCATGGACGGCTTCCCGCGGTCGGCCGTGGGCAGTGTGCTGGCGGTCTCCGCGACCGAGGTGTGGGCGGGCGGCACGGCCGGGTTCGTGGGCGGTCCCCCGGGCCGGCCGATTCCGCCGCTGCTGGTCCGCTTCGACGGGCAGACGTGGACCCGGGTGACCGTGCCCGCCGACTTCGGCTCGGTCACCTCGCTGACGGCCGACTCGTCCGGCGAACTCGCCTGGGTGTCGGTGGCCCGCTCACAGAAGTGGGGCCCGCCGGGCAGCACTCCGCCCCTCGTACCCGGGCCGGACTTCCTGGCATGGAACGGACAGTCGTTCACCGAGTACGGCGAACCGGCGGTGGCCGGAGAGGGCGACTCGTGGACGCTGCGCCTGGCACCGGTGCCGGGCACGCGGACGGTGTGGTCGGTCGGCCGCGCCGCCGGTCCCGAAGGCACCTTCGCCCCCCGCGTCCTGCGCTTCGGCTGACGGGCGCGGAGCGAAGCGCAAATCCATCACTCTTCCCTCGAAGACTCCACGCATGCGCGGTTTCCCTCGATCGAGAGACATACGGCACACCCGCCGAAGAACTCGGCGCGACGGGGTAAGCGAGTTCAGGTAAGGACGTCGGAGGCACTGTTGCCGTCCGACAATGGAAGCCAGGAAGCAGCACAGCGGCCGTGACGTACGTACGGGGAAGGACCTGGAATGTTCCGGTGGGCGGAGACCACTCCGTGTGCTGGTCACCCGAGTCGAGAGGTGGCAGGGACGCCGACGCGCTCGGCGGTTCAGGCGGTCCGGCTGTCGGAGCCCGCCTCGTCGTCGTGCGTCTGCGCCGCCGCTGCGGCGCAGAAAGCCTCCAGTCCTTCCAGCAGCGCGACCCGCTTGGCGGCGGGCATGTCCGCCAGCACGGTCTGCAACTCCCTCTCCCTGCGGGCCCGCAGGTCGACGAGGAAGGCGCGGCCGCGGCCACTGAGATGCAGCCGCACCTCACGTCTGTTCTCCTCGCACACGATCCGCTCCACGAGCCCGGCCGCCACCAGCCGGTCGCACAGCCGGCTCGTGGCCGGCGGGGTCGAGGCGAGGAACTCGGCGAGGGTGCGCAGGTTGATGCCGTCGTGGTGTTCGAGGATGTACAGCACCCGAAGCTGCGACGCGGAGGTGGGCGCGATCGACGCCCGGCCCCACACGACCTCCAGCAGCTCGACGGCCGTCGTCGTCACGCGTGCCACCTCATCAGGCTCGGAGCGGCGGCGGAAGGCAGTCACGATCACACTCTCGCAGGCACTGGGGTGCCTGCCAGCGTACTAGGCGCGTGCGCCGACCACACAGGACGGGGCTCCTCGAAGCGGGCCCACCACGTGAGGGAGACCCGTACGTCGTCCCGCGAAGGACAGGTGTTCACACCATCATGAAGAGATTTCTGGCCGCTGAACGCGCTCTGCGCACAGCGGCCCCCCACGAGTTGCTCGACGCCGTCCGCGCCGTACTGGTCGACGAGTACGGCGCGGAGGACGTCGAGTTGTTCATGGCCGACTACAGCCTGCGGGTGCTTCAGCCGGTCTCGGTGCTGCCGCACACGCTGGAGCCGGTGTCGGTGCACAGCAGTCCGGCGGGTCGGGCCTTCGGTGCGCAGAAGCCGTACCGGGAGGACCTGCGCGACGGACGGACGCGGCTGCACCTGCCGGTCAGTGTGCGCGGCGACCGGCTGGGCGTGCTGTCCGTCACCCTGCCCGACGGCGAGGCCGCACGGCGGCGGGAGTCGGAACTGGCCGACATCGCCGGCGTGCTGGGCCACGAGGTGGTCGTGGCGGAGCGCGACACCGACGTGTACCTCCAGGCCCGGCGCAAGGACCGGCTGACCCTGGCCGCGGAGATGCAGTGGCAACTGCTGCCCGGCCGCGCCTGTTCCCGCCCCGAGTACGAGCTGGGGGCCCAGCTGGAGCCGGCGTACGCGATCTTCGGTGACAACTTCGACTGGTCCGCCACCGCCGACCGTCTGATGCTGTACGTCACCAACGGCATGGGCGAGGGCATAGAGGCCTCCCTGCTGACGAACCTGGCCATCAACGCGCTGCGCAACGCCCGGCGCGCCGGACTGTCCATCGCCGACCAGGCGGCCCTGGCCGACCAGGCCGTGTACGCCCACTACCGGGGGCGGTGCTATCTGTCCGTCCTGCTGTTCGACTTCGACCTGGCCACCGGCCGGGCGAGCGTCGTGGACGCCGGCTCGCCCCAGTTGCTGCGGCTGCGCGACGGCGTCGTGGAGCGTGTCGACTTCGAGGCCCAGCTCCCCCTCGGCATGTTCGAGGAGACCGACTACATCGCGCAGGAATTCCACGCCGAGCCCGGTGACCGGCTCGTCTTCGTCAGCGACGGGGTCCACGCCGTGGCCTCGCCCAGGGGTGAGGCCTACGGTGAGGCGGCTCTCGCCCGGGCCATCCACGCCACCCGTCTGCTGCCCGCGGCCGAGGTGCCGCGTGCCGTGCTGCGGGAGTTGACCGGCCACCGCGGCGAGACCATACCGGACGACGACGCGCTGATCGTATGTCTGGACTGGCACGGCCGACCGTAGTTCCACTGACCGGCGGGGTCTGCCTCGCGGCGGCGGGGGGCATGTTGTTCACCGCCACGCGCACACGTTAACGTTTGCCATGCGGCAATAATTGCCACATGGCCTGACCGCTCGGCGGGCCGCAAGGGCCTCGCAGGCAGGGAGACGATGCAGGTGGCGGAGCAGGACACGGCCCTTGAGACGGCGAAGGAGCTGGGCGCCTTCCTGGAGCGGCGTCGTGAGCAGATCGCCCAGCGCTGGGCGGACGCCGCCCTGTTCCGTACGGTCTTCACCGTCTCCCGGGACGAGGCGGTCGAGGCCGGCAAGGCCGTGGTGGACGCCCTGGCCGACGTGGCCCGCTCCGGGCGGCTGGAGGACGTCGACGCTCCGGGCTTCGGCACCGTGCGGGACCAGCTCGGACGAATGGCCGCTGCCCGGGCCCGGGCCGGCTACACGCCCGTGCAGATCGCCGGTGAGGTGGCGGCGCTGCGCGAGCCGGTGACCGCCCTGCTGCTCGCCGAGTTCCAGGACACCGGCGACGCGGCGCGCGGCACCGCGTGCGCACAGGCGCTGGCGGTCCTGACGGCCACGCTCCGCCTGGTCATCATGGAGACCACGGTGAGCGCGGGCGAGGAGCTCATCGCCCGGCAGCGCCAGCAGCTCATGGAGGTGGCCACGCCGGTCATCAAACTGTGGGACGGCGTCGTCGCCGTACCGCTGATCGGGACCCTGGACAGCGCCCGCAGCCAGGTCGTGATGGAGAGCCTCCTGGAGGCCATCGTCGACCAGCGGGCCGCGTACGCCATCCTCGACATCACCGGCGTGCCGACCGTGGACTCGCTCGTGGCCCAGCACCTGATGAAGACGGTCGCCGCGGCCCGGCTCATGGGCGCGGAGTGCATCGTCTCCGGTATCCGTCCCGCCATCGCCCAGACCATCGTCCACCTCGGCATCGACCTCGGGTCGATCATCACGCGGGCTGGGCTCGCCGACGCGCTGGCCTACGCGCTCACCCAGCAGGGCATCGTCGTCTCTCCACGCCCGGTGACGGCGGCGAGCCCACGGTGACCGGCTTCGTCGCCGCGCACTCCGGCCCAGTACCAGGCCCCGGGCCGGTACCGGTGCTGGCGCTGGGGGACGTCCTGCTGGTCACCCTGCAGGGCGAGCTGCACGACGGGGCGGCCGAACAGCTCCAGAACGACATCTCCCAGCGGATCGCGTCCAGTCCGATGCCGGTGAACGGCGTCGTGATCGACATCTCCGGGGTGGACATCGTGGACTCCTTCCTCGGCCGCGTCCTGGCCGAGATCGCCGCGAGCGCACGCCTGATGGCCGCACGGACCGTGCTGGCCGGAATGCGTCCCGCCGTGGCCATCACCCTGGTCGAGATGGGGCTCACCCTGCCCGGCCTGGGAACGGCCCTGAACGTCGAGAAGGCGTTGGCCCTGCTGGGCCGCGTCACCTCGGCAGCTCCGACCGCACACCCGGAAGAGGGTGCATGATGCATGCCCCCATCACCTCCACCACGCGTCTGCCCATCGGCTCGGACGCAGACCTGGCCTGGGTCCGACAGCAGGTGCGTCAGACCGCTGCCGAACTCGGATTCAACCTGGTCCAGCAGACGAAGCTCGTGACCGCGGCCAGCGAACTCGCGCGCAACGCCCTCGTCCACGGAGGCGGCGGGCACATGGAGATGACGGTGCTGGCGGAGGGCGTCCATCACGGACTGCGGCTGTCCTTCGTCGACAAAGGCCCCGGCATCCGGGACGTCGAACTCGCCATGACCGACGGTTACACCACCGGAAACGGCCTGGGCATGGGCCTGAGCGGGGCCAAGCGCCTCGTCAGGGAGTTCGCCCTCGACACCCGCCCCGGCGAGGGCACCACCGTCACCGTCACCGACTGGGTCTCCGGCGTGCCCGCGCCGCGCACAGGTGCCTCTTGAGCAGGGTGTGGGACATCCCCGTCCAGGACAGCACCCGCGTGCGGGACGTACGCGTCGCCGCCGAGGCCGCCTGCGCCCGGGCGGGCCTGGACGCGCACGCCACGGCGGTCGCGGCGCTGGTCGCCACCGAGCTGGCCACCAACCTCGTCAAGCACGCCGGCGGCGGCCGTGTCGTCATCAACCTCACGGCCCCCGCCGACACGTTCGCCGAGGACGTGCCCTGCGTGCAGATCGTCTCCCTCGATCACGGACCCGGCATCGACAACGTCCCGGCAGCCATGCGCGACGGCCACACCACCGCCTCCTCCTCCCTCGGCGCGGGTCTGGGCACCTGTCGGCGCGTCTCCAGCGAGTTCGACCTGCACAGCCGACCCGGCCGGGGCACCGTCGCGGTCGCCCGCGTCACCCCGGCGCGGGCGCCCGGCGGCCCCCGCGCGAGGGAGGTCCGCCCCCGCACGGGCACCCGGGCCGGAGGGATCACCACCTCCCTCGCCCACGCCGAGCACTCCGGGGACGCCTTCAGCCGGGTGCGCTCCGGCCGGCGCGTCACCCTGATGCTGGTGGACGGGCTCGGCCACGGGGACAGGGCGGCCGACGCCTCCACGGCCGCCGTGGAGGAACTGAGCCGGTGCGCGGATCTGCCGCCGGCCGAGATCCTGCGGCGGCTGCACGCCGCGCTGCGGGCCACGCGAGGCGCGGCCGTCGGCGTGGCACAGCTCGACGAGGCCGCCGGCCGGCTCTCGTTCGCCGGGGTCGGCAACATCGGCGCCCGACTGCGCGCCGACGGCGCCTGGCATCCGCTCGTCTCCCACCCCGGCATCGTCGGAGCCCACTTCCCCGCCACCGTGCCCCTGCGCGAGAGCGCCTGGACCCCGGACAGTCTGCTCGTGCTGCACAGCGACGGGCTCCCCAGCCGCTGGGTGCCCCCCACCGATCCCCACCTCGGCGCCCACGATCCGGCCGTGGTGGCCGCGGTCGTCCTCAGGGACGCCGGAAGCGCGGCCCGGCCCCTGCGCGACGACGCCAGTGTGGCCGTACTGGCCCCTGACCCCCGGACGGACCCGCATGACCCCACCCCCTGAGGTCTGGAAGATCACGTCGGTCGCCGACGCCGCCCGGGCCCGCGCCGC
>NZ_LJBR01000011.1 GCF_001282115.1 Streptomyces sp. NRRL B-24085 | reverse complement strand
ATGGGGCTTGGATCTCCAGTCCTTCCGCTCTCCTCGCCCCGACGTCGTCGCACGAGGCCATGAAGGGGCTTCCTTCTCACCGGTTGCAAACCGGCTTTCTCCAAGCCCCAGTCCCTTCGCCCTCCTCGTCGACGACGTCGGGGCGAGGAGAGCGGAAGGACTGGAGATCCAAGCCCCATGGGGGCTCATCTAAGATGAGAAGGAAGCCCTTCCATGGCCTCGCCAGGACGAACGCTAGCAGTCACTCGGGGATCAAGTCGCGGAGGTTTTCCGGGGTGATGACGACCGAGTCCGGGTGCAGCCCCTCGGGACGCTCCAGTCCGATGTACGTCACGGGCCCCTCCGGCACCGACTCGGGGTCCCAGGCCGCCACGTCCGTACCGCGGTTCGCCATCAGCGCGGTCAGGTACCCGACCGTGAGCTGCTCCCGTTCGACGACGGCCCGCAACAGTGTGGCCACCGACACCCGGTTGCCCTCGACCCGGTTGTACTCCGGATGCCCCTTCAGGTACAGGTGCAGCCACTTGGCGTGCCAACTCCCGTCCTGGCCACGGCGGAAGGCCAGCGGCAGGGCCACCCGGCCGGGCCCGCGCAGCTCCGACTTCATCCGCACGGTACGCGCCTCGAAGGGCCGCCCCCGCTGCTCGCCCTCCCGCAGCATGAACCCGAAGAACGACTCCTCGGCCTCCTCGAACCGCTCCCCGGAGTAGATGTTGACCTGCGGCACGATGTACGTGCCCCGCACCGCCCCAAGCCGCAGGTTGATGAACTCCGAAGCGCCGTCGGGGGCGTCGGTGATGTCACCCGAGTGCTCGCCCTCCACCTCACGGAGATTGGTGTAGGACAGCCACGACACCGTCTCGTAGTCGGCGTCCAGCAGCAGCGCCGACAGGTCGTAGTCGGTGACCCGCTGAGCCTGCTTCCAGTACACGAAGAACCGCAGCAGCTCCCCGTCCACCGGCGAGAGGGACCCGCGGGGCAGCACACCGAGCCCGCCCGAGGTCGCCCGCCCGCTGAGCGGAAGCGCCACGTCGAGGACGTCGGGACCGACCAACAGCCGCTCCGGGGAAGGAAGTCGACGAGCGGTCTCCGCGTCCAGCAAGGCGATCAGGCGCCCGATCTCCCTCTCCGGTACGGCCGTACGCGTGTCTTCGGCGACGTGCGCGCGGCCGAGACGGTTGACGAACACCCGCTTCCGGCCCGACTCCACGGCCCGGTTCTGCAGATGCTCACGCACCGACAGCACGACCCGTCCCGAGACCTCCGGGGCGACCTCCTCGACGGCGGCCAGCACGGTGTCCCGCTCCTCCGGCGTGCGCGCGGCGCGCAGCAGCCGGTCCAGCGAACGGAAGAGCTTGCCCGGCGCGGACCTGAGCAGCTCCACGGCCCCCGTGACGTCGTCCGCGCCGAAGAGCGCCTCGACACGGGCGTCGAAGGTGTACGCCTTCATCTCGCCCCGGGCGACGGCGAACACCTCGGCGGCACGCGGCCACTGCCGGTACTCGTGCGGGTGCAGCCGCTCGCCGAGCCGCTTGAAGGCCTCACGGTGCGTGAGCACGTCGGCGAGCTTGGCCGGGGCCGCCGCCACGACCGCGTCGAGCCCCGCGAGCAGCGCCCTGCGGACCGGCCGCGACAGCGCCCGGAACCGGGTCGGCTCCTGGAGGGACACATCGCCGCCGGACACCGCGCAGGCCAGCCGCAGCACATCGGTCACGGTGTCCAGGAGCAGGCCCGAACCCGCCTTCAGCCGGGCCTCGTTGACGACGGCACGGTTCTCCCGCACCGGGATCGCCGCCGGCTGGGGGCCGTCCGCGCAGTGCTCGGCGAGCACCCTGAGATCGGCCAGGTGCGCGTCCCCGAGCGGAGTGGCGCTGCCGGCCAGCGCCAGGTACAGGGCGGTGAGCTCGTCCTCCAGGGGGCCGCCCAGGTGCAGGACGGTCAGCCGGTCGCCGACCGCGGCCGTCAGCTCGTCGTGCGCGGCGAGCATCTCGTCGTAGGTGTGCCGGTAGTTGCCGTACGACGGCAGCGTCAGCAGGTTGACCACGCCGTTGCGGAGCTGGGCGAGGACGCCGGAGCGGGCCTTGCCGTCCTCCAGGGCCTCGCGCACGCAGCGCATCCAGAAGTCGAAGGTGTCCGGGACGTTCGCCGGGAAGTCCTTGAAGTAGACGTTGTGCCGCACATGGTCGCCGGCCATCTCACGGACGGTGGCGAGCGTGGGCACGGCGGTGTCGACGACCGTGCTCCCGGACAGTCCCGACAACGTCCTCAG
This sequence comes from Streptomyces sp. NRRL B-24085, assembly GCF_001282115.1. Lineage (GTDB taxonomy): Bacteria > Actinomycetota > Actinomycetes > Streptomycetales > Streptomycetaceae > Streptomyces. Next base: position 20,663 of record NZ_LJBR01000011.1, on the reverse strand, counting down.
CGCGTCGGCCGACAGCTTGAAGCCGACGGACATCAGCGCGGCGTCGAACTGCCGCGCCGCGACGTCGCCCGCACCGGCGGGGCCCGCGGGGGCGGGCAGCCGGAGGGCATGCCGAACGACCAGGGATTCGAGACGGTGGACCATGCCGGAATGGTCGCAGAGGTGTTCGACCCGGCGCACGGGAGTTTTCGGGGGCCCGGACTCGTACGGCCCCCGGGGTCAGGACTCCTGGCCCTGCTTCTTCTCCTTGATGCGCGCCGCCTCCTTGCGGACCTCCGCCTGCGTGGCGCGCTCCTTCTCCAGCCACTCGGGCTGCTCTTCCCGCAGCGCCTCGATCTGCTCGGTCGTCAGCGGCTCGGTGACCCCGCCGCGCGCGAGGCCGGCGATGGAGACACCCAGCCGCGCGGCGACGACCGGGCGGGGGTGCGGGCCGTTGCGTCGCAGGTCCTGCAACCACTGGGGCGGGTTCGTCTGGAGTTCGTTGAACTCGGCGCGCGAGACGACACCCTCCTGGAACTCGGCGGGGGTGGCAGGGAGGTACACACCCAGCTTCTTCGCCGCGGTGGCGGGCTTCATCGTCTGGGTGCTCTGGTGCGACTTCATGGAGTCCAGACTATCGGCCGCGCACCAGACCTCCGACCACAGTGGGTAACCTTGCCGCGTGACCGACTCGCCAGCATCCCCCTCCTTCCGGCTCGCGTACGTCCCCGGGGTGACGCCCGCCAAGTGGGTGCGGATCTGGAACGAGCGCCTGCCGGACATCCCCCTGGAGCTCCTCCAGGTGACCGCCGCCGAGGCCTCCGACGTGTTGCGCGACGGGACCGCGGACGCGGGGTTCGTACGACTGCCGGTCGACCGTACGGTGTTCAGCGCGATCCCCCTCTACACCGAGACCACGGTCGTCGTGGTCCCCAAGGACCACGTGGTGACGGCGGCCGAGGAGGTCACCCTGGAGGACCTCGCCGACGAGGTCGTCCTCCATCCCCTCGACGACGTCATCGGCTGGGAGCAGCCGCCCGGCGAGCCGGCCTTCGAACGCCCGGCCACCACGGCGGACGCGATCGAGCTCGTGGCGGCGAACATCGGCGTCCTGGTCGTGCCCCAGTCCCTGGCCCGCCTCCACCACCGCCGCGACCTCACCTACCGCCCGCTCGTCGACGCCCCGCAGTCCGGCGTCGCCCTGTCCTGGCGGGAGGACGCGACGACGGACATGGTCGAGGACTTCATCGGCATCGTCCGGGGCCGTACCCCCAACAGCTCCCGGGGCCGCACCCAGCCGGAGCCGGACCGCAGGCAACGCCCCGAGAAGGGCGCCGGCCGCAAGCCGGCGGGTGCCGGCAAGAGCGCGGCACGCGGGTCCTCCGGCGCGGCCAAGGGCGCGCGCGGGGGGTCCGGCCGGTCCGGTGGGGCCGGCGGGTCCAAGGGTGCGGGCGCCCGGCGGGGCAAGCCCAAGCGCAGGGGGTAGCCCGCACGGCGGCGGCCCGGGTGGCGCCCCGCCTCAGTCGCCGGAGCCGCCGGAGTCTCCGCGGCCCTCGGCGAACACGCCGTCGGCCCCGAAAGCGATCCCCGCGAAGCGCTCCCCCATGCGCCGGTGTGTCGTCGCGTCCGGGTGCAGGTCGTCCGGGAGGGGCAGCTCCGCCCAGTCGGCCTCGCCGTACAGCTCGCGGCCGTCGAGGTAGTGCAGGTGGGGGTCGTCGGCGGCGCGCTGTTTCACGATCCGGGCCAGTTCCTCGCGGATGACCTGGAGGGTCAGCTTCCCGCTCGCGCGTTCCGCCGGGTCGCCCAGGGTCCTGAAGCGCAGCCGGCCCTCGCCGAGTTCGCTGACGTCGGGGAAGCAGGGACCCGGCGTGTCCTCGTGGATCGGGCACAGGATGGGGGAGACGACCAGCAGGGGCGTGTCCGGGTGGCCCTCGCGGACCGTGTCGAGGAAGCCGTGGACCGCCGGGCCGAAGGCGCGCAGCCGCATCAGGTCGTGGTTGACGATGTTGATGCCGATCTTGAGGCTGATGAGGTCCGCCGGGGTGTCCCGCACGGCCCGCGCGGTGAACGGGTCGAGCAGCGCGCTCCCCGCGAGGCCCAGGTTGATCAGCTCCACGCCGCCCAGTGCCGCGGCGACCGCGGGCCAGATGCCGGTGGGGCTCGCCGCGTCGGACCCGTGGCTGATTGAGCTGCCGTGGTGCAGCCACACCCTGCGGTCCCCGCGGGGCGCGGGTTCGACGGGCGCGTCGGTGCGCAGGGCGATCAGCTCGGTGGTCTCGTTGTGCGGCAGCCAGATCTCGATGTCCTTGAGCTCGCCGGACAGTCCGTCGAACCGGACGGTGCCGGGCGCTCCCGGCCGGACCTCGGACGTCCCCTCGGTCATGTCGACGGTGATGACGTTGCCGCCGCGCACACTGCCCTGCCCGGCCGGACGCCCGTCGACGACCAGGTCGTACAGGCCGTGCGGGCGGGGCGGCGCGCCGACGTAGGACTGCTTGGTCGGCAGGGTGTCCAGCTCCAGCGCGGTGGCCCGGGTGCGCAGGACCAGCCGGACGCCGGACGGCTGGGACTCGGCCGTGGCCAGCTGGCCGTCGGTGTTCTGGGCACGGGCCCGCGCGGGCAGCCGGTGCGGCAGCACCCCGTGCTCGGTGCGCTCCACGTCGAGGGCGCCGCGCAGCATCTCGGCCGTGACGGGGGTGGTGATCCAGTCGTGCATGTTCCTCAGCCTGTCGGTCAGCGGGTGGGCCAGTTGCGCAACAGCGAGTCGAGGGCGTCCAGGATCCGTTTCCAGGACTCCTCGGAGTCGGGGGAGCTGTGGCTGAACCCGCCTGCCCCCTCCAGGCTCGCGTAGCCGTGGAAGGTGCTGCCCAGGAGTCGTACGGCGTGGGTCTGGTCGGGTTCGGGCAGGTCGTAGCCGCGCAGGATGGCCCGCATCATCTGGGCCTGCCGGACGCCCGCGCTGGCGGCCGCGGTCTCGGGGTCGAGCCTGGTCCGGGCGGCCGCGGCACGGCCGGGATGGGCGTGGGCGTAGTCGCGGTAGACGTTCGCGAAGTCGGTCAGGGCGTCCTTGCCGGCCCGTCCGGCGACCGCGTCGGCGGAGAGGTCGGCGAGTTCCTCCAGGGCGAACAGGGCGATCCGCGTCTTGAGGTCCTGGGAGTTCCTCACGTGCGAGTACAGGCTCGCCACCTTGACGTCGAACCGGCGGGCGAGCTCCGAGACGGTCACCTGGTCGAAGCCCACCTCGTCGGCCAGTTCCGCGCCCGCCCGTACCAGTCGCTCCGTGGTCAGCCCTGCCCGTGCCATAGCCGTCCTCTCGTTCGCCGGAGTCGATTATGCATTTGCCTAAAGCTTTTAGGCAAACTAGCTTGGGCTTATGGAACCGATGACCGAGCGAGAGATCCGTGCCGCCTTCGTGAACTGCACCAAGGGCGAGGCGAAGCGACTGTCGGTGCCGCGTGACCTGGCCGAACGGCCGTGGGAGGACCTGGACTACCTCGGCTGGCGCGATCCGCAGGCCCCCGACCGCGCCTACCTGGTGACCGTCCTGGACGGCCGTCCGACCGCCCTCGCGCTGCGCGGCTCGGCCGCAGGCTCCTGGCAGACCCGGCGCAGCATGTGCTCGCTGTGCCTGACCACCCACTCCGGCGGCGTCAGCCTGATGGTCGCTCCGAAAGCGGGCAAGGCGGGGCAGCAGGGCAACTCCGTGGGGGCGTACATGTGCGACGACCTCGCCTGCTCGCTGTACGTACGCGGCAAGAAGGACGCGGGCGCCGGCGCGCGGCTGCACGAGACGCTCACCGTGGACGAGAAGATCCGGCGGACTGTGGCGAACCTCGCCGCCTTCGTCGCCAAGGTGACGAGCGCGGTGTGAGGCGCCCACGGGCCGGGGGAGTACGAGGTGAGGGGACCGGAAGGGAGCGAAACCAGGTGCGCCGTCGGACCGGCTGCCGCGGCGCCTACGACCGGCCGGGGCGCGTCCGGGCCGACCGTGCCCCGGACAGCGCGCTCCGTCCGAACCCGAATCTCCGGTCGGCCCGGGGGCCGTGGACCGCGGCGCTGGTCGCGGCCGGGACCAAGCGCCCCCTCAACTCCCGCCCCGCACCAGCCAGTCCAGGGCCGCCCGGGCCGTGAACTCCTCCTGCCCGCCCCGCAGGAGCAGACCCGCACGGGCGAACTCGGGTGCGTCGGCCTGGGCCGCGAGGTACGGAACGGCGATGCACCGCATCCCGGCCGCGTGCGCGGCGGCGGCGCCGGGAGTCGCGTCCTCCAGGACCACGCAGTCGGCCGGCGCGACGCCGAGCCGGCGGGCCGCCTCCAGGAAGACGTCCGGCGCGGGCTTGCCGTGGGCGACCTCGTCGGCGGAGACGGTCGTCCGCAGATACGCGTCGAGGCCCGTCCCGGCCAGGATCGCGTCGATGGCCGCCGGTGAGGACCCGGAGGCCACGGCCATCGGGACGCCCTCACCGGCGAGCAGCTCCACGAACGCGCGCATCTCGGGGTACACGCGCGTGGCGGTGCGGGCCAGCTCCAGATAGCGCCGGTTCTTGTCCGCGAGCAGCTCCGGCACGGACGCCCGCAGCCCGTACCGGGACTTCCACCGCGTCACCGTCTCCCGGGTGCTGATCCCGACGTACCGCTCGTGGTCCGTCCAGGTGAAGTCCGCAACGCCGTGCTCGGCGAGGGTCCGGCGCCCTGCCTCGTAGTAGTTCGGCTCGCTGTCCACGAGGGTTCCGTCGAGGTCGAAGACGACCGCTGTCCCGCTGAGCCCGCTCATGGTCCCCAGGATGTCAAAGATCAACTCCGGGTGGCGCGCCCGACCGACTCCACCAGCGGCAGCAGCCGGTACGGGACCCGCTCCCGCAGCGCCACCTCGGTCCGCGTGCGCACCACTCCCGGCATGCTGATCACGGTCTGGATGACGTCCTCCAGGTGCGCGTTGTCCCGGGCCACGACCCGCGCCAGCAGATCCCCGCCGCCCGCGGTCGAGAACGCCTCCACGATCTCCGGCACGGCCGCCAGCGCGTCCCCCACGTCGTCGAGCCGCCCCTGGGTCACCTCGATGTGCACGAACGCCAGCACCGGATGCCCGAGCGCGGCCGGCGACAGCGAGGGTCCCGTACCGGTGATCACCCCGTCCCGCTCCAGCCGGTCCAGTCGCGCCTGCAAGGTGCCCCGGGCGATCCCGAGGATCCGCGCGTACTCCCGCACGCTCGTCCGCGGCTGCTCCAGCAGCAACCGCAGGATGCGGGTGTCGAGTTCGTCCACGGCCATGGCGTACGGCCTCCTCGTGCCTGGTCCCTTGGCCCGCCGACGGCCGCTCCGGGACCGCCTTCGCTGTACCAATGGACCAGCGTAATCGACCTCGCTTGAGCCGACAGCTGCGAGGATGCTGCAATGGGTCCGTCGATGGCGCTGCGGACCCCCGCGGCGCCTTTTCCATGCCGGTGTCCGAGAGGTGCAGGGGGCGGTACGTGCTGAAGAGGGTGTTCATGGCGCCGGACCCGGGCCGGGTCCGGCTGCGCTTCGCCGCGCGGGCGGTGCTCGGGATCGGACTGGCCGTCGTGGTGTGCGGTCTCGCGGGCCACTCGCTCGCCGGTGCCGTCACCGGCGGTCTCGCCGCGCTGCTCGCCCTGTTCACCGTCACGGACGCCACCGTCCGGGGGCAGGCGCTCACCACCGCCCTGCTGCCCGCCGTCGGCCTCCCCGTCCTCACCGCAGCGGCCTGGCTCCACGACCATCCCGTCGCCCGCGACCTCACCTTCCTCGCTGTGGTCGGCGCCGGCGTGTACGCCCGGCGCTGGGGCCCGCGCGGACACAGCCTCGGCGTCTTCGCGTTCATGACCTTCTTCGTGGCGCAGTTCCTGCACGCGACCACCGACCGGCTGCCCGAGCTCCACGCCGCCGTCCTGCTGTCCGTGCTCACCGCCGCCGCGGTCCGCTTCGGCCTGTGGTGCTACGAGCGCCGGCTGCCCCCGGCCCCCGTGCCCGCGGCGCCCGCCGGCACCGGCCTCGCCCGCGCGACCACCCGCCAGGCGGTGCAGGCCGTGGCGGGCGCGGGCTTCGCCCTGGTCGTCGGCCAGTTCGTCTCCGGTCAGCGCTGGTACTGGGCCGTCGGCGCCACCTGGTGGATCTTCGTGAACACCGCCTCGCGCGGCGAGACCCTGGTGCGCGGCTTCCGCCGCGTCCTCGGCACGGTGATCGGCATCGGACTCGGCCTGCTCGTCGCCCTGCCGCTGCACGGGGCACCGGCGCCCACGGCCGTCCTCGTCGCGGTCTGCGTCTTCGGCATCTTCTACACGGCCGCCGTGTCGTACACCTGGATGATGCTCTGGGTCACCCTGCTCGCCGAGCTCCTCTACGGCCTCCTCGGCGTCCTGGAGCCCGGCCTGCTGGCGCTGCGGCTCGCGGAGACCGGCGTGGGCGCGGTCGGGGCGGTCCTGGCGGTGCTGTTCGTGCTGCCGATCACCACCCACAGCGTCACCGACGCCTGGATCCAGCGCGCCCTGCGCTGCGTGCACGCCTGCACCGCCGAGGCCGCGGCCCGCCTCGCGGGCGTACCGGGCGCCGACCCGGCCGGCCGCGTCGCGGAACTGGAGCACCTGCTCGGCCGGGTCCGCCTGTCGGTGGCCCCGCTGGTGCACCCCCTCAGTCCCGTGCCGGCCCGCAAGCGGCGCGCCCGCCGGGTCCTGGCCCTCCTCGACGACTGCGCCCGGGAGATCCGGGGCCTGGTCGCCGTCGCCGCCGACCCCGAGGCATCGCACGACAGCCGCCTGACCACCGCGTGCCGCCGTGTGGAGACCGTCGTGGAGGCGCTCACCGACGGCAGGGACCTGCCGGTGGCGGACCGCCCCCACGCCGAGGAGCCCGCACTGGCCCATCTGCACGGACTGGAACGGGCGCTCGCGGAGCTGGCGGCGCCCTTGCGGACCCCGACCGGCTCGCCGCTGGTGGGGGCCTGAACCGACACGGCCATGTCCGTGACGGCCCCGTGAATTTCCCACGGTTGGTCTAGACCGGTAGTGATCGACTGCTACCGTCGCCCCGACGGCACAGACCGAGAGGGGACGACTGTGGCAGACGGCGGCGGACGGCGACGGGCCTGGATCGGGTCGTTCACGGCGGCGGGAGGCCCCGGCATCGTGACGGCCGCGGTGACCCCGGCCACGGGCGCGCTGAAGGTGCTGAACGGCCTGAACGGCGTACCCGATCCGTCGTACCTGGCCCTGTCGGCCGACGGGGAGGTGCTCTACGCGGTCAGTGAGACGGCCGAGGGCGCGGTCGCCGCGTACCGGGTGACCGGCGACCGGCCCGAGCCGGCCGGCCCGCCGGTGACGGTGGACGGCAACGGACCCACCCACCTCGCCGTGCACGCCGGCCACGTCCTCACCGCCAACTACGGCTCCGGCAGCGTCACCACCCTGCCGCTGCGCGCCGACGGCTCCCTCGCGGGCGCCCCCTCCGACGTGCTCCGGCACACCGGCTCGGGCCCGCACACACCCCGCCAGCAGGGCCCGCACGCCCACCAGGTGCAGCCCGACCCGAGCGGGCGATGGATCGTCAGCGTCGACCTCGGCACGGACTCCGTGCGGGTGTGCACCCTGACGGCCGGTGCCCTCGGCCTGCACCGCGAGATCGCCCTGCGCCCCGGCTCGGGCCCCCGCCACCTGGCCTTCCACCCCGACGGCACCCGCGCCTACGTCCTCAACGAGCTCACTCCGACCCTCACCGTGTGCCGCTGGGACGCCGGGGACGGTTCCCTGAAGCCCCTGAGCGAGATCCCGGTGCTCGCGGGCGCCCCCGCGGGCGACGCGTACCCGTCGGGTGTCGTCACGTCCCCCGACGGCCGGTTCGTGTGGACCGCCACCCGCGGCGAGGACGTGCTGTCCACGTTCGCCGTCGAGGGCGACGGACTGCGCCTGGTCGGCACGGTCATCTGCGGCGGCCGCTGGCCCCGGGCCCTCGCGGAGTCCGGCGGCTTCCTGTACGTGGCGAACGAACGCTCCGGCGAGGTGACCTGGTTCGCCGTGGACCCGGCGACCGGCCTGCCCCGCTACGAGGGCTCGGTCGACGTACCGGCCGCCTCCTGCGTGATCTTCGGCTGAGCCGCGGACCGCACGCCGAAGGGCCCGCTCCGACGGACGGAGCGGGCCTTTCGGTGTCACGCGGTCGCGGCGGGCGCTCAGCGCACCGGCGCGCCCTGTGCCTGCTGCGGGGCGATGCCCAGCGCGGTCGTGTACTTGGCGAGGACGAGCTTGCCGATCGCCGGGTAGGGGCCGAGCGGCTCGGCGGCGGCGCAACCGGCCTCCTTGGCGGCCTCCTCGATCACGGCGGGATCGATCTCCGGCCCTATCAGGTACGGCGCGAGCGCGAGCTGCTGCGACCCGGAGGACCGCAGCTGGTCGGCGATGGACGCGATCGAGCCGTCCTGGTCGAGCGCCGCCGCCATCACCGGCACGGCCAGCCGCGCGGCGAGCAGCATGCCGGTGATCCCGGCCGCCTGCACCGCCTCCTCGCCGCCCACCGCGCCCAGGATGATGCCGTCCGCGGCCGTCGTCACGGCGAACAGGCGAGCGCGGTCGGCGCGGGCCAGCCCGGCCTCCGACAGCCGCACGTGCAGCGCCTCGGCGAGCAGCGGGTGCGGGCCCAGCACATCGGTGAGGTCGGCCGCGATCCGGCTGTCCATCACGGCCTGGCGGATCCGGCGCAGCATCGAGCTGTCCGGACCGGCGAGCAGCGGCACCACGACGGCGACAGGCCCCTCGGGCTCCTTGACGTCCACCCCGGCGGCCTTGGCCTGCTCGTAACGGGCGGTGCGCTCGTCGGCGGTGTGGGCCAGCACGGCCTGGAGCGTGGGAAACTCCGAGTCGTCCCCGTCCAGGTAGCCGATCCGCGCGTCGAGGCCGGGCAGCTCGGAGCGGGCGATGCTCACGACCTCCTCGGCGAGGCCGCGCGTGGCGGCGCCGGGCGTACCGGGCACCGCGAGAACGAGCGCGGGCGCGCCCTCGGGAGCCGCCAGCGGCTCGGGTCGGCGGTGCCGCCCGGGCTGGCGAGGTCGCGGCATTCGTACTGGCAGGCCGGACGCGGGCCCAGTGGGGGAGCTCATGGCGACGCATGTTACTGGCTTCCTGGGCTTCCCTGTTCGGGGAGGGTGCAGGTGAGCGGTATCCGTCCGGTTTTGTCTGATGAGTTACGTCCGCTTCAGCCCCTCTTTGGGGTCACCACGTACAACATCGCCGCATCGGGCGGCAGTCTGAGCGAACCCCGCGCCAGGTCTGTGGCGATCTGTACGGATCCCTCCAACGGCCCGCCCGCGGCAGGGACCACCCGGACGCCCGGCAGCCGTCGCTCCAGTTCCTCCTCCAGCGGTACGAGGAGGGGGGCACCCATCCTGAACAAGCCACCGGTGAGGCCGACATGCGCCTCGCCCTGCGCCGGACAGACCGCGGCCGCGGAGTCGGCCATGTGCCGGGCCGCCTCGCGCAGGATTCCCCGGGCCACCGGGTCGCTCTCGGCGCAGGCCGCCACCTGGGGCACGAAGGACGCGAGGACGGCCGGCCGGTCCGTCCGCGGATAGAGCCGGCCGGGCAGCTCCCGGACCGGCCCGAACGACTCCTCCGCCCGGGCCAGCAGCGCCGCCGAACCCCCGGACCGCCCGTCGTGGGCACGCAGTGCGGCCTCCAGACCGGCCCGCCCGATCCACGCGCCGCCCCCGCAGTCGCCCAGCAGATGACCCCACCCGTCCGCACGGCGCCAGGTCCTGAGGTCGGTGCCGACGGCGATGAGACCGGTTCCGGCGGCGACGACGGCACCCGCGCGAGGTCCGAGAGCACCGGTGTAGGCGGTCACGGCGTCCGCGACGAGCGCGACGGTCCGCACCCCGAACTCCCGCTCCAGCGCGCCGGGAAGCTCCGCCCGCAGGGCATCGCCCAGGGTCGCGAGACCGGCCGCCCCCACCACGGCGGTGCCCAGCCCGCTCACCCCGGACTCCGGCAGCAACCCCCGGACCAGCGGAACCAGTTGCTCCATCAGATGCCCCGGATCGATGCCGCGCGGCCCGGTCCGCACCGGTACCCGCGACTCCCGGGGGGCGGTCGTGCCCCCGTCGGGGGTGCCGACGACGACCCGCAGACCGGAGCCGCCGGAGTCGACGGCGAGGAACCCGTCCCCGGCCGCTGAGTGCACGAGGCACCCCTCCTTCCCGACGACCGGCGGCGCGCTCGGCCCGGCCGGCTCGAAGATCTCGACGCGGAGGAAGGGTAGCGCCTGCGGGACGGCCGGCGCGGGGGGACTTCCCTGGGTATGCGGGGTGTCAGTGGGTGCCAGTAGAGTGACGCGCCGTGGCACCACGACCCTTGTACGAACTTGTCGAGGCGGGCTGGGCGAAGGCCCTCGAACCCGTGGCCGAACGCATCGCGCACATGGGGGACTTCCTCCGGGCCGAGATAGCGGCGGGCCGGACCTACCTCCCGGCCGGGGCGAACGTCCTGCGGGCCTTCCAGCAGCCCTTCGACGACGTCCGCGTCCTGATCGTCGGTCAGGACCCCTATCCCACCCCGGGCATGGCGATCGGGCTGAGTTTCGCGGTCGCGCCCGAGGTGCGCTCGCTGCCGGGGAGCCTGGAGAACATCTTCCGGGAGATGCACTCCGACCTCGGGCTGCCCAGACCCTCGAACGGCGATCTGACGCCGTGGACCGAGCAGGGCGTGCTCCTGCTCAACAGGGCGCTGACGACCGCCCCGCGCAAGCCCGGCGCGCACCGCGGGCAGGGCTGGGAGGAGGTCACCGAACAGGCCATCCGGGCGCTGGCGGCGCGCGGGAAGCCACTGGTGTCGATCCTGTGGGGGCGCGACGCCCGCAACCTCCGCCCCCTGCTCGGCGACCTCCCGGCGATCGAGTCGGCCCATCCCTCGCCCATGTCGGCGGACCGCGGCTTCTTCGGCTCGCGCCCCTTCAGCCGGGCCAACGACCTGCTGGTCGCGCAGGGGGGACAGCCGGTGAACTGGCAACTGCCGTAGCCCGTGCCCGACGCGGGCGTGAGCCGGGTCAGGTCAGGAACGGTCCAGGACGGTGACCGACAGCGGCGGCAGGGTGCCGGTGAACGCCGCCGCCGTCCCGGTCAGGACGGCGGCGGCGGTGGCGCTCCGCATCACCCGACCACCGCCGCCCGCACACACAGCACGTCCGGCAGGTGCGAGGCCAGCTGCCGCCAGCTGTCGCCGTCGTCGGCCGAGGCGTACACCTCGCCGTTGCGGTTGCCGAAGTAGACGCCGGCCGGGTCCGCGTCGTCGGTGCACATCGCGTCCCGCAGCACCGTGCCGTAGTGGTCCTCCTGCGGCAGGCCCGCCGTGAGCGGCTCCCAGCTCTTGCCGGCGTCCGCCGTGCGGAAGACGCGGCACCGGTGACCGGCCGGGACACGGTCAGCGTCGGCGTTGATGGGGAAGACGTACGCCGTCCCACCGCGACGGGGATGGGCGGCCGCCGCGAAGCCGAAGGTGGACGGCAGACCCTCGCCGATGTCCGTCCAGTGCGCGCCCGCGTCGTCGCTCCTGTACACACCCCAGTGGTTCTGGAGGTACAGCCGGTCGGGATCGGCCGCGTCCCGGGCGACCTTGTGCACGCACTGGCCGAACTCCGGGTTCGGGTCCGGCAGGAACACCGCGGAGACACCGGAGTTGGCCGGCTCCCAGCTCGCGCCGCCGTCCCGGGTGCGGAACACCCCCGCCGTGGAGACGGCCACCGTCACCGCGCTCGGGTCCCGCTGGTCGGTCAGGACGGTGTGCAGACCCTCGCCGCCGCCCCCGGGCACCCACTTCGACCGGGTCGGATGCTCCCACAGGGGCCGGACCAGCTCGAAACTCTCCCCGCGGTCCTCCGAGCGGTACAGCGCGGCCGGTTCGGTGCCCGCGTACACCACGTCCGGCTCGGCCGCCGCCGGGTGGAGCTGCCAGACCCGCTCCAGGGAGGCCCCGGTGTCCTTCGGGAACTTCACGGCGGGCTGGGCCGGCTCCGTCCAGGTGCGGCCCAGGTCGTCGGAGTGGAACACCGACGGCCCCCAGTGCGCGCTGTCCCCGCCGGCCAGCAGCCGCGGGCGCCCGCTCCGGGTGTCGATCGCCACCGAGTACACGGCCTGCGCGTTGAAATACGGACTCTCGTCGAACTCCCAGGTGCCGCCTCGCTCGCGCCCGATGAACAGGCCCTTGCGCGTCCCCACGGCAAGCAGCTTCTCAGCCATACCGGTCACCTCCGTGACGTCTTTGTCCCAGACACCGGCCAGTCTGCACCCCGCCACTGACAGTCACCTCCGGAACGGCCTTCACCGCAGGTCAGGGCGGGGATGGTAACCGGCTGCGGCGATTGACGGGCGGCTTTCGGCAAGATGCCCGCGGCGGTGGGCGGCCGCTGGGACCGTCGTGACGGAGAACTCGCCGCGAGCCGTGAGCATCGAGAGGTGATCTCCCGTATGGGAGGTCGGTCCGGCATGTTCGTGCGCCCGTCGCTCATGAGGAGGATGCCTTCGATGGCGTTCCGTGGTCCCAAGGTCTGGCTGTGGCGCTGGCGACGCAATCCCCTCAGACGCCGCGCCGACACCGTCGAGGCATGGGTCGTGCTCGGTGCCTGGCTGCTCACCGTGGTGGCCGGGGTGCTCGCCGGCCTGGGGGTCAGCCGGGCCGTGGAACACCAGCTCGCGCTGGAGCGCGTCGAGTGGCGGCCCGTCGTGGCCCGCCTCGCCGACCGGGCGCCCGGCGCGGCCGACCCGGGCACGTCGAGCGGCGACCGGGTCTGGGGCGAGGTGGCCTGGACCGGGGCCGACGGCTCCGCCCACACCGGGCAGGTGCGTGTCGATCCCGGCAGCACCCAGGGCACTCCCGTCACCGTCTGGACCGACGCGCAGGGGCGGCTGATGACCCAGCCCGCCACCGAGGGCCAGGCCCGGATCCGCGCCGCGGCCATCGGCGCGCTGGTCGGCGTGAGCACGGCGGCCGTGCCCTTCGTGGGGGGCCGGGTCCTCCGCGGCCGGATGGAACGCCGCCGCCTCGACCAGTGGGACACGGACTGGGCGCACTTCGGACCGCTGTGGGGCGGCCGGCGGGCCGACGGGAGGTAGCACCGGCGGCCGGGGCCGCGGGGAGTGCGCCGACGACCGCGGTTCGCGACCCTCGCGAACCGCACCCGAACCTCGCCGCCGTCGCCGTACGCCCTCCGCACGAAAGCCCTGCGGCGAGTGCGGAGCCGCCCCTACCCGGCCCCCAGCACCTCCCGGCAAGCGCGCAGCAACCGATCGTCGTCCCGCACGTCATGGCCGCCGTATCCGACGGACGCCGACGTCAGATGCCGTCGCCGAGCCGCCAGTTCGGCACGGAGGAGGTCGTGGAGCGGCTCCCCGGCAGGCCCGAGGACGGCGAGACAGGCGGTGATGGCCCGGCGGGTGGCGGGAGCGTCCGTCCAGGCCGTCCGCAGGACCGGTGCGGCGAGCTCCCCGTCCCCGGAGATCCGCCACACCGCACACGCGGCGGACACCCGCTCCCGCACATCCTCCGACGACACCGTCCTCCGCAGCTCCGGCAGCGCACCGCCGGCCTTCGGCCCGAGCCGCGCCAGCGCCCCCGCGGCCGCGCGCCGCCGGGGCCGCCCGTCCGCCAACTCCCCGATCAACACCGGCAGTACGGCCGAGGCGTCCCCCTCCACGGCCCACAGCGCCCTCGCGGCCACCGCCGCGCACTCGGTCTCCAGCAGCTCCCGCAACACGGGTACGACCAGCGAGGGCGCCGCGCTCCCGAACGCCTCCAGAGCGCGAACGGCGGCCTCCACCACGGCGTCCCGCAACCGCAGCCCCAGCGGCAGGCCCCGCAGCAGTCGCAGCACCTCCGGTACGGCCTCCGCGTCGCCCAGCGCGCTGAGCGCCGACAACAACGGCACGGCCCGCTCGAAGATCCCGGCCGAGTCCGGCGCGACCTCGCCCAGCCTGCGCCGCAGCGCGGGCGCGAGCGAGGCCGCCCCAGGGCCCAGGTGGCAGATCACCCAGCCCAGATCGTCGGGTACGACCGGACCGGCCAGCACCTGTGCCAGCACCGGAACGGCCCGGTGGTCCCCGCTCCTGGCCAGGGCCCTGAGCGGACCGCCCAGGGCCGATGCCCCGCGCGCCCGGGCCCGTACCCACAGGTCGGGCCGGGAGCCGACCAGAGCTGCCAGATCGTCGGCGGCGGGCGCGGCCAGGCCGTACAGCTCCTCCAGGACGGACACCGCGGCATCGCGCAACCTGTCCTCCTCGACGGCCAGTTGGGAGCCGATCAGGCCGACGGGCTCGGACCAGTCGCCGCGCCACTCGCGGAACAGCTCCGCCGCCATCCACACGGCGTTGCACCGGTCGACGGCGTCCGGACCGGTCAACTGCCCCCGCAGCAGCGCCCTGCGCTGGTCGAGCCGCTCACCGAGCGCGCGGTGCAGGGTGCGCAGCAACTGCGAACCCTCCTCGTCCGAGGGGCGCAGCCGTCGTAACCGACGGGCGAGGGTGTCGGTGTGCGGGCAGCCGACAGCCTCGCGTCCGGCGGACCGCAGCGCGGACCGGGATCTGAGCAGCCCGACGGCGACCGTCACCAGATCGGCCGGAAGCCGGTCGGGGGCGCACTCGGCGAGCCGGCCGAGGGCGGCCAGCCGCAGTCCGGGGTCGTGGGGCGGGGAGCTCTGCGCGGTCAGCAACTCGACGGCCTCCGCCGCGTGTTCGGGATGCAGCCGCGCGAAGAGGCCCAGGCTCTCCGTGAGGGCGAGCAGGACCCGACGGTCCCGCTCCAGCGCACAGCGCTCCCGCAACAGGCCGAGCACACGGTCCGGTTCGTCCAGGAACCGCACGAGGGCCTCGGGGACCGCCCGGCGGACGGAGGGGTCGGCGTCCCCCGCCAGCTCGACGAACACCTCGGCGCCGGCGCGCACCCCCGCACGGGCGCGCGTGCCCGGACCGCCCGCGCCGCCGTCCTCCCTTCTCGCGCTCTCCGCCCCGATGCTGACGAGGAGTTCGACGACGCCGGCCCGGTCCGCGACCTCCCCGCTCGCCACGAGCGCGAGCAGGAAGGGAACGCAGGCCGAGGTCGCGTCGTACACGTCCCCCTGGTGGTGCACCGCGCCGTACATCCCGTCGAGGGCGGCCTCCCGCTCGGCCGGGTCCGCGGAGGCGAGCCCCCGCAGCAGTCCGGGCACGTCCGCCGCGCTGCCGTACGCATGCCGCAGCGAGGCCCAGTCGACCTCGTCGATCCCCGTGAACACGTTGTCCTCCCCAGGCGAAGTGCCAACTGATCGGAGTCTGCACCACGGGACCGACAACGAAGCGGAATCAGGGTGTGACGCTGAGCGATCCGGACAGGGAGGTGGCCCGGTTCTCGCCACATGAGCCCGCGGCGGCCTCAGTTGCCCCCGGGCAGGGCCCGTGCGAGGACCGCGTCCACGTCCGCGGCGTCGGGCAGTGTGCCGAAGGCATGCCCCCAGTCACCGCCGAGCCGGGTCGCGCAGAACGCGTCGGCGACCGCGGGCGGGGCGTACCGGACGAGGAGGGAGGCCTGAAGGGTCAGTGCCATGTGCTCCACCAGCCGGCGCGCACCCGCCTCGGACGCCGTGGCCAACAGGTCCTTCAGACGGGCCACGGCCGAGTCCAGGCGGGCGTCCGCCCCCTGGGCCAGGGCGAGTTCGCCGAACAGAGCCCGAGCGGTGTCGGGATCACGGCGCAACGCCCGCAGGACGTCGAGGGCGTTGACGTTCCCGGAGCCCTCCCAGATCGACAGCAGGGGCGCCTCCCGGTAGTGCCGGGGCATGCCCGAGTCCTCCACGTACCCGTTTCCGCCGAGGCACTCCAGGGCCTCCGCGGTGAAGGCCGGACCCCGTTTGGTGACCCAGTACTTGCCGACCGCGGTGGCGATGCGACGGAACGCCTGCTCACCGGCGTCCCCGCGCACCGCCCGGTCCGCGGCGCCCGCCAGCCGGAGGGTGAGCGTGGTGGCGGCCTCCGACTCCAGCGCGAGGTCGGCCAGGACGTTGCGCATCAGCGGCTGGTCGATCAGCCGGGCACCGAACGCGCTGCGGTGCCGGGCATGGTGACCCGCCTCCACCAGTGTCTTCCGCATCAGGGTCGCCGACATCATCACGCAGTCAAGGCGCGTGCAGTTGACCATCTCGATGATCGTCTTGACGCCCTGCCCCTCGGGGCCGACCAGCCAGGCCACGGTCGCGTCGAACTCGGGCTCGGAGGAGGCGTTCGACCGGTTGCCGAGCTTGTCCTTGAGCCGCTGGATGCGGAAGGTGTTGCGGCTGCCGTCGGGCAGGATCCTGGGCACCAGGAAGCACGACAGCCCACCGGGCGCCTGGGCCAGCACGAGGAACACGTCGCACATCGGCGCCGACGTGAACCACTTGTGCCCGCGCAGCGTGTACACCCCGGACTCCGCCGTGGGCGTGGCGGTCGTGGTGTTGGTCCGGACGTCGGAGCCGCCCTGCTTCTCCGTCATCCCCATGCCCGCCAGCAGCCCGCGCTTCTCGGTCGGGACCCTGAGCTCCGGCTCGTACTCACGGCCGGTCAGCAGGGGCTCGTAGACCTTCGCCAGCTCCGGCTCCCTGCGCAGCGCCGGGATCGCCGCGTACGTCATCGACGTGGGGCAGCCGTGGCCCGCGTCCGTGTGACCCCACACCAACCCGCCCGCCGTGCGGGCGACATGGGCGCCGGTACGGTCCTCCGCCCACGGAGCGCCGGCCAGGCCCTCCGCGACGGCCGTCCGCATCAGGTGGTGCCAGCTCGGATGGAAGTCGACCTCGTCGACCCGGTTGCCGTACCGGTCGTGCGTGCGCAACACCGGCTCGTGCCGGTTGGCCAGATCCGCCCATTCCTGGGCCTCGGCACTGCCGGCCCGCAGCCCGAGCCGCCGGAGTCCCTCCTCGGCCCAGCCGGCGCCCTCGCGGCGCAGCCCTTCCAGCAGGACGGGGTCGTCGGAGGCGTCGTACGGAGCCAGGGGAGGGGCCTGGTTGGTGACGGCGTGGGTGGCGGAGGACCGTGCGGACGCGGGATGGGAGACCATGCAGTCCATGTTGCACTTCCTCTGCGGCTGTAGCAATAGTGCAACATGAAGCGGGTCGTACAGTACGTGACCATGCGGAGGAACGTGTCGGAGCAGTCCGGTGAGGTCGATCTGCGGCCGCTGTCGGCCCGGTCGGTCGTACTGAGCCTGCTGCTCGGCGCGCACCCGCCGGAGATGCCGGTGAAGGACTTGGTCCGCGCGGTGGAGCCGTTCGGGGTCGGCGGCTCCACGCTGCGTGCCGCGCTCAGCCGGATGGTGGGCGCCGGTGACCTGCGGCGCGCCGACACCGTCTACGGCCTCAGCGACCGGCTGCTCGCCCGTCAGCGCCGCCAGGACGACTCCGTGCACCCCCGCACGCGCGCGTGGAGCGGCGACTGGGAGATGGTCGTGATCACCGCTACGGGCCGCGGCCCGGCCGAACGTGCCGACCTGCGCGCCCGGCTGGCCGCCCTGCGCCTCGCCGAACTCCGCGAAGGCGTCTGGCTGCGCCCCGCCAACCTGGCCCGGCCGCTCCCGGACGACCTCGACGGGGTCGCCCGGCGCTGCACGGCCCGCCCGGCCGGTTCCGGCCCCGAACTGGCCGCCGCTCTGTGGCCCCTCGACGACTGGGCGGCCGACGCCCGGGCGCTGCTGGCCCATGTCACCCGCGCGGACCGGCCCGCGGACCGGCTCACCGGGTTCGCGGCGGTCGTACGCCATCTGCTGGCCGATCCGGTGCTGCCGCCCGAGCTCCTGCCGCCCGACTGGCCGGGTGACGAACTGCGCTCCGCGTACGCGGACTACCAGCGGGAGCTGGCGGACACGGTCCCCCAGGACCACCTGCGCAGATGACGGGGCGGCCGTACGAAGCGCCGTGCGGGGACGCTTCGTACGGCCGCCTTCACCTGCGGAGCGGCTACTTGTAGGTGATGTCGGAGGTTGCGTACTTGCAGTACGTGCCGTCGGGACCGGAGCCGTTCGTGGTCGGTTCCTTGCCCGTGTTGTTCCCGATGTACTTCTGGCACGGGACGATCTTCTTGCCGGAGTCGCCCACGATCGTGATGTTCCTCAGGGTCGCGCTGTCGCCGTAGTTGGTGTTGATGCCGACGAGCTTGTTGCCCGAGTAGGTCGCCTCGACGGTGTTGAGGTTGATCGTCCGCTTGTACTGAGTGGAGCAGTTGCCGCAGGAGCGCACGAAGGTGCCGAAGTTCTGCACCGCGAAGTTGGAGATGTTCAGCGTGCCGGCGCCGTTGAACTGGAACACCTTGTCGCTGGCCGACCGCGCGCCACCGCCGGAGACGGTGTACACGTTCGACGACGAGGAGCCGCGGAAGGTCGCCGCGTCCTCGCCGACGTCCTCCCACCACACGTTCTGGAGCGTGCAGCTGCCCGCGCAGTGGATGCCGTCGGCGGCCGGGGCGCCGATGATCACGTTCTTCAGGACGGTGCCGGCGGCCAGGTTGAGGATCGGCCCCTGGTCCTCGTCCTGGCTGCCGCTGCCCAGGTCGCCCGTGCCGTACAGGCGCTTCATCCCGTAGTCCTTGGTGCCGGACAGGTTGATGGTCGAGGAGACCGCCTGGCTGCCGTTCGCGGTGGGCCAGGTGGCCGCGCTCGCCGTCGGAGCATGGATGGTCATGATCATGCCAACCGAGAGGCCGAGGGCGGCCGCGGCGCCGGTCAGCGCACGCGTACGCGCGCGTGGACGTGCCGAAGAAGTCATGTCCCGGTCCTTCTTTCCGTGTCGGGGGGTGGACGTGTGTGGGGGTCAGATCTTTCCGGCGCCCGCGCCGCCGGTCACCGAGGTGACGACGGAGGAGGCGGGCTCGGCGGTGTAGCCGTACGGAGCGCTGGTGAAGGTGCCGACCCGGGAGACCTCGGTGGCGGCTCCGCCGAGGTCGTTGCCGCGGAGGTTGGCGTATCCGTCGACGTCGCTGCTCCGGTTCGTGGTGACAGCGACTCCGGTACTGCGGAAGACGTTGTTCTCCACGAGCATCTGGGCGCCCATGCGCGAGTGCACCGCGGTCTCGGCGCCGACGACGTAGTTGTCGTAGAAGTGTCCGGTGCCGAAACGCAGGCTGGGGATGCGCGAGTTGACGTTGTTGAACCAGTTGTGGTGGTAGGTCACCTTCAAGTGGCCGGTGTCCTCGCTCGCGTTGTTGTCGCTGTGGCCGACGAGCGAGCCCTTGAAGTGGTCCTTGAAGGTGTTCCAGGACACCGTGACGTTGTCCGAGCCGTGGTTGATGTCCAGCAGCCCGTCGTAGTGGTCCTTGTCGTGATCGCGGTCTGCCGAGAAGGAGTTGTGGTCGATCCACACCTTCGTCGAGGCCTGCACCTCGATGCCGTCGGCGGGGGCGAGCGGCTTGCTGATGTTCAGGTTGCGGACCACGACGTTCGTGACCTTTTTCAGCCGCAGTCCGCCGCCGGTGAACCCGGACGACGAACCGACGCCCAGGACCGTGGTGTTGGAGCCGACGTCGACCGTGCCGCTCAGCGAGATCAGGCCGTTGACCTTGACCACCTTCGCCGTGCTGCCGGTGACGGCCGCCTTGAAGGCGCTCAGTGTGGAGACGGTGACCGCGGAGGCGCTGCCGCCGCCGGTCGTTCCGGCGCCGAAACCGACGGGGGAGCTCTCGGCGGCCCCGGCCGGCTGCGGGACGGCCAGGGCCGCCGCTGTCGCGAGCACGGCCGCACCGGCGGCCAGTGCGGATCTCTGCGTGTGTGTACGTGGGGGGCGAGTACGCATGCGGGGTGCGTCCCTTCGTGGCGCCTACCTGACGCCTGACTGGTCATGTAGGTGAAAAAAGTTCTCCATGTTGAACACGACATGCGGTGCCATACGGAAGTAGGTGGGCCCACGGCACCGGGTCGGTCACATCGCTGAACGGAACGTAGAGGGTAAGCGCTTTCTGGTCAACGCTTTGCGCAGAAGACATTCGGCCACTCGGGCGGGGAGAGGTGGGCGCGCAAGCGAATTCTTTCGATGTGTGGGAGCGCTTCCATGGCAGCCATGTGCATGCCACCATGCTCGCCGGACGCTTCCCTTCCGAGGGATCGCCGAGACCGTCCGAGAGGGGTGAGGCGGTGGTGCCTCCGTGTACGGGTACGTTCGTCGGCGGCCCGGTGCTCACCTCGCCCGGGCGCGGGGCCGGTTGTCTGCCGGCCCGCCGACCGGTCCCGAGCGGCTCCTCCGGCGCCAGGACCGTCGGCGCGTCCACGGGGCGACCGCGAGCCCCGGGAGGCCGGCCCAGGGGCAGCCGGGCTGCGCCCTCCACGTGCTTCCCGGTGAGGGCCCGGTCGGATCGGGGCGGCACGAGTGGTCGTGTGCTGGGGCCGCCTGGTGGCGCGTGCGTACCGCCTGGTCGCTCCTGCGTCTTACCTGATCCCGGGCCCGGCCCGCCTGGTCGCAAGCCCGGGCCGCCGACAGGCCGGACGGCTCGTGGATGCCGACGGCCGTCACCGGGGCGAACGCCTCCATCCCTGCGCGCGACGAGGCCTCCCAGGACGGCCGGCCCGCGGGGCCGAGGACTTCGGCCACGGCGTGCTGATCCGCGAGGAGGGGGCCGCCGGACCGTCACTGTCGTCACGGCCGGTTGTGCCGCCCCTCCCCGAGCCCGGGGCCGGGTCCGGCCGTGAGCGGCAGTGCCTCCCCAC
>NZ_LJBR01000109.1 GCF_001282115.1 Streptomyces sp. NRRL B-24085 | reverse complement strand
ACCCACAACACCCCCGCCGCCCACCCCACCCTCGACGACATCCACGGCCCGGTGATCCGCCCCGGCGAACCCGATTACGCCGAAGAAGTCACCGGCTTCAACCTGGCCGCCCTGCACACCCCCGACGTGGTCGTCGGCGCCACCCGCGCCGAGGACATCGTCACCGCCCTGCGCTGGGCCTCGGCCACCCATACCCCCGTCACCGTCCAGGCCACCGGCCACGGCGCCAACTTCCCCATAGAGAACGGCCTGTTGATCAACACCGCCCGCATGAACGGCGTACGCGTCGACGAGAACACCCGCACCGCGAGGATCGACGCCGGCGCCAAGTGGCGGGACGTCCTGGCCGCCGCCACCCCCCACGGCCTCGCCACCCTCAACGGCTCCTCCACCGACGCCGGCGTCGTCGGCTACACCCTCGGCGGCGGTCTCCCGGTCCTCGGCCGGACCTACGGCTACGCCGCCGACAAGGTCCGCTCCTTCGAAGTGGCCACCCCCGACGGCACCCTCCACCACACCGACCCCGACACGGAACCCGACCTCTTCTGGGCCCTGCGCGGCGGCAAGGGCAACGTGGGCGTGGTGACCTCACTGGTCACCGAGCTCCTCCCGCTGTCCCGCGTCCTCGGCGGCGGCATCTACTGCGCGGGCGAGGACGCCGAGGCCCTGCTGACCACCTGGGCGCCCTGGACCCAGGACATCCCGCCGGAGATGAACAGCACGTTCAGCATCCTGCGCCTGCCGCCCTTCCCGGAGATCCCCGAACCCTTCCGGGGCGGCTTCTGGGCCAGGGTCTGCCTCGCCTGGACCGGCGACCCGTCAGCGGGCCAGGACCTGCTCGCCCCGCTCCGCGAGGCCGCACCGGTCGTGATCGACACGGTGGAGGAGATGGACTACGCGGCGGTGGACCGCATCTACCTGGACCCCCAGGACCCGCTGCCGGCCCGCGAGTCCTGCACCCTGCTGCGCGAGCTGACACCGCAGGCGATCGACACGTTCCTGGACCAGGTGGGTCCGGCGGCCGGCGTCGCGGACTTCCCGCTGCTGATGGTGGAGATCCGCCACATGGGCGCGGCGCTCTCCCGCCCCGCCGCCGTGGCGGACGCGGTCTGCGCCCGGGACGCCGAGTACCTCCTGGAGGCGGTGGGCGTCCTGGCCGCACCGCCGATGGCCGAGGCCGTCGAACGCGCCACGACCGCCCTCAACACCTCGATGGCCGCGTACGGCACCGGCCGCACCATGGTCAACCTGCACGGCACCCCGGGCGACGAGACGGACCGCGCCCGGGCCTGGACCCCCGAGGTCTACGAACGTCTGCGCCGCACGAAGTCGGCGTACGACCCGGAGAACCTCCTGCGCTACGGCCACACGGTGACCCCGGCAGCCTGAACCAGGCCGCCGCGGTCACCGGAACGGGACCGTCAGGTCGTCGACCGCCGCCGCCTGGCCCCGGGCCGCCGCTCGCTCGGCCGCGTCACGGGATCGCCGGCCTCGACCGCCGCCGCCCGCCGCTTCAGCCCGAAGTCGGCGAGGGCCTCGGCCAGCTTGTGGACGGACGGCTCGGGAGCCATCACGTCCACCCGCAGCCCGTGCTCCTCGGCCGTCTTGGCCGTGGCGGGACCGATACAGGCGATCACGGTGACGTTGTGCGGCTTCCCGGCGATGCCGACGAGGTTGCGCACGGTGGAGGACGACGTGAAGAGCACGGCGTCGAACCCGCCCCCCTTGATCGCCTCCCGGGTCTCCGCGGGCGGCGGCGAGGCGCGCACGGTCCGGTAGGCGGTGACGTCGTCGACCTCCCACCCGAGCTCGATGAGCCCGGCGACCAGCGTCTCGGTGGCGATGTCGGCACGCGGCAGGAACACCCGGTCGATCGGGTCGAAGACGGGGTCGTACGGCGGCCAGTCCTCGAGCAGGCCGGCGGCCGACTGCTCACCGCTCGGCACCAGGTCCGGCTTCACACCGAAGGCGATCAGCGCCTTGGCGGTCTGCTCGCCCACCGCCGCGACCTTGATCCCGGCGAAGGCCCGGGCGTCGAGCCCGTACTCCTCGAACTTCTCCCGTACGGCCTTGACGGCGTTGACCGAGGTGAACGCGATCCACTCGTAGCGCCCGGTGACGAGCCCCTTGACCGCGCGCTCCATCTGCTGGGGCGTCCGCGGCGGCTCGACCGCGATGGTCGGCACCTCGTGCGGCACGGCCCCGTAGGACCTGAGCTGGTCGGAGAGCGAGGCCGCCTGCTCCTTCGTGCGCGGCACGAGAACCTTCCAGCCGAACAGCGGCTTGTTCTCGAACCACGAGAGCTGGTCGCGCTGCGCGGCGGCCGAGCGCTCACCGACCACGACTATCACCGGCCGCCCGCCCTCGGGCGAGGGCAGCACCTTGGCCTGCTTGAGCGTCTGGGCGATGGTGCCCAGGGTGGCCGTCCAGGTCCGCTGGCGCGTGGTCGTACCGGCGACGGTGACGGTCATCGGGGTGTCGGGCTTGCGCCCGGCCGCGACCAGCTCACCGGCGGCGGCGCCCACGGAGTCCAGGGTCGTCGACACGACCACGGTCCCGTCCGACACCCCCACCTCCGTCCAGCACCGGTCGGAGGCCGTGCGCGCGTCCACGAACCGCACGTCCGCGCCCTGGGCGTCCCGCAGCGGAACGCCGGCGTACGCGGGCACGCCGACGGCCGCGGCCACACCGGGCACGACCTCGAAGGGCACGCCCGCGCGGGCGCAGGCCAGCATCTCCTCGGCGGCGTACGCGTCGAGCCCGGGGTCCCCGGACACCGCACGCACGACCCGCCTGCCGCCCCGCGCGGCCTCCATGACAAGATGTGCCGCATCCCGTACAGCGGGGACGGGAGCGGTTGTTGACGTGCCGTCAACGACTGTCAGTTGGGGTGCGCCCGTGCCCGGACCCGAGGGCAACTCGGTGTCCGTGTCCACGACGGCGACGCCCGACCGAGCGTGGACGCGTACGACGTCGAGCACCTCGTGCCCGGCGACGAGGACGTCCGCGTTCGTGAGCGCCTCGACGGCGCGCAGGGTCAGCAGTCCCGGATCTCCGGGTCCGGCACCGAGGAAGGTGACGTGCCCGCGTTCGGGACCGACGGGAAGGGTGGTGGGGCTCACTGTGCTCGCTCCCCCATCAGACCGGCCGCGCCCTGGGCAAGCATGTCGGCCGCGAGTTCACGGCCGAGCGCCATTGCCTGGTCGTGCGACTCGGGCACGGGACCGGTGGTGGACAACTGCACCATGCGCGAGCCGTCGGTGGTGCCGACGACGCCCCGCAGGCGCATTTCCTTGACAATCTGCCCGTCGGCCAGAAGGTCGGCCAGCGCGCCCACGGGGGCGGAGCAGCCGGCCTCCAGGGCGGCGAGCAGTGACCGCTCGGCGGTCACGGCGACCCGCGTGAACGGGTCGTCGAGCTCGCCGAGCGCCGCGATCAGGTCCGCGTTGTCCGCGGTGCACTCGATCGCGAGTGCTCCCTGGCCGGGAGCGGGCAAAACCGTGTCGACCGAGAGGAAATCGGTCACTTCGTCGATACGGCCGATGCGCTGCAACCCAGCGGCTGCCAGCACCACCGCATCCAGCTCACCTTCGCGCACGAACCGCATCCGGGTGTCGATGTTCCCCCGGATCGCAACCGTCTCGATATCAAGTCCGTGCGCGCGGGCGTACGCGTTGAGCTGTGCGGTGCGCCGGGGCGAACCGGTACCGATGCGGGCACCCCGGGGCAGGTCGGTGAGCTTCAGGGCGTCCCGGGCGACGATGACGTCCCGCGGGTCCTCGCGCTCGGGGAGCGCGGCCAGCGCCAGCTCGTCCGGCTGCCCGGTCGGCAGGTCCTTCAGCGAGTGCACCGCGAAGTCGACCTCGCCCTTGAGCAGCGCCTCGCGCAGCGCGGTCACGAACACACCCGTGCCGCCGATCTGCGCGAGCGCCTCCCTGGACACATCGCCGTACGTGGTGATCTCGACGAGCTCGACGGGCCGTCCGGTCACCTGGCTCACGGCTTCCGCCACCCGCCCGGACTGGGCCATGGCGAGTCTGCTCCGCCTGGTCCCGAGCCGTAGCGCCTTGGTACTCATGACGAGCCTCGGTCTTTCTCATCGGTGGTGCTGTCCTCGGCGCGGGAGACGGCGGCCACCGTCTCGGGGTCGAGGTCGAACAGGGTCCGCAGCGCGTCCGCGTACCCGGCACCGCCGGGCTCGGCCGCGAGCTGCTTGACCCGTACGGTCGGCGCGTGCAGCAGCTTGTCGACCACGCGCCGCACGGTCTGCGTGATCTCCCCGCGCTGCTTGTCGTCCAGGCCGGGCAGCCGCCCGTCGAGCCGCGCGATCTCGCTCGCGACGACATCGGCGGCCATGGTGCGCAGCGCGACGACGGTGGGCGTGATGTGCGCGGCCCTGAGCGCCGCCCCGAAGGCGGCCACCTCGTCCGCGACGATACGACGGACCTGGTCGACGTCGGCCGCCATGGGAGCGTCGGCCGAAGCCTCGGCGAGCGACTCGATGTCGACGAGCCGGACCCCGGCCAGCCGGTGCACGGCGGCGTCGATGTCCCGGGGCATGGCGAGGTCGAGCAGGAAGAGCGAGGGGGTCGGCCGGGGGATCTCGGCGACGGGCTCGGGCCTGCGCCGCTCGGGCACCCGCCCGATGACGGCGGCGGTGGCGGCGAGCGCGGCGATGACGTCGGCCTCCCCGACGGGGTCGACCAGCGCGACGGCCCCCTGCGGCCGGGGCGCGTTGTCCACCCAGGCGGCATGCTGCTCCAGCTCGGAAGCGGCCATCCCGGCGACGGCGGCTTCCCCGAGTACGGAGAAACCAGGGGTGGCCTGAAGGGGGGCCAGGTCAAGGGGACAGTTTTCTTCGGTTCCGTGTTCCGCGGGCAGTCGTGCCGCTTGGGCGGCTCCCGACCCAAAGCGGGAAAGCCCCCCGCCGACGCCGGGCTGCGTGTCCAACCCCCGCCCAGCAGCAACAGCCTCAGCAGTCAGAACCAGCCCCGTGGCCCCCGTACAGGACACCACGACATCGGCACGTGTCAGCTCGTCCGACACCGAGTCCATCGGTACCGCACGGGCGACCACGTCCCCGGCGTCATTGAGGATCTCCGCGAGCCGCTCGGCCCGCTCGGCGGTCCGGTTGGCGATCACGATCTCCGCGACGCCCACCCGCGCCAGCGTCGCCGCCGCCAGCGAGGACATCGACCCGGCCCCGATGACCAGCGCCTTCTTGCCCCGCGCCCAGTCCGGCACGTCCGCACCGAGCGCGAGCTGCTCCAGCCCGAACGTCACCAGCGACTGCCCGGCCCGGTCGATCCCGGTCTCGGAGTGGGCCCGCTTGCCGACCCGCAGCGCCTGCTGGAACAGGTCGTTCAGCAACCGCCCGGCGGTGTGCAGCTCCTGCGCCCGGGCGAGGGAGTCCTTGATCTGCCCGAGGATCTGCCCCTCTCCCACGACCATGGAGTCGAGCCCGCAGGCCACGGAGAAGAGGTGGTGGACGGCGCGGTCCTCGTAGTGCACGTAGAGATAGGGAGTGAGCTCGTCGAGCCCCACCCCGCTGTGCTGGGCCAGCAGCGTCGACAGCTCGGCGACACCCGCGTGGAACTTGTCCACGTCGGCGTACAGCTCGATCCGGTTGCAGGTCGCGAGCACCGCGGCCTCCGTGGCCGGCTCCGCGGCGACGGTGTCCTGGAGCAACTTCACCTGCGCATCGGCATGCAGCGCCGCCCGCTCCAGCACGCTGACCGGAGCGCTGCGGTGGCTCAGCCCGACGACGAGGAGACTCATGCCGGCATCACGGCGGGTACGTCCCCGTCGGGCCCCTTGTCGGCGGCGGCGGAACCGTCGCGGCCTGCGGCGACCGGTCCGGCGCCGTCGGACGCGGCGGCCTCCTCACCGGCCTTGCGCTGCTCGTGGAAGGCGAGGATCTGCAGCTCGATGGAGAGGTCGACCTTGCGCACGTCGACGCCGTCCGGCACGGACAGCACGGTCGGCGCGAAGTTCAGGATGGAGGTGACCCCGGCGGCCACGAGCCGGTCGCAGACGGGCTGGGCGGCACCGGCGGGGGTGGCGATGACACCGATGGACACGCCGTTGTCCTCGATGATCTTTTCCAGGTCGTCCGAGTGCTGCACGGGAATGCCCGCGACGGGCTTTCCGGCCATCGCGGGATCGGCGTCGATCAGCGCGGCGACCCTGAATCCACGGGACGCGAAGCCGCCGTAGTTGGCGAGAGCGGCACCGAGGTTGCCGATACCGACGATCACAACCGGCCAGTCCTGGGTCAGGCCGAGTTCGCGGGAGATCTGGTAGACGAGATACTCGACGTCGTAGCCCACACCGCGGGTTCCGTAGGAGCCCAGGTAGGAGAAGTCCTTGCGCAGCTTCGCAGAGTTGACCCCCGCGGCGGCCGCGAGCTCCTCGGAGGAGACCGTGGGCACCGAGCGCTCCGACAGTGCGGTCAGCGCGCGGAGGTACAGCGGAAGCCGGGCGACGGTGGCCTCGGGAATCCCTCGGCTACGGGTCGCCGGTCGGTGAGTTCGGCCAGTTGCCACGGTGCTCCTGCGGGTAGAGCGGGGCTGTGGGCGGTCACACGTCCCCGGACCGCCCCGTCGAAAGCAGGCTATGTCTTTGTGAACGCGTGCACAAAGATGGTGTCCGATTTGCCCGGCCAACGTGACCGGGGTCACGCGCGTCTCTCTCGGAGGCAAAACCGCACACTTCCCTCATCAATCCCGCCCCCAAGACCACTTCGCCATCGATCCTAAGCGACCGACCGGCCCGGCCGGACTAGTCCGTCAGGGCCTTGCGGAGGCGTTCCTCGTCCACCCGCCAGAAGGTGTGCTGCTCGCCGTCGACGAGCACGACGGGGATCTGTTCCCAGTACTGGTCGTGGAGTTGGGGGTCCTGGTCGATGTCCTTGCGCTCCCAGGAAACCCCGAGATCTCCACACACCTTCTCGATCACGAGCTGTGCGTCATCGCACAGATGGCACCCGGGCTTGCGGATCAGCGTGACGAGCCGGTCCCCGGGGGCCACGGCCTGCTTTCGGCGGAAGATGGGACTCATACAGGCCATTGTCCCGCGCGTCGCAGCGGGCCGGACCGCCTGCTTAACGGCACAGTCCCGGAGTGTTCACACCCTCCAAACCTCTCGACTCCGGAACCACCGAACAAACTGGCTATGCTCACGCCATGGCCGCTCTCGGATGGCTCACTCCTCGTAGGCGCTCCGCCACGGCGCGCAGCGTGTTGGCAGGCGAGGCCTCGGCGGAGGCAGCGCGCAAGTCCTCCCAGGAGGTCGCGGAGACCCCTGGTGCGGGACCGGAGGCGCAGTTCCCGGTTCTGGGCGACGAGAAGGCCGCCGCCTTCTTCGACCTGGACAACACGGTGATGCAGGGCGCGTCCCTCTTCCACTTCGGCCGCGGCCTGTACAAACGGAAGTTCTTCGAGACCCGCGATCTGGCCCGTTTCGCCTGGCAGCAGGCCTGGTTCCGGCTGGCCGGCTCCGAGGACCCCGAACACATGCAGGAGGCCCGGGACTCGGCGCTCTCCATCGTCAAGGGCCACCGCGTCGCCGAGCTCCAGTCGATCGGCGAGGAGATCTACGACGAGTACATGGCCGAGCGCATCTGGCCGGGCACGCGCGCACTGGCGCAGGCACACCTGGACGCCGGCCAGAAGGTGTGGTTGGTCACGGCGGCTCCCGTGGAGATCGCCCAGGTGATCGCCCGCCGCCTCGGGCTCACCGGCGCGCTGGGCACGGTGGCGGAGTCGGTGGACGGCGTCTACACCGGCAAGCTGGTCGGCGAGCCCCTGCACGGCCCCGCGAAGGCGGAGGCGGTCCGGGCCCTGGCGGCGGCCGAAGGACTCGACCTGTCACGCTGCGCGGCCTACAGCGACAGCCACAACGACATCCCGATGCTCTCCCTGGTGGGGCACCCCTACGCGATCAACCCGGACACCAAGCTCCGCAAGCACGCCCGTCAACTGGACTGGCGGCTGCGCGACTACCGCACCGGCCGCAAGGCGGCGAAGGTCGGCATCCCGGCGGCCGCGGGCGTGGGAGCGGTGGCGGGCGGCACGGCCGCGGCGATCGCCCTGCACAAGCGCCGCCGGTAACCGGGCGAACGCACCAATCCACGGGTTTTGTACGCGTAACTCCGTGTGCAGGCACATTGGCTGCACACGGCCACAACACGCCCTGTTCCCTGACAGAGTGCGACCGTTTTCGATCAACAACCGGTCACTCTGTGGCACTTGAACGGCTCCCAATCGGTTACAGAAGCGACGTAATCGATGAATAGAGCAACTGGGTGTAGCAGCGCCTGCACTAAGCGTTATTCTCCTCAGACGCAATCCGGTACCCCTCCGTCGCTACGACGGGTGAACGGTCCCGCACTGCACGTGATGGAAGCTCTGCCTCTGGGAGTCCCGTGTACCCACACGTCGGGGTTGACGCCTCGGGCCTGGCTACGCTGCGCGCAACGGTCCTCGACCTGTTGCGCGGCTTCGTCCCCACCGCGTACGCCGTCCCCGCCCTCGCCGTAGCCGCGGCACCGATCGGCCCGTGCTACGCACTGGCCGACGGCTCCGCGGCCGTCGGCAGACGAGGGCGTTCGACCGGTGCCGCACCGGCCCGCCGTCCGGCCGCGGACAGCGACAGCGCCCGCATGATGGACCTGGTCGAACGCGCCCAGGCCGGCGAGGCCGACGCCTTCGGCCGCCTGTACGACCAGTACAGCGACACGGTGTACCGGTACATCTACTACCGGGTGGGAGGCAAGGCCACCGCCGAGGACCTGACGAGCGAGACGTTCCTGCGCGCACTCAGAAGGATCGGCACCTTCACCTGGCAGGGCCGCGACTTCGGCGCCTGGCTGGTCACCATCGCGCGCAACCTCGTCGCCGACCACTTCAAGTCGAGCCGGTTCCGGCTCGAGGTCACCACCGGCGAGATGCTCGACGCCAACGAGGTCGAGCGTTCGCCCGAGGACTCCGTCCTGGAGTCCCTCTCCAACGCCGCGCTGCTGGACGCCGTCCGCCGGCTGAACCCGCAGCAGCAGGAGTGCGTGACCCTCCGCTTCCTCCAGGGCCTCTCGGTCGCCGAGACCGCCCGGGTGATGGGCAAGAACGAGGGCGCCATCAAGACCCTCCAGTACCGGGCCGTCCGCACCCTGGCCCGGCTCCTCCCGGACGACGCCCGCTGAGAGCGCACACCGGGTAATCATCAACTCGCTGTCGGTGAAAGTCCGTTGACTCCCCGATCCGATCATCCGCAGTCCGTAACCCAAGTGCCGCGCCACTCGTTGTGCGGGATGCAGGCTCCCTGTGGTCACCCCCTGGCCGGCTCCGATCACCCGATCGTGGGCTTGTGCTCAGGGTGTGCAACCCTCAGGACCCCCTGGGGAGTCGACCGTCATGACGAGAGGAGGTGCCGCCAGTGATCGCGAACGTATCGGCGCACCGGCGGGCGAACGCCTTCGCCCAGGCCCTGGAGGAGCTGTCCGACCGGGAACCGGCGGCCGAGCAGTCCGAAGGACAGGCGTCGGCCGCCGCGGAACACCCTGATCCGGGCCGTCTTCTGGCCCTCGCGGAGTGTCTCGGCGAGCTGCCCAGGCCTGAGCTGGACCCCGAGGTCAAGGTGGTCCAGCGAGCCCAGCTCGTGGCCGCGATGGAGGCCATGCTGCTGGAGGGCGACGGGGCGGAACCCGCGGTCCCCGAGCAGCGCTCCCATCGGGCCAAGGGCACCCACCGGGCGAGTCCGCTGGGAAAGCTGCGTCCGCGTTCCCGGCTCACCAAGGGCCTGGCCGCGGGCGGCCTGAGCGTCGGAGTCGCCGCCGGAGCGTTCGGCGGGGTGGCCGCGGCCAGTTCGGACGCCCTGCCCGGGGACTCGCTGTACGGCCTCAAACGCGGCATCGAGGACTTCAAGCTCACCTACCTGTCCGACGGGGACGACGAGCGCGGTGTCGCCTACCTCGACCAGGCCTCCACCCGGCTGAACGAGGCCCGTCGCCTGATGGAGCGCGGCCGGGGCGGCCACCTCGACCACGAGTCCCTGGGCGAGATCCGCCGCGCCCTGTCCGGCATGCGGCACGACGCCTCCGAGGGCCACCGGCTGCTGCACGCGGCGTACGAGCGCGACCCGAACTCCCTGGGCCCCATCCAGGCCCTCGCCGGTTTCTCGCGCTCGCACCGCGAGGCCTGGGGCGCGCTCCGCGACCGGCTGCCCGTCCAGCTCGGCGACGTCAGCGACCAGGTGTCCGAGGTCTTCGACGCCATAGACGAAGAGGTCGCACCGCTCCAGTCCCTGCTGCCCGAGCCCCCGGCCCAGGGCGGCGGCACCGGCGGTCAACGGCAGGACGGCTCCGGCTCGGCGTCCTCGGACACCTCCACCGGCTCCGGCCGCTCGACGGACCCCAGCACCGGCGGCTCCGCCGAGAAACGCGGCGACAGCAGCCCCAGCAAGTCCGCCCCCTCCGGCAGCGAGGACGACGGACTGCTCGGCGGCGACACCGGCGGCCTCCTCGACCCGCCGAAGGACACCGGCACCACCACGCCGACGTCCCCGGCCCCCTCCGCCGACCCGGACGT
This sequence comes from Streptomyces sp. NRRL B-24085, assembly GCF_001282115.1. Taxonomy (GTDB): domain Bacteria; phylum Actinomycetota; class Actinomycetes; order Streptomycetales; family Streptomycetaceae; genus Streptomyces. The sequence goes on along the minus strand of NZ_LJBR01000109.1, from coordinate 4 downwards.
CACC
>NZ_LJBR01000108.1 GCF_001282115.1 Streptomyces sp. NRRL B-24085 | reverse complement strand
GCACGCAGGCGCCCCGCCCGTCACGATTCGACCGGCAGCACCCGAAGACCCCGAAGGGACCTCCACCCCAATCAGCCGACGGCACACCCGCGCCTCGGCCTGAATCGGCCGTGCCCCTCTCATCCCTCTTTCACCGAGTGCTCATACGGTGGGGACATGACGCAGGAGACTCCCCCCGGGTGGTACCCCGATCCCGGGCAGACAAGTGACGGTCCCGCCACCGAGCGCTGGTGGGACGGCAAGGCGTGGACCGAGCAGACCCGGCCCGCCGGATCGGCCGCCGCATGGGGTCCCCCGGAACAGGTCGCGAGCCCCGGGGACGCCGGGCCCTATCCGGTCTATCCGCCGTATCCCGTTCAGCCGCCGGCGGGAACGCGGCGCGGCCGCACGGGCATAGCCGTGGCCGTGGCGGTCGTGGTGCTGGCGAGCATAGGCGTGGGGGTGTACGCGCTGGCCGACAGCGGAAACGGCAAGGACGACGCGTCCACCTCGCAGGGCCCGGGCGGCCAGGGCGGACCGTTCGGCGGCAACGGGGGGCCCGGCGGCTCCGGCGGCAGCGGAGGTTCCGGCGGCGCGTCGCCCTCCCCGCGGGGGTCCGAGGCGCCGAGGATCGAGAGCGGTTCGGTGACCGACTCGATCGACGGGATCAGCCTGCCCATCCCGGACGACTGGTACGGCCAGGAGATCCAGGTCGGTGCGTCCGTGACCTCGAACGACTCCTACGCCTGCCCCGGCGACACCTCCGAGAAGTGCACGAAGGGCGGTGCCTACTCGGCGCCCGCCCTGGCCCTGGGCACCAAGGGCAGCACGGCCGAGGCGGTGGCCAAGGCCGACATCGAGGCGAACGCCGAGCAGTCCTACGGCGGCAAGACGTACGGCTCGATCACCTCGCACGACGTACTGGACTCCGAGGCGGTGACCGTGGCCGGGCAGAAGGGCTACCGGGTCCGCTGGAAGGCGGTCACCAGCAAGGGCTCCGACGGCTATGTGGAGTCCCTGGCCTTCCCGTCCCCGGCGAACCCGCAGCAGATCGTGGTGGTGCGCTTCGGCGTCGACGTCGAAGAGGGCCAGAGCGTGATCGACGACATCACCAAGGGGATCAAGGTGTCGACGGGCGGCGGCAGCGGCCAGGACGTCTGACGCCGGGCCCCCGGGTCCGCGTCGGCCGGGTGGGGCGCCTCCCCGCTCGGGAGGCCCCCCACCCGGCCGGGGGGTGCGCGCCGCCCCCGTCCCCACGGTGCGGCGCGAGCAGGTCGCCGTCCAGTCATCCCGTGGACGGCGGCCTGGGTCTCAGGTCAGGCCGAGCGCCGGCAGTACGGCGGCCTCGACGAAGCGGACCAGGTAGTCCGGGTCGGCGTACTTCCCGTCCACCACGGGCCGGGCGCGGACGACACCGAACATCTGCGCCGGGACGTATTCCAGCGCCGGGTGTCCGGATGCGATCTCACCCCGGTCGACCCCACGCTGGAGAATGTGCCTCAGTGCGGCGATCTCCGGTTCGACCAGCGCCTCACGGAGCAGCTTGGTGTCGTGCATCGACCACCGGCCCGCGGCGCGGGCGGCCTCGCGCAGGTCCTCGGCGAGCGATCCGGTGTCGATCCCGTCGAACTTCGCCCTGCGGCGGGAGCGCAGGGCGGCCACCACGAACTGGGGCTTGGTCTTCCACTGCCGGTAGAGGGTCGACTTGCTGCACCGGGTGCTGGCGGCGACGCCCTCCATGGTCACGGCGTCGTATCCGCATTCGCGGACCTGTTCGAGCACGGCGTCGAAGAACTCCTGCTCACGCTCGGGCGTGATCTTGGAGCGGCGCGAGGCGGCGACCGTCTCCGGTCCGTCCGCGGCCTGCGACGTCATGAGCTCTTCCCTTCCTTCGCTCCGGCGGCCGGGCTGCTTTCGCGGTCGCCGCGTTTCATTCCCGGATTCCAGTGTGTCGTATGTCAATCGATACGCCAGTGTACCGGTACCCGACCGTATCGGTACACTGGCGTATCGGTACGAGGTCGTATCGATGAGTTTTGGAATCCGGACGAGTCACCACGTTGTTCGGATTCGGTATCAGCACCACCGTCAGCGAAAGGGCCGGGGGAATGAATGCCCGCACCGAGCCTTCAGAAGCGGAGCCGGGCGCCACAGCGCGGCCGCCGCTCGTCCGTGAGCTCCTGCTCGTCGTAGGACTCTTCCTCGTCTACAAGTTCGGCCGGCAACTGGTCACGGGCCACACCACCGAGGCCTACCGCAACGCCGACCGCGTATGGGACTGGGAACGGACCCTGCACCTGCCCGGAGAGGGCTCGGTCCAGTCGCTGCTGCTGCACGGCGACACCCTCGCGCACCTCGCGAACACCTACTACGCGACCGTCCACTTCCCGGCCACGGTCGCCTTCCTGGTCTGGCTGTACCTGAGGCGTCCCGCCCGCTACCTGTGGGCCCGTCGCGTCCTCGCCGGCCTCACCGGCGCCGCCCTGGTGCTGCACCTCGTCTTCCCGCTGGCCCCGCCGCGGATGCTCGCGGCGGCCGGTCTGGTCGACACCGCGAAGGTCTACGGCCCCTCCGTGTACGGCCCGCCGCAGACCGACTCCCTCTCCAACCAGTTCGCCGCGATGCCCTCGCTGCACTTCGGCTGGGCCCTGATGGTGGCGATCGGCCTGATCGTGGCCACCCGCTCGCGGTGGCGGTGGCTGTGGCTGCTGCACCCGCTGGTGACCCTCGCGGTGATCGTCGGGACGGCGAACCACTACTGGATGGACGCGATCGTGGTGACGGCCCTGCTCGGCGTCGTCCTGGCCGTCGTCCGCCCCCTGACCTCGCCCCGGGGGACCCTCGTCCCGCTTCGCTCCCGGCACCGGACGGCCACCACGGCACGCCAAGCCCAGGAGAAGCTCGCCCCGGCCGAGTCCGAGGAGAACGTCCTGGTCGGAGCGGGCCGATGAACGCCACCCTGCTCGCCCTCGCCCTCTCGCTGCTCTCCTCCGTCGCCTACGCGGCCGCAGCCGTCGCCCAGGAGCGCCTCGCCTCCCGCGAGCCCGGTTCCGGCGTGCTGCGGATGCTGGGCTCGGGCGCCTGGTGGGGGTCGGTCGCGCTCAACGCGTCGGCCGCGCTGCTGCATGTCGTCGCCCTCAAGTACGGGCCACTGACCGTGGTCCAGCCGCTCGGCGCCCTCACCCTGGTCGCCGCGGTGCCGCTGGGCGCCCGGATCGCCGGGCGCCGGGTCAGCGCGACGGAGTGGCGGGGCACCGTGTACACGCTGGCCGGACTCGCCGCGATCCTCGTGGTGGCGTCGGGCTCCGAGCCCGGCAAGGTGCTGAGCACGTCCGAGGCGGTGGCGGTGGCGGCGGTGACGGCGGCCCTGATCGGCGTGCTGGCCCGTCCCGGTACCCGGCCCGGCATCCGGCACGCGTCGGCGTCCGGGGTCGCCTCGGGCGTGGCGTCCGCGCTCACCCAGACCGTGACGGTGGCCGCGACGGACCGTTCCGAGTCGCTTCTCAGCGTCCAGGTGATCGGCGTGGCCCTGCTGGTCGCCGCCTTCGCCGCGGGCGGGCTCCTGCTCTCCCAGACCGCCTACCGTGACGGCCTCGGCGCCCCGCTCGCGGTGGTGACCCTGGCCAACCCGCTGGCCGCCGCCGTGATCGGCCTGTCCCTGCTGGGCGAGGGCCTGCGGGGCGGCGCGGCGGGCGTCCTGCTCGCCCTGGCGGGCGCGGGCCTCGCGGCCTGGGGTGTGGTGCTGCTGACCCGCACGCCCCCGGTGGCGGTGGACGACGACCATCCGGTGGCGGCGGTCCTGGCCCTCGAACCGTCGACGGCGTCGGTGGAACCGGCCCTGCGGGACATGACAGTGCCCCGGCAGCCGGGGCCGGGGCACCTCACACCGCTGTAGGGACGCTCAGCCGAACCCGCGGGCGTCCTGCTTCAGCGCCGTGTCGACCGTCAGCGCGGTGGCGACGACCAGGCTCAGCAGCGGCTCGGGCAGCTGGTAGTGGATCTGGAGCACGTAGTTGTCCGCGGTCGTGAACATCGTCTTGGCGAGCCCCTCCCACGTCTTCGTGATCCGGGCGACCTCGTTGTCGGTGTGGTCGACGATCGCGAAGTTCCAGGCCCGCCAGTTCTCCGCCTTGATCGCGCCGACCTGCCGGCCGTCCACCATCAGCGCGAAGTTGATCTTCCCGATCATGTTCTGCTGGACGATCTCACCGACCGGCGTACCGTCCGGACGCTCCACGATCACCCGGGACTTGAAGATCTTGCCCGGCCGGGTCAGCAGCATGAGCGGCTGCCCGTGGGCGTCGCGGATCTCCAGCCTGATCTTCATGAACTGATCGATGCTCCAGAAGAACCGCACGATCTTCCGGAACGCGCTCTGCCCGACCTGGGTGACGGAGCCGAGCTGGTTGCCGTGCTGGTCCATGACCTTGTACTCGTTGGTCAGCTCGATCAGCTTGGCCTTCTGGTTGACCACGAGCACCGGCTCGGTGAACAGCGTGCCGCCGCCCGCACCGCCCCCGGTGACGCCGGCCTGCTGCTGCACCTGACGCTGCACGCGCGGGTCGGGACCGGCCGACTGCTGGGGCATCTGCGGTGCCGGGGCCGGCGGGGCCTGCACGGCCTGCCCCGCCCCCTGCTGGTCCTGGTGGGTGTGCTGCGTCCACTGCGCCCCGTCCCAGTACCGGAGCGTCTGGGCGGCTCCGTGCGGATCGGGGTACCAGCCTGAAGGTGTGTTCGAATGCGTGGTCACCGGGGCACACTACCCCGGGACCACCGCATTCCGGCCATGTGTACGACCGCTCCCCGTACGGCTTTACCTGGTGATTACGGCGGGATCACTCACCCCGGGACGCCCGTTCTCGACATGTCCGGCGAATCGCCTGAAGAACGCCGGCTCGGCGTCGGAGGTGACCGTGAGGTCGTACCAGCGACGGCTCCTGACGAGCCCGAAGGTGTGCCGGACGGTGGCGCCGGACCGCACGGTGAAGGTGCGCGCGGGATCGCCGTAGCCGCTCGTCACCTTCAGACGGACCGTGCCGGAGCCCTTGTTGGTGAAGGTCAGCTCGACGTCGTCGCCGGTGTGGCGGGCGGTCACCTCGGGGCCGGCGCTCTTGTTCGACCCCCGGAAGGCGCGCAGGAAGCCTGCCGGGCCGTGCACGGTCAGGTCGTACGCCCCCTTGGAGTACGCCGAGTTCCAGGTGTCCGAGACCGTCCGGCCGGCCTCGGTGGTGTAACTCCAGGGCCCGTCCGTGCGGTTGCCGGAGGTCACCAGGAAGGCGGCACCGGCCTTGGCGCCGGAGGCGAAGGTGAGGGTGAAGGTGCCGTTCCTCGCGTCGACGGAACCGTCCACGCGCGGCACGTACTTGAGGGGTCGGGCGGGACGCAGGCCGGGCTCCTGCTTCGGCAGGGTGCCGACGGCGGGCGGGACGGGCACGTAGTCGGGGTGGCGCTCGCGGTCCGGCGGTTCGTAGCCGTCGGTGTCCGGCAGGGCGACCGGCCTGGTGTCCTTGCGGGAGAAGTCGAAGGCGGAGGTCAGGTCGCCGCAGACCGCGCGCCGCCAGGGCGAGATGTTGGGCTCGTGGACGCCGAAGCGCCGCTCCAGGAAGCGGATGATCGAGGTGTGGTCGAGCGTCTCGGAGCAGACGTAACCGCCCTTGCTCCAGGGCGAGACGACGAGCATCGGCACCCGCTGGCCGAGTCCGTAGGGGCCGGCCGGGTGGCCGGCGTCGCCCTTGAAGAGGTCGAGGGAGGGATCGACCGTGGACTTGCCCTGGGCCGCCGAGCCGGGCGGGAAGGCGGGGACCACGTGGTCGAAGAAGCCGTCGTTCTCGTCGTAGGTGATGAACAGGGCCGTCTTCGCCCACACCTTCGGGTCCGCGGTGAGCGCGTCCAGGACCTGGGCGATGTACCAGGCGCCGTAGTTGGCGGGCCAGTTGGGGTGCTCGGTGAAGGCCTCGGGGGCGACGATCCAGGAGACCTGGGGCAGCTTTCCGGTTTTGACGTCGGCCCTGAGCCGGTCGAAGTAGCCCTCGCCCTTGGTGAAGTCGGTCCCGGTGCGGGCCTTGTCGTACAGCGGATCGCCGGGCTTGGCGTTCCTGTACTGGTTGAAGTAGAGCAGCGAGTTGTCGCCGTAGTTGCCCCGGTAGGCGTCCGGGATCCAGCCCCAGCTGCCGTTCGCGTCGAGGCCGTCGCCGACGTCCTGGTAGATCTTCCAGGAGACGCCGGCCTTCTCCAGGCGCTCGGGGTAGGTGGTCCAGCCGTAGCCGGCCTCGTCGTTGCCGAGGACCGGGCCGCCGCCCTGGCCGTCGTTGCCCGTGTAGCCCGTCCACATGTAGTAGCGGTTCGGGTCGGTCGAGCCGATGAACGAGCAGTGGTAGGCGTCGCAGACGGTGAACGAGTCGGCGAGGGCGTAGTGGAAGGGGATGTCCTCGCGGGTCAGGTACGCCATCGTCGTGGACCCCTTGTTCGGGACCCATTTGTCGTACTTGCCCCCGTTGAAGGCGGCGTGTCCGTCGTTCCAGCCGTGCGGGAGGTCCTGGATGAACTGCATGCCCAGATCGTCGGCCTCGGGACGGAAGGGCAGGATCTCCTTGCCGTTCCGGTCCGTCTGGTGCCAGACGGACTTGCCGTTCTCCAGGGTCACGGGGCGCGGGTCGCCGAAGCCGCGCACGCCCCTGAGCGAGCCGAAGTAGTGGTCGAAGGACCGGTTCTCCTGCATCAGGACGACGACGTGCTCGACGTCCTCGATCGTCCCCGTGCGGTGGTGGGCCGGGAGCGCGGCGGCGCGCTGGATGCTGTTCGACAGGGCGGTGAAGGCGGTGGTGGCGCCCGCGAGTTGGAGGAATCTGCGCCGGTTGACGTCGGACATGAGTGAGGGACCTCTCAATCCTGCGCATCGATGGCCCGAAGGTGACGGAAGGTGCGCGCAGCGAGTGTTCCAAGAGCAACAAACGTCAGGGAAGGGTGCGGTGGCGCTGATGTGAAAGTCGCGGGTACGGGAGGGGTCGAGGCCCAGCTCTCCTCATGGAGCGAGGGCTCATTCCGCTCCGCCGCGGGCGTTGTAGACGGCGACCTCTCCGTCGTCGATCGCCTTGCGGTAGGCGTGGAACACGGCAAGCGCCTCGTCCCTCAGCACATCCGTAACGACCTCGATGCCGCGCCTCTCGAACTGCTCGGCCCAGTCCGCGCCGACCGGCCCCTCGTCGAACGTGGTGAGCTCCTCCAGCTCCGGACCCTCCCCCGCCACCACCAGGCCACGGACGCCGGACCACATCGTGGCGCCGTAGCACTGCACGCAGGGACGCCAGTTGACGACCAGCTCGTGCGCGGGCAGTCCCGCACCACCGAGGTCCCAGCCGCCCGTCGCCCGCTGGGCGAGGCCGAGCGCGACGACCTCGGCGTGCGCGCCGGAGACCCCGGCGGACAGGACGACGTTCACTCCGACGGAGACGATCCGCCCGCTCTCCCGCTCGGTGACGAGCGCGGCGAACGGGCCGCCGTCGCCCGCACGCCAGTTGCGGTCGGCGAGGCGGTGCACCAGACGCATGCGGTCCTCGCGGGACGGCAGGGCGGCGGGCACGCCGGCGAGTTCGTCGTCGACCCAGGCGGGCAGGGCGACGCGGTATTCCCTGGCGATGTCGATCACTGTGTGTTCCTCCGCGGCTTGCGTGGCGCCTTTCCCCAAGGGCCGGCAGGTCGTTCCCGCCGAGCCCTCGCTGCGAACTCCGCACGGGTGAGAACCGTGCGGGGCGGTGGGCGCAGGACCGTCTCCGCGTCCCACGGATCCACCCCGGTCCAGCCGAAACCCCGGACGATCTCGTCGAAGACCGGTGCGAAGTCCGCGCCGACGAGGTCCGGCATCCGGTGGCGCAGTCGCCGCACCCGGGCGAGGAAGGCCGCGGGCAACGGCACGTGGTACGTCTCCAGGTAGTGCGCGAAGTCCGCGCGCCACACCCACAGGCCGTCGGTGACGAGCGACGAACAGCCGGACGTGTGCCGGTGGGCCTCCCCGGTGAGGACGTCGACGCCTGCCTCCATGAAGTGGGTGAGACGGTGCCCCGTGTCCAGGTACTCGACGATCTCCGCTTCGTCCGGTTCGCCGGACGTCCGCACCTGGGCCGCCAGCGGTCCCGCGCTCGACCCGGTCTGGGGACCGAAGTCGTCGAAGAAGCCGAGCAGCCTCAGCATGCGCACTCCCCCGACCCGGTCGACAACCTCGACGAGCATACGCAGGGCAGGGTCGGAGGCGCCGGGCCACCACCTTGCCCGCCCTTCCCCTTCCGTGAGACGGAAGCGGTGTTGCCGTGCCCCTCCGGTCGCCAAGACGATGCCAGCACAGCAGACAGACGGGAGCCGCAACGATGCCGCACACGACCGCCTTCGCCAGGAACCAGTGGTACGTCGCCGCCTACAGCCATGAGGTGGGGCGCGAGGAGCTGCTCGGCCGGACGATCCTCGGTGAACCGCTCGTCTTCTACCGGACCGAGGAGGACGGGACGCCCGTCGCGCTCGCCGACCGGTGTGTGCACCGCCGCTTCCCGCTGCACGAGAAGCCGAGCCGGCTCGACGGCGACCGGATCGTGTGCGGCTACCACGGGTTCACGTACGACACGACGGGCACCTGTGTGTACGTGCCGGGGCAGAAGCGCGTACCGCGTACCGCCCGGGTCGCCTCCTACCCCGTGGTCGAGCTGGACTCCCTGGTCTGGGTGTGGATCGGCGACCCGGCGCTCGCCGACGCCGACACCATCCCGCGGGCCCGGCACCTCGACTCCCCCGGCTGGGTCACCGTCCGCGGCATGGAACCGATCGACGCCGACTACGGCCTGCTCGTCGACAACCTCCTCGACCTCTCCCACGAGACCTATCTGCACGGCGGCTACATCGGCACCCCCGAGGTCGCCGAGACCCCGATCAGCACGGAGGTCGACGAGGGCGCCGGCATCGTCCGGGTCAGCCGGCACATGGACGACGCCGCCTGCCCGCCGTTCTACGCCAGGTCCACCGGTATCGAGGGCCGGATCACCCGCTGGCAGGACATCGAGTACCACGCGCCCTGTCTGTACCTGCTGCACAGCCGCATCGCCCCGGTCGGTGTGCTGCCCGAGGCCGACGGCAGCGACCCGAACGGCTTCCACACCGAGATCACGTACGCCATCACGCCGTCCAGTGACGGTCACGTGTACGACTTCTGGATGGTCTCGCGCGACTGGGCGACCGAGGACGCCGAGGTCACCGAGTTCCTGCGGGGCAACAACCACACGGTCGTCATGCAGGACGTCGACGCGCTCAACCTGCTGCAGAAGACGCTCGGCACCGAGCGCTCCGGCTACCAGGAGCTCAGCATCAACATCGACACCGGCGGTCTCGCCGCCCGCCGCATCCTCGCCCGCCTCGTCGAGGAGGGCGACAAGCCCGTGGAGAAGGTCCTGTGAGTGCCGCGCCCACCGGGGAGATCTACCGCGTCGACTGGCTGCCGGGCACCGACACCCTGCACGGCACCTGTCACTGCGGCCGCGAGCACACCTCGCAGGACCCGATCGAGATGTGGGAGTGGATGCTCGCCCACCCGAACGGGCACTCACCCCAGGGACCCGCCCCGCAAGGCGACGAGCAGCAAGGAAACGGTTCATGAGTGACGCGTACGAAGCCGAACTCGTCGTCGACCGAAAGGACTTCGCGGCCGACGGGGTGTTCGCCCTCACCCTGCGCCACCCGCTGGGCGAACAGCTCCCGCCGTGGGAGCCCGGCGCCCACATCGACGTGGTCCTCGGCCCCGGCCTGGAGCGGCAGTACTCCCTGTGCGGCGACCCGGCCGACCGCACCGCCTGGCGGATCGCTGTGCTGCGCGAGCCCGCCGGGCGCGGTGGATCCGCTCATGTGCACGAGCAGTTGGGGCAGGGCGACAAGGTCCGGGTGCGCGGCCCGCGCAACCACTTCGCGCTGCGCCCGGCACCCCGGTACCGCTTCGTCGCGGGCGGCATCGGCATCACCCCCATCCTGCCGATGCTCGCGGCGGCGGAGGCCGAGGGCGCCGAGTGGACCCTGTTGTACGGCGGGCGGACCCGCGCGTCCATGGCGTTCACCGAGGAGTTGAGCCGCTACGGCGACCGTGTCACCGTCGCCCCCCAGGACGAGACCGGGCTCCTGGACCTCGCCTCGGTGCTGGACGACGTTCCCGAGGGCACCCTCGTCTACTGCTGCGGTCCCGGTCCGCTGCTCGACGCGGTGGAGGAGCGCTGCCCGGCCGGGCTGCTGCACATGGAGCGGTTCACCCCGAAGGGGCAGCCGGAGGGCGAGGACACGGAGTTCGAGGTCGAGCTGGCGCGGACCGGCACGACGATCACCGTCGCCCCGGACGTCTCCGTGCTCGACGCCGTGCGCGCCAGTGGTGTCGAGGTGCTGTTCTCCTGCACCGAGGGCACCTGCGGCACCTGTGAGACCGATGTCCTCGACGGGACCCCGGACCACCGCGACTCCGTGCTCACGGACGAGGAGCGGGAGGCCGGGGAGACGATGATGATCTGTGTGTCCCGGTGCCGGGGGAAGAGGCTCGTGCTGGACCTGTAGCGCCGGTGAACATCCGCAGGTCCGTCTCGATCCCGGCGACCGTCTCCAGCAGCGGCGGCAGCAGGTCCCGCCGGACCGCGGCGAGGCTCGTACGCCCGGCCTGCACGGGGATGTTGACCGCCGCCACCACCTCGCCGCCCCGGTCCCGCACCGGGGCGGCGATCGAGCGCAGCCCCTCCTCCAGTTCCTGGTCGACGAGGGCGTACCCCTGCCGCCGCACCCGGTCGAGTTCCGCCCGCAGGAGGTCGGCGGAGACGATCGTGCGGGCGGTGAGCGGGGTCAACGCGGCGCGGGCGAGCCGCACTTCGGTCTCCTCCGGCGGCAGGTGCGCGAGGATGACCCGGCCGACCGAGGTGACATGGGCCGGGAAGCGGGTGCCGACGGTGATCGCCGCGGTCATGATGCGACGCGCGGGCACCCGGGCCACGTACACCACGTCGTCGCCGTCGAGCACGCACAGGGAGGACGACTCCCTTGTGTTCTCGACCAGTTGCTCCAGATGGGGTTCGGCTATCTGGGCCAGCGAGAAACTCGACAGGTAGGAGTAGCCGAGCTCCAGCACGCGCGGGGTGAGCCGGTAGGCGCGGCCGTCGGCGCGCACGTACCCGAGGTCGGCGAGCGTCAGCAGGAAGCGGCGGGCCGCGGCGCGGGTGAGTCCGCAGGTGCGGGCGACCTCACTGAGCGTCAGTTCCGGGTGGTCGGCGTCGAAGGCGCGGATCACGGCGAGGCCGCGCTCCAGGGAACGGACGAAGTGGGGGGCGCGGGCTGCTGCTTCGGACATCGTCGCCTCCGTCGAGCGAGTGTCAACAATATTGTCAGCCAAAGGAGTTGACCTCGACCCGTGAGACCAATACCTTTCGCGCTGAGCACCACTGTGCGGTCTGCGCACAGCCTGTCGTAAGCACAGCCTGTCGGAACAACGAAGTCTGCACAGGAGGAGCCATGCGTCGTCTGCTCGTCGCCCTCGCGGCCGGAGCGTTACTGGTCACCGCGTCGGCCTGTGGTTCGTCCGGCGACTCGGGGGCCTCGGACTCGGGATCGTCGTCCGGCGGCACCACCACCGTCAAGCTCGGCCTCATCCCGATCGTCGATGTCGCGCCGATCTATCTCGGCCAGCAGAAGGGCTTCTACCGCAAGCACGGGCTCAAGCTCCAGATATCGACCGCGTCCGGCGGCGCGGCGATCGTGCCGGGCGTCGCCAGCGGGCAGTTCCAGTTCGGCTTCTCCAACGTCACCTCCCTCCTGATCGCCCAGTCGTCCGGGGTGCCCGTCAAGGCGGTCTCCAACGGCATCGCCTCGACGGGCACGGAAGGCAAGGACTTCGCGGGCATCGCGGTCGAGAAGGGCAGCTCGATCCGGTCCGCGAAGGACCTGGAGGGCAAGAAGGTCGCCATCAACACCCTGAAGAACATCAACGAGTCCGCGGTGCGCGCGTCGGTCCGCAAGGACGGCGGCGACCCCGACAAGGTGAAGTTCGTGGAGCTGGCCTTCGACCAGATGCCGGCCGCTCTCGACGGCGGCCAGGTCGACGCGGCCTGCGCGGTCGAGCCCGCGCTCGCCACCATCAAGAGCCAGGGCGGCCAGGTGATCGCCTCCCCGCTGGTGGACGTGGCCAAGGACACCACGGTCGCCCTGTACTTCACGTCGACGCAGTACCAGCAGCAGCATGCCGACGTGGTCGAGAAGTTCCAGCAGGCCACCGCCGAGTCCCTCGCCTACGCCGAGGCCCACCCGGACGAGGCACGCCAGATCATCACGACGTACACCAAGATCCCGGCGTCGGTCCTCGCGCAGGTGACCCTGCCGAAGTGGCCGGCCGAGCCGAACAGGGAGTCCGTCGAGGCGCTCGCCGAGCTGGGCGAGGGCGACGGGTTCTTCAAGAAGACCCCCGACGTCGACGCGCTGCTTCCGTGAGGTTCCAGGACGCGGCGCTGGGCGCCGCCGGGCTCGCGGCCTTCCTCGCCCTGGGCGAGGCGGTGCCGCGGCTCGGCCTGGTCGGGGAGGAGTACTTCCCGCCGACCAGCCGCATCGCGCGCGCCCTCGCCGACGAGCTCTCCGACGGCACCTTCTGGACGGCGCTCGGCGACACCCTCACCGGCTGGGCCCTGGGCCTGGCCATCGCCGCCTCGGCGGGGATCGTCGTCGGCGTGGTCGTCTCGGTGGTGCCGTACCTGCGCGAGGCGACGGCCTCGACGATCGAGTTCCTGCGCCCGATCCCCTCGGTCGCCCTCATCCCGCTGGCGGTGCTGCTGTACGGCAGCGAACTGCGCTCGGTGCTGCTGCTCGTCGTGTACGCCAGCTTCTGGCAGGTCCTCATCCAGACGCTCTACGGCGTCCAGGACGTCGACCCCGTCGCCGACGAGACGGCACGGTCCTACGGTCTGGGCACCTGGGCGCGGGTCCGGCACGTGCTGTGGCCGACCGCGCTGCCGTACGTCTTCACCGGCGTCAGGCTGGCCGCGGCCGTCGCGCTGATCCTCGCCATCACCGGTGAACTCGTCATCGGAGCACCGGGGTTGGGCGCGCGGATCGCGGTGGCGCAGAACTCGCAGGCGGTGCCGGAGATGTACGCGCTGATCGTGGTGACCGGGCTTCTGGGGCTGCTCATCAACGTCGGCGCGCGTACCGTGGAGCGGCGGGCGCTGGCCTGGCACCAGTCGGTGCGCGGGGAGGTGGCGGTGTGAGGCGCTTCGTACTCCGGCTGGTCCTCGTGATCGCGCTGCCCGCGCTGCTGGTCGTGGTCTGGTGGCTGGCGTCGGACGGCAGCACCGATGTCTTCTGGCCGCCGCTGCGCACCATCCTGCGGACCTTCCCTGACGTGTGGACCGCCGAGCGGCTGCGCGACGACGTCCTGCCCAGCATGTGGCGCCTGACGGCCGGTTACGCGCTGGCGGCCGTCGCCGGGATCGCCGTCGGCACGGTGATCGGCTCCTACCGGCGGGTGCGGGCGGTGTGCGAACCGGTCCTGGAGTTCCTGCGGGCGGTCCCCCCGCCGGTCCTCATCCCGGTCATCATGCTGTTCGCGGGCATCGGCGACACCATGAAGGTCACCGTGATCGCGAGCGGCTGCGTCTGGCCGATCCTGCTCAACACCGTCGAGGGCGTCCGCGCCGTCGACCCGGTGATGGTGGAGACGGCCCGCTCCTACGGCATCTCCGGGCACTCCCGGCTGCGCCATCTGGTGCTGCGCTCGGCGAGCCCGCAGATCTTCGCGGGTCTGCGCCAGGCCCTGTCGATCGGCATCATCCTGATGGTCATCAGCGAGATGTTCGCGGCCAGCAACGGCATCGGCTTCACCATCGTCCAGTTCCAGCGCAGTTTCGCGATCCCCGACATGTGGACCGGGATCCTCGTCCTCGGTCTGCTCGGGTTCCTGCTCTCCGTCGTCTTCCAGTTGGTCGAGCGGCGGGTCCTCGCCTGGTACCACGGCCTGCGCGCCTCGACCCGGCGGTCCCCGTGAAGCACCCGAACGCGAAAGGGCGGTCCATGCACGCGCTTCTTGGCGTATCCGGCCTGAAGAAGGTCTACGAGGGGTCCGGGCGCCGGGTGGAGGCGGTGCGCGATCTGACCTTCACCGTCGACGCCGGGGAACTGGTGTGTCTCGTCGGCCCCTCGGGCTGCGGCAAGACGACCCTGCTGAAGTGCATGGGCGGCCTGCTCGACCCGACGGCCGGCGAAGTCCGCCTGGCGGGCCAAAAGGTGAGCGGTCCGCCGCCCGGGATGGCCTTCGTCTTCCAGGAGTACGGCCGCAGCCTCTTCCCCTGGATGCGGGTCGCCGACAACGTGGAACTCCCCCTGAAGCAGAAGAGCCTGACCAGGACGCAACGGCGTGGCCTGGTCGCCGACGCGCTGGAGTCGGTGGGCCTCGCGGACGCAGCCGGCGCCTACCCCTGGCAGCTCTCCGGCGGGATGCAGCAGCGCGTCGCGATCGCCCGCGCACTCGCGTACGAGCCCGAGGTCCTGCTGATGGACGAGCCGTTCGCGGCCGTGGACGCGCAGACCCGGGCCGACCTGGAGGACCTGGTGCGCCGGCTGTGGCGGGAGCGCGGCATCACGATCCTGTTCGTCACCCACGACATAGACGAGGCGGTGTACCTGGGCGAGCGGGTGATCGTGCTGTCCGCCTCCCCCACCGTCGTGCAGGAGCAGCTCAAGGTCGATCTGCCGGACGAGCGGGACCAGTTGCATACGCGTGTGGCCCCGCGCTTCGCCGAACTGCGCACCCATGTGTACGAGCAGATCCAGGCGGCCAAGCGCGGGGCCGTGCGGGACGCTCCGGTCACGAGGTCCGATACGCCTCCACCTCACTGAACTGCGCGGCCGGCCAGCCGGTGTTGGCGCTCACCGCGGCTGTGAAATGCCTGCCCTCACACCCGGCTCCCCGTCGCCGTGTCCGCCGACAGCCGCTGGGCCACGTAGATCGGGATCACCGACAGCAGCACCAGGACGGCGGCCACCACGTTCACCACCGGTGCCTGTCGCGGGCGGGTCATGTTGTCGAAGATCCAGAGGGGAAGGGTCTCGACGCCCGGGCCCGCGGTGAAGGTGGTCACCACGATCTCGTCGAAGGAGAGGGCGAAGGCGAGCAGGGCGCCCGCGAGGAGGGCCGAGCGGACCAGCGGGAAGGTGACGTCGACGAAGGCACGGAAGGTGTTCGCGCCCAGGTCCATCGCGGCCTCCTCGTAGGAGCCGGAGGTGCGGCGCAGGCGGGCGACGACGTTGTTGAAGACGACGACGATGCAGAAGGTGGCGTGGCCGACGACCACCGTGAACAGGCCGAGGCCGACGCCCAGCGGTTCGAGCACCGTGCCGAACGCCGAGTTGAGGGCGATGCCCGTGACGATCCCCGGCAGCGCGATCGGCAGGACGACCACGAAGGAGAGGGTCCCCCGGCCGAAGAACCGGTGCCGGGCGACGGCGAAGGCGATGAGCGTGCCGAGGACCAGGGCGACGGCCGTGGCGCCGAGGCCCGCCTTGACCGACACCCACAGCGCCTCGCGGGCTCCCGCGTTCTCCCGGGCCACCGACCACCAGTGCACGGTCAGGCCGGACGGTGGCCAGCTCGCGCTCCGGTCCGGGTTCAGGGAGTTGACGAGGACGAGCACGAGCGGGACGTAGATCACCGCGAAGCCGAGGCCGGCGCCGACGCGCAGGGCGATCCGTGCGGAACGGGAGAGTTGCACGACGGGCTCCTCTACAGACTGCTCAGCGCGCCGGTGCGGCGCATCGCCAGCAGGTACAGCACGATGACGGCCACCGGGACCGTGCCGAGCGCGGCGGCCATCGGCAGGTTGAGTTCGATGTTGGAGTAGACGAGGTTGCCGATGAGCTGGGTCTTGCCGCCCACGATCTGCACGGTGATGTAGTCGCCGAGGCTCAGCGAGAACGTGAAGACCGACCCGGCCGCCACGGACGGCAGCACCATCGGCAGGAGAACCGAGCGGAAGGTCCGGCCGGCCCGCGCCCCGAGGTCCGCCGACGCGTCGAGCAGGTTGGCGGGCACCTGCTCCAGCGCCGTGTGGACCGGCAGGATCATGTACGGCAGCCAGAGGTACGTCAGGGTCAGCACGGCCGCCGTCAGCCCGTACCCCGGCCCGGTCAGCCCGAACGGCCTCAGCATCCAGTCGGCGAGCCCGCCCTCGGACAGGATCAGCCGCCAGGCGTACACCTTGACCAGGTAACTCGCCCACAGCGGGGTGAGGATGGCGACGACCAGCAGCGGTCGCCACCGGGGGCGCGCGACCCGTGCCGTGAAGAAGGCGACCGGGAAGGCGATCACCGCGCACAGGACGGTGACCGCCAGCGCCACGCCGACACTGCGCAGGACCACCTGCCGGAAGACCGGCGTGGTGAACAGCTCGTGGAAGTTGTCGGTCGACCAGACCCTGACCACCTCGGAGGTGAAGGAGTCGGTCGTCCAGAACGCGGAGACGAACAGCATGGTCAGGGAGCCGAGGTAGAGCACCGCCAGCCACAGCAACGGGGCCGTGAGGAGCAGGGCGAGCCGGAGGCGGGGGCGGCGGTGCAGCGCCCCCGCGGTCCGTGTCGTCAGGGCCATGCCTCAGCCCTTGATCTCGGTCCAGGCCTGCACCCACTTCGCGTACGGCACGCACTTGACGTCGGTGCGGCCGTCCAGGCACTGCTCGATGGGCGTGTTCCAGAAGGCGATGTTCTTCCAGTAGTCCTCGTCGGAGGCGTGGTAGGTCGTGCAGAAGTTCCTGTCACTGGTCAGGTCGCAGGCCCCGGAGTTGGCGGGCGCCTCCCCGAAGTACTCGGCGACCTGGGCGTTGACCTTCGGCGAGACGATCCAGTCGAGCCATTTGTAGGCGCAGTTGGGGTGTTCGGCCTTGGCGGAGACCATCCAGGTGTCGGACCAGCCGGTCGACCCCTCCGCGGGGACGAACGCCTTGACCTTCGCCCCCTCGTCGGCGGTGAGGTTGGCGATGACCTGCCAGGTGGTGCCGATCACGGAGTCGCCGCTCTTGAACGCGGAGATCTCCTTGAGGTAGTCGCTCCAGTACTCGCCGATGTTCGCGTTCTGCTTCTTCAGCAGGGCGACGGCCGCGTCGAACTGCTTCTGGTCGAGGGCGTAGGGGTCCTTGATGCCGAGGCCGGGCTCGGTCGCCTTCAGGTACAGCGCCGCGTCGGCGATGTAGATGGGCGAGTCGTAGGCGGTGACGTGGCCCTTGTACCTGGACGCGTCGTCGAAGACGGCGGACCAGGAGGTCGGGGCCGGGCTGACCTTGTCGGTGTTGTACATGAGCAGGTTGGCGCCCCGGCCGTGCGGGATGCCGTACATCTGCCCGTCGACGGAGTTCCAGGCGCCGTCCTTCAACCCGCTGAAGATGTCGCGGTAGTTGGGGACGAGGTCGGTGTTGACGGGGGCGGCGTCCCCGGAGGCGATGAGGCGCAGGGAGGCATCGCCGGAGGCGGAGACGGCGTCGTACTGGCCCGTCTTCATCAGCTTGACCATCTCGTCGGAGCTGGTGGCCGTCTTGGAGTCGACCTGGCAGCCGGTCCGTTTCTCGAAGTCGCTGACCCAGTCGGCCTTGGGGTCGTTGGATCCGTCCTCGACGTAGCCGGCCCAGGCGATCAGGTTGACCTGTCCCTCGGTGGCGCCGAGTTTCGTGGGCGCCTTGAGGTCGGGCGGGTTGAGTCCGGAGGAGGAGCCGCCGGAGCCGGAGTCG
Source organism: Streptomyces sp. NRRL B-24085 (assembly GCF_001282115.1). Lineage (GTDB taxonomy): Bacteria > Actinomycetota > Actinomycetes > Streptomycetales > Streptomycetaceae > Streptomyces. Next base: position 13,974 of record NZ_LJBR01000108.1, on the reverse strand, counting down.
GAGGAGCCGCAGGCGGTGGCGGCGAGCAGCAGGGTGACGGCCGCGGCCGCGGTGAGGGGGATGCGCACGACGTACTCCATCTGCGAGAAGGGGGTCAGTCGGTGGTGGGCACCGCGACGGCGTGCCGCCGGTGCCATTGCAGTCGCACCCGGGCGCCCCGGTAGGCGGCCACGTCCTCGGAGGACGTCTCCAGGTTCTGCTGGAGCGCGGTGAGGCGGCCGCCGCCGTCGAGGTCGACCAGGAAGCGGGTGGTGTCCCCCAGGTAGACCACTTCGTGGCGTCCTTCGTCGGCACCTCCAACCTCCTCGACGGGGACGTAGCCCGCCGGACCGTCGGCGCTGCGGGCACCTACAGCGTGCGGCCCGAGAAGATCCGGGTGCTGAAGGAGTCCGCGGAATCCGGCGAGCCGGAGCACGCGAGTGCCACCGGGACCGTCGCCGAGGTGGCCGGCCGGCGTCTGCCGAAGCCCTCCAGGCGGACCTCGCCGAGCGCCTTGCGGGCCCGCACCAGCCGCTCCGCCTTGGGCACCCCACGGACCTTGAGGGCGTAGGCGACGTTCTGCTCGACGCTCATGTGCGGGAAGAGCGCGTAGTCCTGGAAGACGGTGTGGACGTCCCGCTCGAAGGGCGCGAGGCCGGTGACCTCCTGCCCGGCGAGCTCGACGCGGCCCTCGGTGGGCGTCTCGAAGCCGGCGATCAGGCGCAGGACGGTGGTCTTGCCCGAGCCGGAAGGGCCGAGCATCGAGAAGAACTCGCCGTCGCGGATCTCCAGGTCGATCCCGGCCACGGCGGTCGTCTCCCCGAACGACTTCCGCAGGTGGTGCAGCCGGATCGCACGTCCCTCCATGGGCGGGAACCTTTCTGGCGCGCTCGGGCGTTGACCGATCGACCGAAAACATATGAAGTCATAGTTCAAAGCTCAAGGCCCCCTTAGGGTAAAGCTTGAGTCAACGTGCAAGGTGGTGGCCGTGAACCAGCAGCGCATCGACGGCGGCGCCCGCAGGGCCGTCTTCGCCCCGGTGGACAGCCGGGCCCGGGTGGACGCGGTCGTGCGCCGGATCGGTGACGCCATCGAGCTGGGGCTGCTCGCCGACGGGGAGCAGCTCCCGGGCGAGAGCGAACTGGCCGGTCAGCTCGGCGTGTCCACGGTGACCCTGCGGGAGGCGCTGATGGCCCTGCGCCAGCAGGGGCTCGTCACCACCCGCCGGGGCCGCGGCGGCGGCTCCTTCGTCTCGCTGCCCGAAGTACCGGGCGAGGAACGGCTCAGGGCCCGGCTGCGCGGCTGGAGCACCGAGGAGCTGCGCGACCTCGGCGACCACTGGGCCGCCCTCTCCGGTACGGCGGCCAGGCTCGCGGCCGAGCGCACCGGGCCCGAGGACCTCGTCCATCTGCGGCGCACGGCCGAGGAGTTGACGAGGTCCCAGGACGCGGCGGCGTGCAGTCGTCTCTACGGCCGCTTCCACGTGGAGCTGGCGGCGGCCGCGCAGTCGGCGCGGCTGACGCGGGAGCAGGTGGCGCTCCAGACGGAGGTCGGGGCGCTGCTGTGTCTTGTGCTCGGGGACGGCGAATATCGTGAAGAGGTGTCCGAGCGACTCCGATTCGTCATCTCGGCCGTGCAGGATGGGGTCCACGAATCGGCCAGGGAGTTGGCCGAGCGATGCGTACGGGAGTCGACGGCACGGCTGATCGCCCTGCGTCTGACGCTGTAGCCGCCTCGCTCGGCGGCCCCGTCCGCTGGAGGGCAGCCATGGGCCTCGCGACGGCAGTGCTCGGCACGGCACCGGAGGAGTCGGTCGCGGCACGGGTCCGCTCGGCCGTCGAGACGGTCTTCGACGCCGTGGCCGCGACCCGTGCCGACACCACGGCCCTGCTGGAAGGCGTGGCCGCCGGGGGCCGCCGCCCGGCCACCGCCGACCTGGCCGCCCTGCGCCCGGGCCTCCATCTACGGCTCGCCCGGCACGCGTTGGTCTCCGGCGTCGGCTTCGTCGCCGCCCCGGGCCTGCTGGCGGACGTACCCGCGTGGCTGGAATGGTGGCAGACGGGCGCGGAGGGTGACGTACGGCCGCTGCTGCCGGACCTCGACCCCGAGCACTCGGCGTACGCCGACTACACGCACTGGGACTGGTTCGCGCTCCCCCGCGACACCGGGGAGCGGGCGGTGGCCGGGCCGTACGTCGACTACCTCTGCTCCGACGAGTACAGCCTGACGCTGTCGGCGCCGGTCGAGGTGGCGGGCCGGTTCGCGGGGGTGGCCGCGGCGGACGTGTACCTGCGGCACTTCGAGGCGGCCGTGATGCCGCTGCTGCACCGGCTCCCGGGCCCCGCACGGCTGGTGAACGCCCGCGGCCGGGTCGCCGCGTCCAGCGATCCGCGGCATCTGGTCGGCTCCCTCGACAAGGGCCCCGACTTCGCGGGGGCGTTGGCGGCCGGGCGGCCGGCACGGGCCGGCGGGGTGCGGCTGGTCCCCTGCGCGGGAGTGCCGCTGGTGCTGGTGGTGGCGGAGTGAACCGGACCGGGCGGCCCCGTGGAGCACCCCTGCTCCACGGGGACCGACAACTACTGACGAGGCGCCGTCGACGACCTGAACGCCGACGGTGCCCGTCAGGCCTCGGGGGCGGGCACCACCGTGAGGTGGGCCGCCGCGCGCCGCGGGCGGCGCCTGGCGGGGGCCGGGCGGAGCACCAGCGTCAGACGCGTGTAGCCCAGGTCCCGCAGGGTGCGCGGGGTCTCGTCGACGACCCGGCAGTCGGTGGCGCCCCAGCGCGGGTCGGGGTGCACGAGGGGGCGTACGGAACCGTCGTGCTCCACGGCCTGTTCGCCGACCGCGCGGATCCAGTGCGGCAGGCCGTGCCGGTAGGCGGCGTCCATGATCGGGTCCTGGGCGATGTCCCGGCGGATCGCCTGGAGGCCGTGGTCGTGGCCGTGCCGCTCCACCGCGGCGGCGAAGTGGGCGAGCATCGGCAGGCACCAGCGCGACTCGTGCTCGCCGAGGACGCTGCTCGCGTCGGGATGGAAGAGGACGAACCGCAGGAAGTTGTCACCCGGCATCGCCGTCGGATGCGGACCCACGGCACGGAAAAGTGACGCGAAAGCGGTGTTGGCGAGCACGACGTCCCAGCGGTGGTCGAGGACGACGGACGGGAAGGGGACGGCTTCCAGGAGTGTGGCGTAGTCCTGAAGGTACGCCTGGGCTTCGAGCCCCTCGGGGGCGGGCCGCAGTTCCGACCGCTGCCCACCTGCCTGATACGCCATCGGGAGGTCACCCCTCTTGCCTATGCGGCCTTCACGCGGCGCCTTGATCCTGCTTCCCCGGGACGAGTCGTGTCAACTATCGTGGCATTCCGTAGCGGTTGACGGCTGAAATTGGCCACAGTTGTGGCGAGACCTGGATGTGAGTTCGAACAACGGGCTACTCTCCGGGAAGTTCACGGCGACCGCCTGTGAGAAGTCGGGTGAGAGACGTAGGAGATCTGTCGGTGTCGGATGGCCTCGAGAGCCCGGACGACGCGGCAACGGTCGTGCTGACGGCCGTCGTCGCCCGCGTCACCGCACTCGCCGACCGGCTCGGCGTACCGCACGCGCAGGTCTTCGACACCGGCCGTCTCTCCGTCGCCTCGGGCGTCCCCGAACCCGTGGTCAAGGCCCTGCTGAGCGGGCGCCCGGCGGGCGAACCCGACGTCCAGGCCCGGTTCCTGCAACGGCTCGACCTGCTGCGCCGCACCCGCCTCAAGCCCAACGGCCGCAAGTACACCCAGCAGGAGATCGCCGACGGCGCGGGCATGTCCCGGCAGCAGGCGGGCGCCCTCATCAACGGCGACCGGCGCCCCACGATGGAGCACTGCGACGCCATCCAGCGGTTCTTCCGGGTGCACGCCGGATTCCTCACGGCCGAGGACCCCGAGGCGCTCGCGGGCGCCCTCCAGCACACCGAGCAGGAGCTGCTGCACAAGCTCGCCGACCGGGAGCGGGAGGCCGCGGCGGCAGCCCGCGACCCGTTGGAGCGGCTGTTGCAGGACCACGGCGTGCGCGGCATCGCCTGGCGGGCCGCGCAGCTGCCCACCGACCAGCACCGTGACAAGGTCGCCGAGTGGCTGGACATGCTCCTGGAGAGCGTCAAGCGGCCCGAGTCCTGATCCGGGAGAGAACTGTGGGCATCGGTAGGCACATGCGCCGCCTGAGCGGCGAGTTGGTGGCGGAACTGGAACTCGACGCCCCGGCGCGGCCCGAGGACCTCTACGGCGCCCTGTGCGACGCGATGAGCAGACGCCGGGGCCGCCCGGTCCACTTCCGTACGGCGCCCTTCCCGCCCGGCACGGCCAGCGGACTGTGGCTCGACATGGCCGACCAGGACCTCGTGGTGATCGAGGAACGCACCGCCCCCGACCACCAGTTGGTCATCCTCGGCCACGAGCTGTGGCACATGAACGCCGGTCACTGCTCCCACCACGTCGAGGGAGCCGCGGTCGCCGCCCGTCTCCTGCACGACGACGCCGATCTCCAGGCCACGGTCCGCAAGGTCGCCGCCCGCAGCCGCTTCGAGCTCGACGACGAGCGGGAGGCGGAGAGCTTCGGCCTGCTGCTGGCGAGCAAGTGCCGGACGTGGCTCGCGGGTTCGCCGCTGCGGGGGCCGCTGCAACGGGACCATCTGGCGGGGCGGATCGAGGTGTCCCTGGGGTATCTGGGGCCGCAGAGCTGAGGTTCCGCGTCCGCCGGGCGGGCGAAGGGACGGGCGCGGAAGCCGGATTGTCAGTGGCGGACGGCAAGCTGGAGTTGCACGCCCGTGCGGTGTGCGACCGACGCGCCCCGTCCGGGGGTGCGACCGACGCCGACCTGGGGAGAGCCGCCGATGCCCACCGCCGTACTGACCGACCGTGAGCGCACCGCCGTCCAGGCGTATCTGCGGCTGCTGCACACGGTCCGAGCCGCCTTCGACACCGCGGCAGGCCCGCCCGACACCGCCCGGCCACCGGTCGTCCCGCCGGCGGTCCTCGCCGAGGCCGAGCAGGCCCTGGCGGACGCGGGGCTCGCGGGCAACGAGGAGTCGTTCTTCAGGCTCCTGCACACCTGGTGCCCACCGGACACCCCACAGCCGTGACCTGCCGGGCCGGCCGTGACCCCGGGGCCTCTGAGGCTTGAGCCGCGGCACGGTCCCGGGACGTGTGCCGCACTCCGGGTTCAGGCGTGCGGTACCGTCACCGCTGTGGCGACCAGGCCGTCGCGGGCCGTCCAGCGGCCCTCGAAGGTGCCGCGCCGCTCGCCGCCGACCACGGGCCCGGGGACGAGGAGTTCGGCGCGCAGGGTGCCGCCGGCGGGCCGGCCCGGGTCGACGAGGATGTCGATGTCGGCCTCGGTGAACTCCAGCCACTTGCCGGTGAGCGGGAACCACGCCTTGTAGACGGACTCCTTGGCGCTGAACAGCAGCCGGTCCCAGTGGACCGCGGGATGCGCCTCGGTGAGTTCCCGCAGCCTGGCCCGCTCCTGCGGCAGCGAGACGCTCTCCAGCACGCCCTCCGGGAGCGGTCCGTGGGGTTCGGCGTCGATACCGATCGAGGCCAGGTCGGCGACCCGGACCAGCGCGGCGGCGCAGTAGCCGTCGCAGTGGGTCATGCTGCCGGTGAGCCCGGCCGGCCACCGCGGGGCACCGCGCTCCCCGGGCAGCACCGGCTGCGGGGGCACACCGAGCTTCTCCATGGCCCGGCGCGCGCAGGCCCGCACGACGGCGAACTCACGGCGCCGCTTGGGGACCGCGGGCGCGACGAGCGCGGCCTCCTCGGGATACAGCCCGGCGTTCTCCGGCTCGTCGTGACCGTGGACCTCGACGGCCACCACCGAGTCCGGCAGGAGTTCCTCGATCACCGGGCGCCGACCTCCCCGGGCACGATCCGGCGCAGCCGCCCGGGCGGCTCCGGCCGCTTGCGCCACTCCCGCGGGTAGCCCACCGAGACCTCCTCGAAGCGGACGCCCTCGTGCCAGGTGGTCCGGGGGATGTGCAGATGGCCGTAGACCATGGTCTCGACGCGGAACCTGCGGTGCCAGTCGGCGGTCAGCGCGGTGCCGCACCACATCGCGAACTCGGGGTGCCACAGGACGTCGGTCGGATGCCGGTCCAGCGGATAGTGGTTGACGAGGACCGTGGGCAGGTCCGCGGGGAGCGCGGCGAGCCTGCGCTCGGTCTCGGCGACCCGGGCCCGGCACCAGGCCTCCCGGGTCGGGTACGGGTCGGGGTGCAGCAGGAACTCGTCGTTGCACACGATGCCGGTGCCGTGCGCGTACTCCAGGCCCTGCTCCTTGGTGGTGCAGCCGGCGGGCAGGAACGAGTAGTCGTACAGCAGGAACAGCGGGGCGACGGCGACGGGTCCGCCGGGGCCGTCCCAGACCGGGTAGGGGTCCTCGGGGGTCAGGACACCGAGCTGCCGGCACGTCTCGACGAGGTGCTCGTAGCGGGCTACCCCGCGCAGGGTGACGGTGTCCTTCGGGTGGGTCCACAGTTCGTGGTTGCCGGGGGCCCAGAGGACCTGGCGGAAGCGGCCGGCGAGGGTCTCCAGGGCCCAGCGGACGTCGTCGACGGTCTCGGCGACGTCGCCGGCCACCAGGAGCCAGTCGTCGTCGGAGCCGGGGCGCATCGCCTCGACGAGGGAGCGGTTCTCGGGGTAGCCGATGTGCAGGTCGCTCACGGCCAGAAGCCGTGCCGTGCCACCGGCCGTCGATGTCACCTCTCGCCCCCTCCGAGCACCCGAGTGGCACCACGAGAACACATTTGGTTTCCCGGTACAAGAGTGGCCCGGAGCGGGGGCGTTCCATGATCGGTCAATCCGTAACACGGGCGTTGCACGCGTGGCCCCTTGAAAGCCGTATGATCGCCCCAACACCACCGCAGAAACTTCCCTTCCAAGGGGCGGTTTGGTGTCCCTCCAATCACCCTGCCCGGGCACGGGCCCGCTTCGCCGTGCCCGAAAACCCCGAAAGGCGGCCTGAATGCACTCTCGCGTACGCGTCTGGCTCAACCGCACGTACGCGGAGAACGTGTTCTTCATGGATCAGCTCCGCCGAAATCCCAGCGACAGAGCCGTCGAGATCCATGCGACGCACGGGGACGCCGACTCCCCCGTGCTGGCCGCCGCCGACACCGCCGAGCTGGAGCCGGAGGGACTGTCCCCGGCCGCTTACGTCGAGTTCGCCCTGGACCAGTGCCAGAAGCGCGGCATCGACGTCTTCGTGCCCCGGCTCCAGCAGGCGGCGATCGTCGCCCACCGCGCCGAGTTCGCAGCGATCGGCACGGCGCTGCTCGCGCCGCCGCCCCAGGCCGTGGCCGTCTTCCACGACAAGGTGATCGCCTACGAGGCGGTCCAGGCGGTCGGTGTTCCGGTGCCGCCGTGGTGGCGGGTGCGGACCGCGGCCGAACTGGTCGCGGCGGTCGAGGAGTTGGAGGCCGACGGGCACCGGGCCTGCTTCAAGCCCGCGTCCGGCGCGGGCGGGGTCGGCTTCCGGGTCGTCACCCGCGAGCCCTTCTCCCTCGCGCAGCTCAACGGCTTCCCCAGCCCTTACGTGTCGCTCGACATGGTCGTCGAGGCGCTCGAGCGGTCCGGCGAGCAGGTGGACTGGCTGGTCATGCCGCGTCTGGAGCAGCCCGAGGTGTCCGTGGACACGCTCACCGGGCCCGACAACCGGGTGCGGCTGGCGATCGGCCGTACCAAGAACGGGCGGCGGCGCGGGTTCACGCGGCACGAGCAGTGGCTGGAGCCGGCCCGGCTGGTCGCCGAGGGGTTCGGGCTGCACTACCTGTCCAACATCCAGTTCCGGATGTTCGGCGACCGGCCCGTGCTGATGGACGTCAACACGCGTCCGGCGGGCGGGCTGCATCAGCTCTCCCTCTGCGGGGTCAACGTCCCCTGGGCGGCCGTGCAGTTGGCCCTGGGTGAGGACCCCGGTGTGATCGAGCCGCCGTTCCTCGGACAGGACTACACGGTGGTGTCGGGGCCGAGGCCGCTGCGCCCCGTGTCGGTGCCGCACCAGCGGGTCGAGGAGGTCGGGCCGCTGCTGCCGTCCGTTCCCTCGCCCTCGCCCGCGGTGGAAGCGGCTCGGGCTCTGCCGCTCTAGGCCGACGCCCCCACCGCGGGATTCCCTCACCGGTATGGACCAATTCCGTCGTGCACCTTGACACGACGATTGGTCCATACCAACTTGGTTGCGCACCCCCTGCACCACCTTCTGCACCACCTCTCTGCACTCCCGAACACCCCCATTTCTTCAGGGAGATCGCGTGCGCAACCCACTCAGACGTTCCAGAGTCCTCGCCCTCCTCGGTTCCGCCGCCCTCGCGTTCGTCGGGGCCGTCGCTCTTCCCCAGACGGCCCAGGCCGCCAACGTCCTGACGAACCCCGGCTTCGAGTCCGGGACCCTCTCCTCCTGGACCTGCGCGGGCAACCTCGGGTCCGTTGTCTCCTCTCCCGTCCACGGGGGCTCCAAGGCCCTTCAGGGGGCGGTGAGTTCGAGCGACAACGCCAAGTGCAGCCAGACCGTCTCCGTGCAGCCCAACACGTCGTACAGCCTGAGCGGCTGGGTGCGTGGCAGCTACGTGTACCTCGGCGTGGACGGCGGATCGTCCACGTGGACCTCCTCGCCCTCGGCGTACACCCAGCTCTCCACCACCTTCACCACCGGCGCCTCCCAGACCAGCGCCACCGTCTACGTGCACGGCTGGTACGCCCAGGGCAGCTACTACGCCGACGACATCAGCCTCGACGGGCCCGGTGGCGGCGGTGGTTCGGACTCGCAGGCGCCGAGCGCGCCCGGGAGCCTGCGGTCCACCGGGAAGACCTCCTCCAGCGTGTCGCTCGCGTGGAACGCCTCCTCCGACAACGTCGGGGTGACGGCGTACGACGTCTACAGCGGGTCGAACCAGGTGCTCAGCGTGTCCGGTACGAGTGCCACCGTGAGCGGACTCGCGGCCGCTACCTCCTACACCTTCACCGTGAAGGCCCGGGACGCGGCCGGGAACGTCTCGGCCGCCTCCAACGCGGTGTCCGTGACGACCGACACGGGCGGCGGTGGCGGGACCGGCTTCAAGCAGGCCGCTCCCTACCTGTACCTCGGCTGGGGCGATCCGCCGAGCGCCACCTCGGTGATGAGCGCGACCGGCGTCAAGTGGTTCACGATGGCGTTCATCCTCTCCTCCGGCGGCTGCAACCCGGCCTGGGACGGCAGCAGGCCGCTGACCGGCGGCAACGACCAGTCCGTCATCAACTCCATCCGGTCCGCGGGCGGCGACATCGTCCCGTCGATCGGCGGCTGGAGCGGCAACAAGCTCGGGCCGAACTGCTCGACCCCCGAAGCGCTGGCCGGCGCCTACCAGAAGGTCATCGACGCCTACGGGCTCAAGGCCATCGACGTCGACATCGAGAACACCGACGAGTTCGAGAACGCGACCGTGCAGGACCGGATCCTGAACGCCCTGAAGATCGTCAAGGCCAACAACCCGGGCCTGCGGACGATCCTCACCTTCGGCACCACGACGACCGGGCCGACGTACTGGGGCAACCGGCTCATCGAGCAGGCCAAGGCCCTCAACGCCGGCATCGACGTCTTCACCATCATGCCGTTCGACTTCGGCGGCGGCTCCGACATGTACGGCAACACCGTGAACGCCACGGAGGGGCTGAAGAACAAGCTGAAGTCCACCTTCGGCTGGGACGACGCCACCGCGTACTCCCACATCGGCATCTCCGGCATGAACGGTCTCTCCGACCAGCAGGAGAACACGACCCCGGCGATCTGGACGCAGATCCGTGACTGGGCGAACTCCCGGCACATCGCCCGGCTCGCCTACTGGGCGGTCAACCGGGACCGGCCGTGCCCGGGCGGCGGAGTCGTCAGCAACTGCTCCGGCATCAGCCAGAGCACCTGGCAGTTCACCTCGATCACGGCCGGCTTCACCGGCTGAGCCGTCAAAGGGGGGATGGGCAGACCCCAGGTGCCGGAAAGGCGAACGCCCCTGGCCACGGGTCCCGGGAAGGGACCGTGACCAGGGGCTTCACCGCTTCCTTTTGATGCTCCCTGGGGAATCAGCTCCGGCCCGTCCCCCGGTCCGGCTCCGCCTCCCCGCGGCCTGGCACCGCTCAGCCCCGGCGCAGCCGGAGCGTCAGCACCTGGAAGGGGCGCAGCGAGACGGGCACGCCACCCTCCTCGACGGCGGCGTCCTCCAGCGGGCGCTCCAGCAGGTCGGTGACCTGGGCGCCGGCCAGCGGGAAGCCGGTGCGCAGCACGCCCTGGGCGCGGCCGCCGCCGGACTCGTACAGACGCACCACGACATCACCGGAGCCGTCGTCGGCGAGCTTGACCGCCTCGACGGTCACGCCACCGCCCTCGACCGAGACGACCGGCTCGGGGGCCCCGGCCGCGTCCGCCACCCGCAGCGGGAGGTTGAGGGAGTAGCCCTCGGCGACGGTCTCCTCGATGCTCGCGCCGGGCAGCAGCGCGTAGGTGAAGCGGTGCCTGCCCTGGTCGGCCTCCGGGTCCGGGATGCGCGGGGCGCGGACCAGGCTGAGGCGGACCGTGGTCGTCGTGCCGCCGTCCTCACGGACCGTGCGGGAGACGTCGTGGCCGTAGGTGGAGTCGTTGATGACCGCGACGCCGTAGCCGGGTTCGCCGACGTGCACCCAGCGGTGGCCGGAGACCTCGAAACGGGCCGCCTCCCAGCTGGTGTTGGTGTGCGTGGGCCGCTGGACGTGGCCGAACTGGATCTCCGCGGAGGAGTGCGCGGCCCGGACGTCCACCGGGAAGGCGGCCTTGAGGATCTTCTCGGCCTCGTGCCAGTCGATGTCGGTCTCGAAGTCGATGCGGGGGCTGCCGGCGCGCAGGGTGACGGTCTGGGTGATCGTCGAGCCCTTGCCGAAGGACCGCGTCACCCGGATCGCGCCGAGCAGCGGGTCGTCCGAGACGAGTTCGACCGACGTGGGCTCCAGGAGGTCCGTGTAGCGGTTGTTGTAGTGCTTGTCGATGTCCCAGGCGTCCCAGTAGTTCGGGAGGTCGGTGTGCAGGCGGAGCAGGTTGCCCTTGTCGCCGAGGACCTCGCGCCCGGCCCGCAGGTCGTACACGGAGGACAGGGTGCCGTCCTCGGCCACCTCCACGCGCACCAGGCCGTTGTCGAGGACCCGGCCCTCGGCCCGCACGGGCCGGGCGGGGGCCGCCTCCGCCAGGGGCGCGCTGCCGTTCGCGGGCACCTCGACGTACGCCAGGGCCCCCTCGGAGGTGCGGACCACCTCGGCGCGGTCGAAGGGGCTGGTGTTGAAGACGCGGGTGCCGCCGGCGCCCAGCGCGGCCACCGCCTCGGCGGTCAGCGCCTCCAGTTCCTCGGCCACGCGCGCGTACTCGGCCTCCGCCTCGCGGTGCACCCAGGCGATCGAGGAGCCCGGCAGGATGTCGTGGAACTGGTGCAGCAGGACCGTCTTCCACAGCCGGTCGAGCCTGTCGTACGGGTAGGAGTAGCCCGGCGCGTGCAGTGCCGCCGTCGTCGCCCAGAGCTCGGCCTCGCGCAGCTTGTGCTCGGAGCGGCGGTTGCCCTGCTTGGTGCGGGCCTGCGAGGTGTAGGTCGCGCGGTGCAGCTCCAGGTAGAGCTCGCCCACCCAGACCGGGGCGTCCGGGTACTCGGCGCGGGCCTGGGCGAAGAAGTCGTCCGGGTGCTCGATCACGACCTTGGGCGAGCCCTCCAGGTCGGCGAGGCGCCGGGCCCGTTCCATGATCTCCCGGGTGGGGCCGCCACCGCCGTCGCCCCAGCCGAAGGGGGCCAGCGAGCGCGTGCCGCCGCCCTTCTCCGCGTAGTTGCGGACCGCGCGGTCCATCTCCTCGCCGCTGAAGCGGGCGTTGTAGGTGTCGACCGGCGGGAAGTGCGTGAAGATGCGGGTGCCGTCGATGCCCTCCCACCAGAAGGTGTGGTGGGGGAACTTGTTGGTCTGGTTCCAGGAGATCTTCTGGGTGAGGAACCAGTCGTTGCCGGCGAGCTTGGCGAGCTGCGGGTAGGCGGCGGTGTAGCCGAAGGAGTCCGGCAGCCAGACGCCCTTGGTCTCGATGCCGAAGTGCTCGATGAAGAACCGCTTGCCGTGGACGAGCTGGCGGGCGATGGCCTCGCCGCCGGGCAGGTTGCCGTCGGCCTCGACCCACATGCCGCCGACCGGGGCCCACTGGCCCTTCTTCACGGACTCCTGGATGCGGGCCCACACGTGCGGGTAGTGGTCGCGCACCCACTCGTACTGCTGGGCCTGGGAGCAGGCGAAGATGAAGTCGTCGTACTCGTCGGCGAGCGCGGTGACGTTGGAGAAGGTGCGGGACGTCTTGCGCTTGGTCTCGCGGATCGGCCACAGCCACGCGGAGTCGATGTGGGCGTGGCCGACCCCGGAGACGGTGTGGGCACTGGCGTGCGCGGGCTTGGCCAGGACCGGGGCGAGGACCTCGCGGACGGCGGCCGCGCTGCCGGCGACGTCGTCCAGGTCGAGGACGTCCATGGCCCGGTCCAGGGCGTGCAGGATCTCGTGGCGGCGGGGCTCGTGGTCGGCGAGGTGGACCATGAGTTCGCGCAGCACCTGGAGGTCCAGGTCGAGGTGGAAGACCTCCTCGTCGAGGATCGCGAGGTCGGCGCGCCGGAAGGTGTAGAGGGGCGCGGAGCCGGCCGTGAGCTTGTCGCCCATCGGCGTTGGCCTGGAGAAGTCGTCCTTGAGGATGTCCGGGTTGGAGGCGGCCTCGACCAGGTAGTCGATCCGCTCGCCGCCGTTGGCCGGGTTGGCGATCGGGACGTACTGGTTGAGCGGGTTGACGGCCTTCAGGGGGCGGCCGTCGGCCAGGTGGACCAGGGCCTCGGCCTGGTTGCCGGGCCAGTCGCCGACGAAACCGAGGTCGATGACGGCCTCGACGCGCCTGCCGGCCCACTCCGCGGGCACCTCGCCGCGCATCCGGAACCAGGTGGTGCCCCAGGGCGGGCCCCAGGGGGTGTTCATCGCGAAGGGCTCGTAGCGGGCGGCCGCGGCCTCCTCGAAGGACACCGGCTCGCCCGGCGCCTGCCAGGCCGCCACCTCGAAGGGGACGGTGGCCGCGTAGACCGCGGGCTTGATGCGCTGGTCGTGGGCGCGCTGGACGCGCTCCTCGATGCGGCGGCGTTCGTCGTGCATGAAGGGTCTCCAGGGAGGGAGAGGGCGAGCTGGTGGGGCCGGGAAGCCTGGGGAAAGCGCTTTCCAAAAACCGACGCTACTTAAGGTACGCGAGCCCCGGATGGACCGAGGTGTAGCCCTCGACGAGCCTGCGGGCGACGTTGACGGAGTCGACCAGCGGGTGCAGCGCGAAGGCCTTCACCGCGGTCGTGCGCGAGGCGGAGTCGGCGGCGGCCAGCACCTCCCGCTCGACCGCCTTGACCGAGCAGACCAGGCCGGTGGCGTGGTCCGGGAGCGGCGCGACGGAGACGGGGTGGGCGCCGTTGGCGTCGACGAGGCAGGGCACCTCGATGACGGCGTCGCGGTCGAGCACGGAGAGCGTGCCCTGGTTGCGGACGTTGAGGATCAGGGTGGTGCGTTCGTCGCGCGCGATGGCCCGCATCAGGGCGAGGGCGACCTTCTCGTAACCGCCGGAGAGGTCGTCGGCGTCGCGTTCGCCGGCGCCGGCCGTCTCCCGGTTCTCGGACATGTAGGTGGCCTCGCGCTCGGCGCGGGTGCGGTCCCAGACGTCGAGCGCCTTCGCACCGGGGGCGCCCACCTCGTCGTAGAACCGCGCCTGCTGGTCGGCGAGGAAGGCGCCGCGGGTCTTCTCGGCCTGCTGGTAGGCGCGGACGGCCTCGCGGTTGAAGTAGTAGTAGTGCAGGTACTCGTTGGGGATGGCGCCCAGCGACCGGAGCCAGTCGACGCCGAAGAGCTTGCCCTCTTCGAAGGAGCCCAGCAGGTCGGGGTCGGCCAGCAGGCGCGGGAGCTCGTCCCGGCCGGCGATCCTCAGGCCGCGG
>NZ_LJBR01000107.1 GCF_001282115.1 Streptomyces sp. NRRL B-24085 | reverse complement strand
GGCCCCGCCCGCCCCGCGGCCGGCCGCCCCCGTCGTCGAACCGGTGCCCCTCCTGGACGATCCCGGTCCCAAGGTGACGCCCGTGCGGGGGTTCGACGCCGTGGCCGAGGCCGTCCTGGGGGAGGGCCTGGTGGTGGACGAGAGCGCGGTGCTCGCGGAGCCGGTCGGGCGGATCAGCGAGGCCGTGCGGGAGGGGCGGACCGACGCCGCCGCCGAGCTGGCGGAGCAGGTGGTCGGCGAGGCGTCCCGGACCCTGGGCGCCGAACACCCCGACGTGCTGCGGGTGCGTGAACTGGCCGCCTATATCGCCTACTTGGGCGGCGAGCCCGACCGGGCCGCGGAGACTTCCCTCGACCTGGCCGAGATCCACCACCGCGCCGGCGACGCCGAGGCGGCCTACGGCAACGTGCAGAGCGCGGCCACCGCCTGGAAGGCCGTACGGGATCCGCTGCGCGGTCTGGCCCTCGGGCGCGAACTGCTCACCCTGTGGACGGACCTGGCCGCCGGGGAGGGCCCGGCGGCCGAGGACCCCGACCGACTGGAGTCGGCCCGCGCCCGGATGCTGCGTCTCGCGGAGCGCGCCCGGAACGCGGACCAATAGCCCGGGGAAGGGCCGTTGTCGCGACCGTTACCGCGAGAGCTCCCACACCGCGTACGCCACCGCGTCACTGTTGCGGTCCAGGGCCGTGTCGTTGATGTTGGCCGTGGTGTCGCAGGACGAGTGGTAGCAGCGGTCGAAGGCCAGCCCGGAGGTCCCGCCCCACTTGGCCGCCTGCGCCGCCGTCTTGACGTAGTCGGCGCCGCTGAACAGCCCGCCCACCGGCACGCCCGCGTTCTTGAACGGCGCGTGGTCGGAGCGGCCGTCGCCCTCGGTCTCGATCTCGGTCGGGACGCCGAGAGCCGCGTAGTACGTCTTGAAGGTCTTCTCGATGGCCGGGTCGTCGTCGTAGACGAAGTAGCCGGGGTTCGGCGAGCCGATCATGTCGAAGTTCAGGTAGCCGCTGATCCGCGAACGGTCCGTGGTGGACAGGCGGTTGACGTAGTACCGGGAGCCGACCAGGCCCAGCTCCTCCGCGCCCCACCACGCGAATCTCAGGTGCTTGGTGGGGTGGTAGCCGGCTCGGGACACCGCGAGCGCGGTCTCCAGGACGGCCGCCGAGCCGGAGCCGTTGTCGTTGATGCCCGGGCCCGCGGTCACGCTGTCGAGGTGCGAGCCGGACATGACCACCTGGCCGGTGTCGCCGCCCGGCCAGTCGGCGATGAGGTTGTAGCCGGTGCGTCCGGAGGAGGTGAACTGCTGGACCGTCGTGGTGAATCCGGCGGCGTCGAGCTTGGCCTTCACGTAGTCGAGCGAGGCCTTGTAACCGGCGCGGCCGTGCGCGCGGTTGCCGCCGTTGGCGGTGGCGATGGACTGGAGCTGGGTCAGGTGCGCCTTCACGTTGGCCACCGGGATGTCCGGGGCCGCGGCCACCGCGGGCTGTCCCGCGGGGGCCGCGCCGGCTATGGAACCGCCGGCCAGGAGGGAGACGGTGGCGACGACGGCGGTGGCCGTGACGCGTCCGGGAACCGAGAGCTTCATGTGGGGGGCTCCGAATTCCGTGGGGAGTCCCTGAAGTCACAGGGATTCCACAGCGAATGGGTGCCTGGATCGTGAAGCTGAGGTTGACTCACCGTCAAGGGCGGAATCCGGTCAGGGGAGTTCGCATACCGGACCACAGGGGAGCGGCCGGGGGTCGGAGGAGCTCAGCAGGGGGGCCGGTGGAGATCGGCCGGGGTCAGTGGACGCAGAATTCGTTGCCCTCGGGGTCCGCCATCACGACCCACGCCCCCGACGGTTCGTTCACCTCGCGCAGCACACGCGCCCCGAGCCCCGTCAGACGCTCCACCTCCGCCGCCCGTCGGCCCTCCCCGGGGTGCAGGTCGAGATGGAGCCGGTTCTTGACGGTCTTCGGCTCCGGTACGCGCTGGAACAGCAACCGCCGCCCGAGCCCCGTCCCGCTGTCCTTGTCGTACGGGTCGTCCGGATGCCGTACGGCGACGAGGTCCCGGAAGGCCAGCCGGGCGTGGTACTCGACGGTGGCCTCGCGCGGCAGGGCACCGAGCTCCAGCAGCCGCTGGATCAGGGCGTCGTTGTCCTCGGTCTCGTAGTGCAGCGCGGCGGCCCAGAAGTCGGCCTGGGCGTGCGGGTCACCGGCGTCGACGACCAGTTTCCAGTGCAGGGGTGCGGGTGCGGTCTGCGTCATGGAGCCACTTATAGCCGCGAATGAGGTCACGCGCTGTCCTAGACGACAGTCGACGGCCTGAACGGCTGTTCGTCGGACGGCGCGGTGACCGCGTTCTACGGCCTCGCGGCGGGCGAGTCCAACGGCTCCGCGCCGCCCGCGGCCGCACTCTCCGCCTTCCGTACGGCGGCGCCGGCCGTGCCCGTGGCCATGGTGGCACCGGCCCCGCTGATCCCCCTCCTGTACGTCCGCGCGGTGCGCAGGGCGTCCCAGGTGAGCAGCGTCAGCGCCAGCCAGACCAGCGCGAACCCGGCCCAGCGCTCGGGCGGCATGGCCTCGTGGAAGTAGAAGATGCCGAGCAGGAACTGGAAGACCGGGGCCAGGTACTGCAACAGCCCGAGCGTGGACAGCGGCACCCGGATCGCCGCGGCGCCGAAGCAGACCAGCGGGAGCGCGGTGACGATGCCGGTCGAGGCGAGCAGCGCCGCGTGCCCCGGGCCCTCGGAGGCGAAGCTGAGGTCGCCCCGGCCGCTGAGCCAGAGCAGGTAGCCGAGCGCGGGCAGGAACTGGATCGCGGTCTCGGCGGCCAGCGACTCGACCCCGCCGAGGTTGACCTTCTTCTTGACCAGGCCGTAGGTGGCGAAGGAGAAGGCGAGGGTGAGGGAGATCCACGGGGGCCTGCCGTAGCCCACGGTGAGGACGAGCACGGCGGCGGCGCCGATCCCGACCGCCGCCCACTGCACGCGCCGCAGCCGTTCCTTCAGCAGCAGCACGCCCATGGCGATGGTGACCAGCGGGTTGATGAAGTACCCGAGCGAGGCCTCGACCACATGGCCGCTGTTGACGGCCCAGATGTAGACGCCCCAGTTCACGGTGATGACGGCGGCGGCCACGGTGACGAGCGCCAGCCTGCGGGGCTGCCGCAGCAGCTCACCGGCCCAGGCCCAGCGCCGTACGACGACGAGCGCGACGGCCACGAAGACGAGCGACCACACCATCCGGTGGGCGAGGATCTCGGCGGCCCCGGCCGGCTTGAGCAGCGGCCAGAACAGGGGGACGAGCCCCCACATCCCGTACGCGGCGAAGCCGTTCAGCAGACCTATGTGCCGCTCGCCTCTCGACTTCACGGGCTTTCCTCCTCGCACTGTGCTCGCCTGCAAGAAGGTAACGCCGAGCACCCCCGGCTGTCATGCCCGTATCGCCATACGGTCATGACAGCCGGGGGTGGGGCGTTCAGGGCCCGCCGGGGGAGTGTCCGGGGAGGGTCAGCCCTTGAGCGCGGCCTCGATCGAGGCGGCGATCGGAGTGGCGGGGCGGCCGGTCAGCCGGGCCAGGTCGCCGGAGGAGACGACCAGCTCGCCCTTCTCGATGGAGGCGTCGACACCGGCGAGGATCCCGGCGAAGGGCGCGGGCAGCCCGGCGCCGGTCAGGATCTCGATGTAGGCCTCGACGGGGACGGCGTTGTAGCCGATCTCCCGCCCGGTCTGCCTGCTCAGCTCGGCCGCGTACTCGGCGAAGCCCCAGGGCTCGTCGCCGCCGAGCTCGTACGTCGTGTTCTCGTGGCCCTCGCCGGTCAGCACGGCGACCGCGGCGGCCGCGTAGTCGGCGCGCGAGGCGGTGGAGAGGCGACCGTCACCGGCGGCCTGGACGACGACGCCGTGCTCCAGGACGGGGGCGAGGTTCTCGGTGTAGTTCTCGTTGTACCAGCTGTTGCGCAGCAGCGAGTAGGGCAGACCGGAGGCGAGCAGCGCCTCCTCGGTGGCGCGGTGGTCGTCGGCGAGCGCGGCGGTCAGGGTGCCGGGGGCGCTGGTGTACGCGAGGAGCGCTACGCCCGCGGCCTTGGCGGCGTCGATGACGACCTGGTGCTGGGCGGGGCGGCCCTTGTCGAACTCGTTGCCGGAGATCAGCAGCACCTTGTCGCCGGCCGCGAAGACGTTGTCGAAGGTCTCGGGGCTGTTGTAGTCCGCGACGGCTATCTTGACGCCCTTCTCGGCGAGGTCGGCGGCCTTCTCCGGGGTGCGGACGACGGCGGTGACCTGCTCGGCGGGAACCTTCTCGAGCAGCTGCCCGACGACGTGACGGCCGAGGTGTCCGGTGGCTCCGGTGACGACGATGCTCATGGTGTGCGATCTCCTTGTGGGGTGCGTTGGCACTAACCCTAGGGGAGGCGCTAACTCAGCGAAAGTACCCACTTTGAAGTAAGGTACTGGCATGACGGTAAGTGCAGAGCGCAGTCTTCTGGAGGCGGCCGCGACGGGCGAGGAGATGTGCCCCCACCGCCTGGTCCTGGAACACGTGACGAGCCGCTGGGGTGTCCTGGTCCTGCTCCACCTCCTGGACCGCCCCCACCGCTTCAGCGAACTCCGCCGCGCGATCGGCCGGGTGAGCGAGAAGATGCTGACCCAGACCCTCCAGACCCTGGAACGCGACGGCCTGGTCCACCGCGACGCCAAGCCGGTGATCCCACCCCGGGTGGATTATTCGTTGACGGATCTGGGCCGGGAAGCCGCCGAGCAGGTGCGGGGGCTGGCGGAGTGGACGACGCGCCGGATGGCGGCGGTGCAGGAGGCGCGGGAGGTGTACGACACGCGCAAGAGGGGCTCTGAGCAGGACTGACGCATGTCCACGGGCTCGCCTGAAGGCATGTGCACGGCGCCAGGGGGCACACATATGTCAGGGCGTTGGCCGACATGCGAGACGTGTCCACCCATGCGCCCCCTCTCCGCCTCCCGCGCCGCCTTGGGTCGACGGGCACGCTGGATGCGGAGTGCCACGCCCACCGTGTACCGCCCCGCCCTGCCACCTCACGGCGCACGGTCACCGGATCCAGGGGGATGCCTTGACATGGCCACACAGACTCCGCCCGCCCTCCACAGCAGGATCGGTTCTGCTGTCGCCACGGGACGCGGCCTGATGCGAGCCTTCTTCGCTCGGGGGGCCCGGCGCCGACGCCAGGAGGACGTCCTGCTGGAACTGCTCGGCCAGCTCAGGCTGATGACAGAGGAGATACATCGGGCGAACCTGATCCAGCAGTACCGGCTCACCCTGGAGCAGATGGACCGGGCAATCGACGACCCGTCCCTGGCGGACGCGGGGAGCACGCTGACCGGCCTTTCCGAGACCAAGCGGCGGCAGATGATCTTCGCCAACCGGGAGTACGGAATCCTACTGATGGCGCACAAGATCGGCGTCTGCGGCTGGGACGAACTCCTTGGGCATCTACGGGTGCTGTGTCGCAATCAACTCTTCGCGGAGTACTGGGATCGTACGAGCGAGCACCGCAGGTCGCTGCCCACTGATTCATTGGAAGCGCAGGTCGGGGAGGTGGTCGATGTAATGATCGAGGAGCTGGCCGACAGCCCGGAAGAGTGGTGGATCGTTGGACCGACCTCGGCTGATCCGGGCTTCTGACTCTGGCTGTCGACTTGCCGATAGAGTGGCGAGTGGGTGGATATGGCGACAAAACTGCTGCAAATACCCGAATTCCTACTGGCTATGCGACACTCTCTGACGGTCGGCCGTGGGGTGTGATGCCACCGCGACGCGCAAGGCCCTTCCACGCTTGCCGACACTCCGTCAGTTTCAGTGGTCCTTCCGCTGCGCGCTGATCCTGCTTTGTTGCTCGGCGGACACAGGAGTGTGCTGCTGTGGCGACAGTTCCAGGTGGTCCGCAACGAGAAGGGGGTGGCCAGAGGAGCCCGTGTGTCTTTGCGTATTGTCCGCCGTATCGGAGATCCACCCAAGCTGCGGGGCAGTCAAACCATGGAGACCTGTCCGGACATCTTCGAGCTGAGCGACGGAAGCTTCGCGGTCATCGGTACCGATCGCACCGAAGAGTTGGACTCACTCCTCCCGGCGGACGCCGCCCGGGCCGACTACGAGCGCATCGTCGTGATCACCCGTGACACCCTGCTCCGCGCCAAGCGGGACATCCCCGACGCGTGACGGCAAAGGGCCCGGAAGCCGAGTCGCGTCCGGGCCCTCTGCATGCCGTGCAGGCGGTCAGCCGACCACAGTCCAGGTGTCCCCACCCGCGAGCAACGCCCCCAGATCCCCCTTGCCGTTCTGCTCGATCGCCGTGTCCAGTTGGTCCGACATCTGGGTGTCGTACACCGGGCGGTCCACCGCGCGGAAGACGCCGATCGGGGTGTGGTGCAGCGTGTCCGGGTCGGCCAGGCGGGACAGGGCGAAGGCGGTCGTCGGAGACGACGCGTGCGCGTTGTGGACGAGGATCTCCGCCTCGTTCGACGGCGTCACCGGGACCACCTTCAGGTCACCCGTCGCCGGGTCCCGGACCACGCCCTTGGACAGGTCCGCGCCGAAGCGGATCGGCTGCCCGTGCTCCAGCCGGATCACCGCCTCCTCCGCCTGCTGCTTGTCCTTGAGGGCCTCGAAGGCACCGTCGTTGAAGATGTTGCAGTTCTGGTAGATCTCGATCAGGGCCGTACCGGGGTGGGCGGCAGCCTCCCGCAGCACCGACGTGAGGTGCTTGCGGTCCGAGTCCACCGTCCGCGCCACGAAGGACGCCTCCGCACCGAGGGCGAGGGACACCGGGTTGAAGGGCGCGTCCAGGGAGCCCATCGGCGTCGACTTCGTGATCTTGCCGACCTCGGAGGTCGGGGAGTACTGCCCCTTCGTCAGCCCGTAGATCCGGTTGTTGAACAGCAGGATCTTCAGGTTCACGTTCCGGCGCAGGGCGTGGATCAGGTGGTTCCCGCCGATCGAGAGCGCGTCCCCGTCACCGGTGACCACCCACACCGACAGGTCCCGGCGCGACGCCGCCAGCCCCGTCGCGATCGCCGGCGCCCGCCCGTGGATGGAGTGCATGCCGTACGTGTTCATGTAGTACGGGAACCGCGACGAGCAACCGATGCCCGAGACGAAGACGATGTTCTCCTTGGCGAGCCCCAGCTCCGGCATGAAGCCCTGGACCGCCGCGAGGATGGCGTAGTCACCGCAGCCGGGGCACCAGCGGACTTCCTGGTCGCTCTTGAAGTCCTTCATGCTCTGGCGCGCCTCGGCCTTGGGGACGAGCGAGAGCGCCTCGATCGTGCCCGTGCCTTCCGTGGACGTCTCAGCCATCGATGGCCTCCTTCAGAGCCGTGGCGAGCTGTTCGGCCTTGAACGGCATGCCGTTGACCTGGTTGTAGCTGTGCGCGTCGACCAGGTACTTCGCCCTCACCAGGGTCGCGAGCTGCCCGAGGTTCATCTCCGGGATGACGACCTTGTCGTACGCCCTGAGCACCGCGCCCAGGTTGCGCGGGAAGGGGTTGAGGTGGCGCAGGTGGGCCTGCGCGATCGACTCGCCGGCCGTCCGCAGCCGCCGTACCGCGGCCGTGATGGGGCCGTACGTCGATCCCCAGCCCAGTACCAGCGTGCGCGCCTCGTGCGGGTCGTCGACCTCCAGGTCCGGTACGTCGATCCCGTCGATCTTGGCCTGGCGGGTGCGGACCATGAAGTCGTGGTTGGCCGGGGCGTAGGAGATGTTCCCGGACCCGTCCTCCTTCTCGATGCCGCCGATGCGGTGTTCGAGACCGGGTGTGCCGGGCACGGCCCAGGGGCGGGCGAGGGTCTGCGGGTCGCGCTTGTAGGGCCAGAAGACCTCGGTGCCGTCGTCCAGGGTGTGGTTCGGGCCCTGCGCGAACTGCACGGTCAGGTCGGGGAGCTCGTCCAGCTCCGGGATGCGCCACGGCTCCGAGCCGTTGGCCAGGTAGCCGTCCGAGAGCAGCATCACCGGTGTGCGGTACGTCAGCGCGATCCGGGCCGCCTCCAGTGCCGCGTCGAAGCAGTCGGCCGGGGTGCAGGGGGCCACGATCGGCACCGGCGCCTCGCCGTTGCGCCCGAACATCGCCTGGAGGAGATCCGCCTGCTCGGTCTTGGTCGGCAGGCCGGTCGAAGGGCCGCCTCTCTGGATGTCGATCACGAGGAGCGGCAGCTCCAGGGAGACGGCGAGGCCGATGGTCTCGGACTTCAGCGCCACACCCGGGCCGCTCGTGGTGGTGACGGCCAGGGACCCGCCGAAGGCCGCGCCCAGCGCCGCGCCGATCCCCGCGATCTCGTCCTCGGCCTGGAAGGTCCGTACGCCGAAGTTCTTGTGCTTGCTGAGCTCGTGCAGGATGTCCGAGGCCGGGGTGATCGGGTACGAGCCCAGGAACAGCGGCAGGTCCGCCTGCCGGGACGCGGCGACCAGCCCGTAGGACAGCGCGAGGTTCCCGGAGATGTTGCGGTAGGTGCCGACCGGGAAGGCCTTCGTCGCCGGGGCGATCTCGTAGGAGACCGCGAAGTCCTCGGTCGTCTCGCCGAAGTTCCAGCCCGCCCGGTACGCCGCCAGGTTCGCCTCGGCGATCTCCGGCTTCTTCGCGAACTTCGTCCGCAGGAACTTCTCCGTGCCCTCGGTGGGCCGGTGGTACATCCACGACAAGAGGCCGAGCGCGAACATGTTCTTGCTGCGCTCGGCCTCCTTGCGGCTGAGGTCGAAATCCTTGAGGGCCTCGACGGTCAGCGTGGTCAGGGGGACCGGATGAAGGCTGTACCCGTCGAGCGAGCCGTCCTCCAGCGGCGAGGCCGCGTACCCCACTTTCTGCATCGCCCGTTTGGTGAACTCGTCCGTGTTGACGATGATCTCCGCGCCCCGCGGCAGATCGGCGATGTTCGCCTTCAGGGCGGCCGGGTTCATGGCCACGAGGACGTTCGGCGCGTCACCCGGCGTGAGGATGTCGTGGTCGGCGAAGTGGAGCTGGAAGGAGGAGACGCCCGGCAGGGTTCCGGCAGGGGCCCGGATCTCGGCGGGGAAGTTGGGAAGGGTGGACAGGTCGTTGCCGAAGGACGCCGTCTCCGAGGTGAAACGGTCACCGGTGAGCTGCATCCCGTCGCCGGAGTCGCCCGCGAAACGAATGATCACCCGGTCGAGCCGGCGGACGTCCTTCACGCCCGGCTCTTTGCGCTGCTCTCCCACGACGGCTTCGTCGGCCTGCTCCGCTGGGCTGCTGACCTGACTGGTCACTGAACTGGACCTCCCTCTGGGCGGCTGTTCGGGAGCGGCCTTCCCGCAGGCCTTCCCAGGATCAACCCTACGACCGCAGGGGTCGCCTTCCCTCGGCCATTCGCATGATGGACGTGGTTCCGAGACGTTACGAAGACCTGACTTGTCATGCTTTTCTCGCCCCCCGGCGCTTTCCTCGAAGACGCTCCCTCA
The DNA here is from genome assembly GCF_001282115.1 of Streptomyces sp. NRRL B-24085. Classification (GTDB taxonomy): domain Bacteria; phylum Actinomycetota; class Actinomycetes; order Streptomycetales; family Streptomycetaceae; genus Streptomyces. The sequence goes on along the minus strand of NZ_LJBR01000107.1, from coordinate 5,550 downwards.
TCGTTCTGCGGTTCTCGGTCCCGGGCGGCCCGCCGCCCTGTCGGCCGGCCGCGCCGCCCTGGCGTCCGACTCGGTGTCGGACGGTCAGGAGTTCAGATAGGTCAGCACCGCCAGCACCCGCCGGTGGTCCCCGTCGCTCGGTGACAGCCCGAGCTTCAGGAAGATGTTGCTGACATGCTTCTCCACGGCCCCGTCGCTCACGACGAGCTGCCGCGCGATCGCCGAATTGGTGCGGCCCTCGGCCATCAGTCCCAGGACCTCCCGCTCCCGGGGCGTGAGATGGGCGAGCACGTCCTGCTTCCGGCTGCGTCCCAGGAGCTGAGCGACCACCTCCGGGTCGAGGGCGGTGCCGCCCTCGGCCACCCGCACCACCGCGTCCACGAACTCACGCACCTCCGCGACCCGGTCCTTGAGCAGGTACCCCACCCCGCGGCTGGACCCGGCCAGCAGCTCGGTGGCGTACCGCTCCTCGACGTACTGCGACAGTACGAGTACCCCGAGTCCGGGATGTGCCTTGCGCAGTTGTACGGCGGCTCGCACGCCCTCGTCCGTGTGCGTCGGAGGCATCCGCACATCGGCGACCACGACGTCGGGCAGCTCGCCCTGGGCGTCCAGCTCACCGATGGTCTTGATCAGGGCCTCTCCGTCGCCCACTCCGGCCACGACGTCGTGCCCGCGGTCGGTCAGCAACCGGGTCAGGCCCTCCCGCAGCAGCACTGAATCCTCGGCGATGACCACCCGCACCTTGTCCTCCACGACTCTCGGCCCCCCAGCCCACTGCCTGCCCGTCCACCGGACAAGTTCAGCATTCCAGCATTCGGATGCGGAGGGGGGCGGGCAACGGGATTAAGAGGACCCAGATACGAACAAAGGCCCGAGAGCAGGGGGTCGAGGACGGATTCCGGCCACTGTCCAGGTCTGTCGGCTCGCGCCCGTGGGGACGGACGGGACGGGCAAGGGCGGCGGGGGCGCAAACCCCCACCGCCCGCTCACGCAGAACCCGTCACACCCGCTCGCCCCGCCACGGCAGCTCCGCGGTCACCCGGGTGGGCCCCCCGACCGGCGAGTCCACCACCAGGATCCCGTCCACCGCGTCCAGCCGCTCCGCCAGCCCCGCGAGGCCGGACCCGGCGGACACGTCGGCGCCGCCCACCCCGTTGTCCACGACCTGGAGCATGAGCCGGTTCTCCACCCGCCACACGTCCACCGCGGCGAACGTCGCCCGGGAATGCTTGCTGATGTTCTGGAGCAGCTCCGACACCGTGAAGTACGCGATCCCCTCGATCGCCGGCGCCGGCCGCGAGGGCAGATCCACCTCCACCTGAACCGGCACCGTGCAGCGCGAGGCGACCGAAGAGAGGGCCGCGTCCAGCCCCCGGTCCGTCAGCACCGCCGGGTGAATCCCCCGCGCCAGATCCCGCAGCTCCTGGAGCGCCGTCTTCACCTCGCCGTGCGCCTCGTCCACCATCCGGGCGGCCGCCGCGGGATCCTCCGTGAGCTTCTCCTTCGCCAGCCCCAGGTCCATGGCCAGCGCCACCAGCCGCGCCTGCGCCCCGTCGTGCAGGTCACGCTCGATGCGCCGCAGGTCCGCGGCGGCCGTGTCCACCACGACCCCCCGGTCCGACTCCAGCTCCACCACCCGCGCCGACAGCTTGGTCGGCCCCAGCAGCCCGTGCACCATGACCCGGTCCACCGTGGTCAGCGCCCGCACGATCCACGGCGTGGCCAGCGTGAACAACAGTCCCACCAGCGCGGTCACACCGATCTCGAACGGGTTGTCCAGGTAGATGTGGTGGGTCTCGTCGCCGTAGAGCTGAAGCCCGTCCTGACCGACGTACGCCGGGAAGACCCAGAACCACAGCGGGTACGTCAGCAGCGCCCAGCCGTACACCCAGAAGTTCACCGCGACGACGAAGGAGAACAGCGCCCACGGCAGGTGCACCACGGAGTACAGCAGCGTCCGCCACGACGTCCCGCTCTTGAGGACGGCCCCGATCCATCCCATGAACCCGGACTTCCGCATCCTGAGCGGCTCCGGGTCGCCGACCTCCAGCCCCAGCAGCCCGCGGGCCCGTGCCCGCTCCAGCGCCCCGAGCCCACGGCACCCGGCGAGACCAGCCGCGAAGACCGGAATCCCGAGGAAGGTCACGAGGAGGCCGGCGCCCAGCGAGATCATCGTGACGGCGTAGGCGAACATCAGGACGCTGATCGGCAGGCTCAGCAGCACATAGCCGAACTCCCGCCAGGTCCGCCCCTCGAACGGCGCCCGCAACCCGGCCGGCACCCGCTGCCGCCGTACCGTCCCGGGGAACCCGAGCCCACTGTCGTACCCGTAGTCCGTGGCCATCGACGTCGTCCTTCTTCTCTCGTCCCGCGCCTGTGGTGTCGTACCTCCACCCTGCTGGACCGCAGCTCAACGGACCATGGAGGCCGTCGGCGTCTTGGAAGGGGGGTTTTCCCCACCCCCTTCCCCGTGCCCACGACCGTTCCTACGACCGTTCCGCGACCCGGTCCCGCCACGGCAGCTCCGCCGTGACGACCGTCGGGCCGCCCGGCGGGGAGTCGATGACGAACAGCCCGTCGACCGCGTCGAGGCGCTCCGCGAGCCCGCGCATACCGGTACCGCCGTCCAGCCGGGCACCGCCGCGGCCGTCGTCCCACACCTGGATGAGCAGCCGGTCCTCAGCCCGCCACACGTCCACCGACGCCGACCGCGCCCCGCTGTGCTTGCTGATGTTCTGCAGCAGCTCGGAGACCGTGAAGTACGCGATGCCCTCGATCGCCGCGACCGGCCGCGCGTCGAGATCGGCGGTCACCTTCACCGGCACCGTGCACCGCGAGGCCACCGAGGAGAGGGCGGCGTCGAGCCCGCGGTCGGTCAGCACGGCCGGGTGGATGCCCCGCGCCAGATCCCGCAGCTCCTGGAGGGCCAGCTTCACCTCGCCGTGCGCCTCCGCGACCATCGCCTGCGCGTACTCCGGGTCCTCCAGGAGCTTCTCCTTCGCCAGGCCGAGCCCCATGGCCAGGTTGACCAGCCGGGCCTGCGCCCCGTCGTGCAGATCGCGCTCGATGCGCCGGAGATCGGCGGCGGCCGTGTCGACCACGACCCCCCGGTCCGACTCCAGTTCGGCGATACGGCGTTCCAGCTCGTCGGAGGGCGACAGCAGGCCGCGCACCATCGCCCGGTCCACGTTGGCGAGGCCCCGCGCGATGAACGGCAGCACCGGCCACAGCACGAACAACGAGGTCAGCGTGATCGTGAAGGTGAGCACACCCCAGGGCAGCCGGATGAAGTCGTACAGCACCGTCCGCCAGCCCACCGGGTCCTTCACCCCGAGCCACAGCTGGGCGAAGAACCCGTCGCCGCCGTTCTTGGTGCGCCACGGCAGCGGGCTCGGTTCGTCCACCCGCACCCCGAGCAGCGCCCGGGCTCGCCCCCGCTCCAGCTTGCCGAGCTGCCGGGCGCCCAGCAGGCCCGCCGCGAGCAGCGGGAGCCCGATCACCGTGACGGTCAGCCAGAAGCCGGTGAACAGCACCGTCACGACGTAGGTGAAGCCGAGGATCGACACCGGGAGGTTCGCCAGGAGATGGGCGATCTCCTTCCAGGTGTGCACGTCGTAGGCGAAGCGGGCCGGAGGCGGCCGGCCGTCGTCGGTTCCGCCGTCTCTGCCGGTGATCACGGCACGGCTCGGAGTCGAGTGGCGTTCGGTCATATGGGCTAGCGTGCCGCGCGGGACCGCCGCGCGCCATGAGGCGGACCGCCGCGCTGTGCGGGGGAAAACCCCACCTCGGCCTTACGAATGGCTTTCCTCGGGCTCTTCTCGGGCTTTCCTCGGGTGACGGGCTGCTTACCGTCCCTTTATCAGGGCCTAGACTCCCGTGCGTACAGATCGTCGAACAGTGTCTTCGCATGATCAACGTGGCCGACGTGATCAGTGTCTTCACAGGGAGCGAGGGGCGGACGTGCCGGAACCGACCGTCGTCGATGCAACCGTCGTCGATCCGACCGTCGTGGCGGCGGACTACTTCCAGTCGTACTCGGTCGTCGGACTGCTCGCCGTCGTCGGCGTGCTGTTCGTCGCGGTCGCCTTCGGCGCCGGACGGCTGCTGCGGCCCGTGGTCCCCACCCCCGAGAAGCTCCTGACGTACGAGTGCGGAGTCGACCCCGTCGGCGAGGGCTGGGCCCACACCCAGGTCCGCTACTACGTCTACGCCTTCCTCTATGTCATCTTCGCCGTCGACTCGATCTTCCTGTTCCCGTGGGCCACGGTCTTCGCGGCACCCGGCTACGGCGCGACCACCCTCGTAGAGATGTTCATCTTCCTCGGCTTCCTCGCCGTGGGACTGCTGTACGCGTACAAGAAGGGTGTCCTGGCATGGACGTGACCCCCTCGGAACCTGTCCTGCTCCCGGAGCCGAAACGACTGGGCGCCCTCGCCCGGCTCGCCCCCGAGCCGATGAAGGTGATCCTCAACTGGGGCCGCCGGTACTCCCTCTGGGTCTTCAACTTCGGTCTCGCCTGCTGCGCCATCGAGTTCATCGCCGCGTCCATGGCCCGCCACGACTTCATCCGCCTCGGCGTCATCCCGTTCGCCCCGGGCCCGCGCCAGGCCGACCTGATGGTCGTCTCCGGCACGGTCACCGACAAGATGGCACCCGCGGTCAAGCGCCTGTACGAACAGATGCCGGAACCGAAGTACGTCATCTCCTTCGGCGCGTGCAGCAACTGCGGCGGCCCGTACTGGGACTCCTACTCCGTCACCAAGGGCGTCGACCAGATCATCCCCGTCGACGTCTACGTCCCCGGCTGCCCGCCCCGCCCCGAGGCCCTGCTCCAGGGAATCCTGAAGCTCCAGGAGAAGATCGCCAGGGAGTCGCTGGGGGAGCGGTACGGGACGCCCACGGCCCGCCCCTCGACGGCCGCCCTGCAGAGCGGACTGGTCAGGCCGCCCACGCCCGCTTCCAGCGAGGGGGACGCACAGTGACCGCCGTCGGCTGGCTCCCCGCCCCGGCCGAGGAACTCTTCGGCCCCGAGGCCACCGCCGAGGAGTCCTACGAGGTCCTGACGGTCGACGTCCCGCCCACGAGCTGGCTCACCGCCCTGCGTGTCGCCCGTGACGAACTGGGCTGCACCTACTTCGACTGGCTCAGCGCCGTCGACGAACCCGGCACCGGCTTCCGCGTGGCCGCCCACGTGGCAGCCCTCTCGCCGGTACGACGCCTGCTCCTGCGCACGACGATCCCCCACGAGACCCCGGCACTGCCCAGCGCCGTCGACCTCTACGCGGGTGCCGCCTGGCACGAGCGCGAGACCCACGAGATGTTCGGCGTCACCTTCGAGGGCCACCCCTCCCTGGACCACCTCCTGCTGCCGGAGACCTTCGAGGGCCACCCCCTCCGCAAGGACTTCGTCCTGGCCGCCCGCGTCGCCAAGGCCTGGCCCGGCGCCAAGGAACCGGGCGAGTCCGAGCACGGCGGCCCCAAACGCCGCCAGATGCTCCCCCCAGGAGTCCCTTACCCACATCTAATGGGGCCCCCTGAAGGGCCAGC
>NZ_LJBR01000106.1 GCF_001282115.1 Streptomyces sp. NRRL B-24085 | reverse complement strand
CTCCCTCGCAGAAGTCGGTCTGCACGTCGACGACGATCAAGGCGCGGCGCATGGTGGGTGTCGTTCGACTAAGAGTGAACTTACGGGCCTGGAGACTTCGCGGAGTGAGCGGGAGGGGGCACGGGCGGGCGCGTTCGGGGCGGCGGCCGCGGGGCCTGTCCGGCGGATCACGCCGGCGCCGCGCGGGCCGGGCGCCCACCTGGGGCGTTGCCGTCGGCAGCCGGATCCGCCACGCCCGAACAGCTTCGTACGGGGACCGGCCCGATCGGCCGGACAGCTCCTTAGCTACCCGTGCGCCCGTTGACATACTCCGTCGGAATGACGGGCTCCCCGCGCGAGAGCTGGGTCGCCGACAGCGGCAGGTTGGCCCGGGCGGCCGCGTGCCGGTCCCGTACGACGTCCAGCGGCTCGCGGGCGACGACCTCGCCGCCCTTGACCAGCTCCACCAGGAGCTGCCGGTCCGTGAGCCCCGCCGGCACGGGCCCGGTGCCCACCACCTCGGCCTCCGCGATCCCGTCCGCGTCCAGCCGCCGGGCCGCCCACTTGCGGCCGCCGACCGAGGTCTTGCCCCCGGACGACTTCTTCGCGACCGGGATCAGCGGTGCCTTCGGGTCGTCGGACCCGGCCCGCGCGACCAGCTTGTAGACCATCGAGGCGGTCGGGTGCCCGGACCCGGTCACCAGCTGGGTGCCGACGCCGTAGGCGTCCACGGGGGCCGCGGCCAGCGAGGCGATAGCGTACTCGTCGAGATCGGAGGTGACGATGATCCGCGTCCCCTTCGCGCCCAGCTCGTCCAGCTGCTGCCGCACCCGGTGGGCGACGAGGAGCAGGTCGCCGGAGTCGATGCGCACGGCCCCGAGCTCCGGCCCGGCCACCTCGACGGCCGTACGGACGGCCTCGGTGACGTCGTAGGTGTCCACCAGCAGGGTCGTGCCCCGGCCCAGCGAGTCCACCTGGGCCTGGAAGGCGTCCCGCTCCTGGTCGTGCAGCAGGGTGAAGGCGTGCGCGGAGGTGCCCACCGTGGGGATGCCGTAGCGGAAACCGGCCGCGAGGTCGGAGGTGGTGGCGAAGCCGCCGACGTAGGCGGCGCGGGCGGCGGCCACCGCGGACAGCTCGTGGGTGCGGCGGGCGCCCATCTCGATCAGCGGCCGGTCGCCCGCGGCCGAGGACATCCGGGAGGCGGCCGCGGCGATCGCGGAGTCGTGGTTGAGGATCGACAGGATCACGGTCTCCAGCAGCACGCACTCGGCGAAGGAGCCCTCCACCCGCATGATCGGCGAGCCCGGGAAGTACACCTCGCCCTCCGGGTAGCCCCAGATGTCGCCGCCGAAGCGGTAGGAGGCGAGCCAGTCCAGGGTCTCCTCGTCGACGATGGAGCGTTCGCGCAGGAAGGCGAGGACGTCCCCGTCGAAGCGGAAGTTCTCCACCGCGTCCAGCACCCGGCCGGTGCCCGCGACGACGCCGTAGCGGCGCCCCTCCGGCAGCCGCCGGGTGAAGACCTCGAACACGCTGCGCCGTTCGGCGGTACCCGCCTTCAGCGCGGCCTGCAGCATCGTCAGCTCGTACTGGTCCGTGAAGAGTGCCGTCGAGGGAACGTCCACCGGCAGCCCAAGGTCCGCTGTGTTCATAACAAGAGATGCTACCCCACTTCGCGTCAGTGTGACGATTTGTGGGGTGCGTGGCAGCATGGGCCGTGTGACGTCACCCGCTCCCGTAGAGATCGAACGCACCGAGTCGGCGGAAGAGGTCTTCGCCGTCCCCGAGCCGGACGTCCCCTGGGTCACGATCGTCCACAACGACCCGGTCAACCTCATGAGCTACGTGACCTACGTCTTCCAGACGTACTTCGGCTACTCGAAGGACAAGGCCACCAAACTGATGCTCGACGTCCACCACAAGGGCCGGGCGGTCGTCTCCAGCGGAACCCGCGAGGAGATGGAGCGCGACGTGCAGGCCATGCACGGCTACGGTCTGTGGGCCACCCTCCAGCAGGACCGGAAATGACCCGACCCCGCCCGCAGGACCGGAAGTAGCGACAATCCCTGATGCCCGGAACCTTCGAACCGCTCCCCGGCGGCGGCGCGGCCGTCGCCCTCGACGACGTCGAGATCTCCATCATCCGGTCGCTGGCCGTCCAGCTCCTGGAACTCATCGGCCCCGGACCCGCCGAGGACGCCCCCGACGACCCGCTCGCCGAGCTCTTCGCGGAAGGGCCGAGCGAACCGCCCTCCGACCCGGTGCTCAAGCGGCTCTTCCCGGACGCCTACAGCGACCCCGAGGGCACCCCGCAGGCCGAGGAGGCCGAGGAGCAGCGGGCGTACTCCTCGGAGTTCCGCCGCTACACCGAGAACGACCTGCGGGCCGGCAAGCGCGAGAACGCCCTCGCGGTGGTCCGCTCCCTGGACGCGCTGCGCTCCGCCGGTGACGGCGGCGCGGTCCTCAAGCTGTCGGCCGGTGAGTCCCGGCAGTGGCTCGGCGCCCTCAACGACCTGCGGCTCGCCATCGGCTCCCGCCTCGACATCACCGACGAGGAGGACACCGACCTCCTCTACCGGCTCCCGGACGAGGACCCCCGCAAGCCGATGGTGATGGCGTACCTGTGGCTGGGCGGCCTCCAGGAGACCCTCGTGAACACCCTTATGCCGTGAGATGTGACGGTTCCGTGTTCGCTCAGAGGACGCTCAAATCCGGATAACGATCACGTCACCGTGATGGCCGCCTATGTCCGCCACGGGTGCTCTTTGTCCGCTTCTCCCTGTGGTGCGTGCCACATCGCGCCCAGGTGATCACTGTTGCGGCCGTGATAAATCTTCACGACCGCCCGGCGAACACCACCCGCATGTTCGTCCGGGTGCGCCACCGAGCCGGCAACCGCCGGCCAGGCACGACTCCATCAATCCGGGGGGATCGAAACCCGATCCGTGGCCGACGAGAGGCCCGGTTCGGCATGGAGAAAGGCGCACCACCACATGACCTCCGCTCAGGTCGAAGGCAAGGGCTCAGGCCCGGAGAAGGCCCCTGGCGAGTCCGAAGAGGGGTACGAGCGCGGACTCGGCAGCCGCCAGGTCCAGATGATCGCGATCGGCGGCGCCATTGGCGTCGGCCTCTTCCTCAACGCCGGGGCGAACATCGCCAAGGCCGGTCCGAGCCTCATCCTGATGTACGCCCTCGCCGGCGTGATCATCTTCTTCATCATGCGGGCCCTCGGCGAACTGCTGCTCTACCGCCCGGTCTCCGGCTCCTTCGCGGAGTACTCCCGCGAGTTCCTCGGCCCGTTCTTCGGCTACTTCACCGGCTGGACCTACTGGCTGATGTGGGTCGTCACCGGCATGGCCGAGCTGACGGCCGCCGCGATCTACATCCACTACTGGTTCCCCGGCATCCCGCAGTGGGTCACCGCCCTGGTCTTCCTGGTCGTCCTCTTCACCGCGAACCTGATCTCGGTGAAGCTGTTCGGCGAGATCGAGTTCTGGGCCTCCATGATCAAGGTCACCGCGCTCATCGGCATGATCGTGATCGGCCTCGGCGTCCTCACCTTCGGCTTCAGCAACGCCGGTGACACCGCCGCCGTCTCCAACCTGTGGGAGTTCGACGGCTTCTTCCCCAACGGCATCGGCTCGTCCCTGATGACCCTCCAGGGCGTCATGTTCGCCTACCTCGCCGTCGAGCTCGTCGGCGTCACGGCGGGCGAGTCCGAGAACCCCGAGAAGACGCTGCCCAAGGCGATCAACACCCTCCCCTGGCGGATCGCCCTCTTCTACGTCGGCGCGCTCACCGTCATCCTCTGCGTGGTGAAGTGGACCGAGTTCGCGCCGGGCGTCAGCCCCTTCGTCAAGGCGTTCGCGATGATCGGCATCCCCGCCGGCGCCGGCATCGTCAACTTCGTCGTCCTCACCGCGGCCCTGTCGTCCTGCAACTCCGGCATGTACTCCACCGGCCGCATGCTGCGGAACCTGGCCGACAGCGGAGAGGCCCCCGCCGCCTTCGGCAGGCTGTCCTCCACCAAGACCCCCGCCCTCGGCATCACCGTCTCCGTGCTCTTCATGGGCATCGGCGTGGTCCTGAACTACGTCGTCCCGGAGAAGGCGTTCTCCTACGTCACCTCGGTGGCCGTCGGCGCCGGCATCTGGACCTGGCTCATGATCCTGATCAGCCACGTCCTCTACCGCCGAGCCGTCGAGGCGGGCCGTCTGCCCGCCTCCTCCTTCCCGGCGCCGGGCGGCGCGGTGGGTTCCTGGGTCGCCATCGTGTTCCTGCTCTTCGTGACCTGTCTGATCGCGAAGGACTCCGAGTCCCGGATCAGCCTGTACGTGCTCGCCGTGTGGGCCGTCGCCCTCGGCGTCGGCTGGGTGGTCCTCAAGAGCCGCAACCCGCGGATCACCGAGCGCCGCGAGCCGGAGTTCGAGAAGGTCGGAAGCTAGCCGGTCCGGCATGTGGGCCGCTTCGTACCGCTCCTCGGTACGGGGCGGCCCTCTGCTTATCCTTTCGGCATGCTGACCATCACCCAGGCCCTCGTGGACCAGATCGTCGCGCACGCGCGCAAGGACCACCCCGACGAGGCGTGCGGAGTCGTCGCGGGCCCGGCCGGATCGGACCGCCCCGAGCGCTTCATCCCCATGCTCAACGCCGCCATGTCGCCGACGTTCTACGAGTTCGACTCCGGCGACCTGCTCAAGCTGTACCGCGAGATGGACGACCGCGACGAGGAGCCGGTGGTCATCTACCACTCCCACACCGCGACCGAGGCCTACCCCTCCCGCACCGACATCTCCTACGCCAACGAGCCCGGCGCCCACTACGTCCTCGTCTCCACCGCCGACACCGACGGCCTCGGCGACTTCCAGTTCCGCTCCTACCGGATCCTCGACGGCGAGGTCACCGAGGAGGACGTGGAGATCGTCGCGGCGTACTAGGCCCGCGGACGTTCGGGGGGCGAGATGCTGTTCTCCCTGCGCCCCGGCGACCGGCCCCACGAGACGCCCGACGGGCTCGGGATCCCGGTCGTCTCCGGCGCACCCGGCGGGCCGTCCAGCACCCCGTCTCCCTGGGCCGTCCAGCACCCCGGCTCCCTGGGCCGCACGAGGATCGCGACCGTCACCGGCCCCGACGGCCAGAAGCACTCCGCCGCCGAACGGCTCGCCGGCGTCGACGACCCGGCCGGGAGCAGCGAGTCGACGGACCCGTCGCTGACCACGGTCCACCAGGACGTGGCTCGCGTGGTGTTCGACCGGGATGCCCGGCCGTCCTCGGTGGTCGTGCCGAGCCTGCTGGTCCCGCGGTACTCCGCCTGAGCTGCCGTATCTCAGCCAGCGGCCGGAATCCGTCCGCATGGTGGGATCACATTCCGGGACCCGGATGGGGAATCGATACGATGACCCCATGGTTTCTTACGACGTGAGCGAGAAGACGCCGGGCACCCTGCTCGTGGCGCGGCTGCACGTCGACCTGTGCAGGCTCGCCAGCGCCATCTGTTGACGCTGCCCCTGCCGCCGTACGGCCGTGAGCCGCGGCGCGCCCCACACGCACGACCTGCCGCACCAGAGCTGCCGCGCGCCCACCGACCAGACACCATCCGACAGGAGCCCTGAGCCATGGCCATCGAGGTCCGCATCCCGACCATCCTCCGCACCTACACCGACGGCCAGAAGGCGGTGGAGGGCAACGGGAACACCCTCGCCGAGCTCTTCGCCGACCTGGAGACCCGGCACGCCGGCGTCCAGGCCCGCATCGTGGACGGCGGTGAGCTGCGCCGCTTCGTCAACGTCTACCTGAACGACGAGGACGTCCGCTTCCTCGACGGCATCAACACCAAGCTCGCCGACGGCGACAACGTCACGATCCTGCCGGCCGTGGCCGGCGGCATGGCCTGATCGTCGATGCGTTACGACTCCCCGCTGGCCGCGGTGGGCAACACCCCTCTGGTGCGCCTGCCGCGGCTCTCGCCGTCCGCCGACGTCCGCATCTGGGCCAAGCTGGAGGACCGCAACCCCACGGGCTCCGTCAAGGACCGCCCGGCCCTGCACATGATCGAGCAGGCGGAGAAGGACGGCCGGCTGACCCCGGGCTGCACGATCCTGGAACCCACCTCCGGCAACACCGGCATCTCGCTGGCGATGGCGGCGAAGCTCAAGGGTTACCGGATCGTCTGCGTGATGCCCGAGAACACCTCGCAGGAGCGCCGGGACCTGCTCGCCATGTGGGGCGCCGAGATCATCTCCTCGCCCGCCGCGGGCGGCTCCAACACCGCCGTACGGGTCGCCAAGGAGCTCTCCGCCGAGCACCCCGACTGGGTGATGCTCTACCAGTACGGCAACCCCGACAACGCGGGCGCCCACTACGCCACGACCGGCCCGGAGATCCTCACCGACCTCCCCTCGGTCACCCACTTCGTCGCCGGCCTCGGCACCACCGGCACCCTGATGGGCGTCGGCCGCTACCTGCGCGAGCACAAGCCGGACGTGAGGATCGTCGCCGCCGAGCCGCGCTACGACGACCTGGTGTACGGCCTGCGCAACCTCGACGAGGGCTTCGTACCGGAGCTGTACGACGCGTCGGTGCTCACCACCCGCTTCTCCGTCGGCTCCGCGGACGCGGTCACCCGCACCCGTGAGCTCCTCCAGCAGGAGGGCATCTTCGCGGGCGTCTCCACGGGCGCCGCCCTGCACGCGGCGATCGGCGTCGGCAACAAGGCGGTCAAGGCGGGGGAGTCCGCCGACATCGTGTTCGTCGTGGCCGACGGCGGCTGGAAGTACCTCTCCACGGGCGTCTACACGGCGGCGACCACGGAGGAAGCGATCGAGATGCTCCAGGGCCAGCTCTGGGCGTGACCCGCTAGGTCGCCAGGTGACGGACCTGGTCCCACAGGACCGGGTCCACCACCCCCGCCCTGCGCCGGAAGTCCCCCACCGGCACCTCGCGCAGCTCGTCCGTCTCCAGGAAGCTCGCCCGGCCCTGGGCGTCGCCCACCGAGCCCGGCGGCAACGGGATCACCCCGGCCCGCTCGCCGTGGTACCTGCTGGTGATCTTCGCGACGACGGCCCGCCGCCCGCGCACGGCCAGCACGAGACACGGCCGGTCCTTGGCCCCCGGCCCGTCCTCGTACGGCACCTGCGCCCACCAGATCTCCGCGGGCCGCGGCCGCACCCCCGTCGTACGCCCGGACGGCCCAGTCGTACGGTCCGAGCGTCCGCGGGGCCGGTGCCCCCGCCCCCACCCGTCCACGAGCGTGGCGACCAGCGCCAGCAGCATCACGGCCGCGAGAGCGAGCCACCAGGACGTGTCCATGAGGACGACGTTACCGGCGCGCGATCTGCCCCGCGCGCCCTCTGTTCAAGCCGTTAGCGCGGTCACACTCCCTACGCGCCCCTGGTCCAGCCGAACCGGTGACACCACAGGTGAGTTCGCCCACAACAGCCCTTGGCGGAGGAGCGACCGGAGGTTTTGCGCCTTACGCTCGACGGACCGCACGACCCCCGTCTCTTTCCCAGAAAAGTTCCCGCCAGCGGAGGTTTCTGCTTTATGAAGCTCACCGTCGTCGGCTGCTCGGGGTCGTTCCCGTCCGCGGAATCGGCCTGCTCGAGCTACCTCGTCGAGGCCGACGGCTTCCGGCTGCTTCTCGACATGGGCAACGGTGCCCTTGGCGAGTTGCAGCGCCACTGCGGTCTCTACGACCTCGACGCGATCTTCCTCAGCCATCTGCACGCCGACCACTGCATCGACATGTGCGCGTACTTCGTCGCGCGCTACTACCGCCACGAAGGCGGCCGCTGCGACCCCATCCCGGTCTACGGCCCCGAGGGCACCGAACACCGTCTGACCACGGCCTACGCCGACACCCCCACCGCCTCCTCCATGAGCGAGGTCTTCGACTTCCACACGGTCAAGCCGTCCACCTTCGACATCGGCCCGTTCACCGTCCACACCGAACGCGTGGCGCACCCGGTCGAGGCGTACGGCATCCGCATCGAGCACGGCGGCAGGTCGCTGACCTACTCCGGCGACACGGGGCTCAGCCCCGCCCTGACCGAACTCGCCCGCGACACCGACCTGTTCCTGTGCGAGGCCGCCTTCACGCACGGCAAGGAGAACATCCCCGACCTGCACCTCAACGGCCGCGAGGCGGGTGAGACCGCGACCCGGGCCGGCGCCCGCCGCCTGGTCCTCACCCACATCCCCCCGTGGACCGACCCCCAGGTCAACCTCGCCGACGCCCGCGCCGTCTTCGACGGCCCGGTGTCCCTGGCGACGCCGAGGCAGTCGTACGAGATCTAGCCCCTACGACATGCCGAAGGCCCCCGGAGCGGTTCAGGGCTCCGGGGGCCTTCGCGTGCGGTACGGCTGTTCCTACGCCTTGGTGAGGTCCTCGACCTCTTCCTCGGGCTCGCGGCCCGGGGTGGGGAGGTTGAACTTGACGATGGCGAAGCGGAAGACGGCGTAGTAGACCGCGCCGAAGACCAGGCCGATCGGGATGATCAGCCAGGGCTTGGTGGCGAGGTTCCAGTTCAGCCCGTAGTCGATGACGCCCGCGGAGAAGGTGAAGCCCGCGTGGACTCCGAGAGCCCAGGTCACCGCCATGGAGACGGCGGTCAGGACCGCGTGGATCGCGTAGAGCACCGGCGCGATGAACATGAACGAGAACTCGATCGGCTCGGTCACGCCCGTGACGAAGGAGGTCAGCGCGAGCGAGACCATCATGCCCATCACGGCCTTGCGGCGCTCGGGGCGGGCGGAGTGGGCGATCGCGATCGCGGCGGCCGGAAGACCGAACATCATGATCGGGAAGAAGCCCGACATGAACTGGCCGGCGGTCGGGTCACCGGCGAAGAAGCGGTTCAGGTCGCCGTGCACGACCGCGCCCGTGGCGTCCTTGAAGTCGCCGAGCTGGAACCAGGAGACCGTGTTCACGAACTGGTGCATGCCGATGGGGATCAGCGCACGGTTGATCAGGCCGAACAGCCCCGCACCGACAGCGCCGAGACCGGTCATCCACTCACCGAAGTCGGAGATGACCTCACCGATCGGCTCCCAGACGAGGCCGAAGAAGACGCCCATGAGGGTGCCGACGAAGGCCATGATGATCGGCACGAGACGGCGGCCGTTGAAGAAGCCGAGCCAGTCCACCAGCTTGGTGCGGTGGAAGCGCTGCCACAGCACGGCCGAGAGCAGCCCCATCAGGATGCCGCCGAGGACGCCGGGGTTGTTGTAGGTCGCGGCTATGTCCGCGCCGGCCTGGACCTTCGCCTCGGTGACCGGGAAGGCCTTGAGGACGTTGCTGTACACCAGGAAGCCGACCAGGGCCGCCAGTGCGGTCGAGCCGTCGGCCTTCTTGGCGAAGCCGATGGCGACGCCGATGCAGAACAGCATCGGCAGGTTGTCGAAGATCGCGCCACCGGCGGTGGCGAACACGGACGCGACCTTGTCCCAGCCGAAGCCGTCCTTGCCGAATACATCGGGCTGGCCGAACCGGAGCAGCAGCCCCGCCGCCGGCAACACGGCGATCGGGAGCTGCAGGCTGCGGCCGACCTTCTGAAGGCCCTGGAAAAGACCGGATCCCCGCTTCTTTGCGGGGGCCGCCGTCTCGGTGGCGGTGCTCATGACGCTTCCTCCATCGGGTGGTGGTCTACACCACTCAGTGGTGTAGACCTGTTGTACACGATGGGGGCGTTATAAGGAACCCGTCAATTCCGCAACCGGAGGACTACAGCTTGGTGACGTCCTCGACCTCCTCCTCGGGCTCCCGGCCCGGGGTCTTCAGGTCGAACCGGGTGATGGCGAACCGGAAGATCACGTAGTACACGGCCGCGAAGCACAGGCCGATCGGAATGATCGCCCACGGTCTCGTCGCCAGGTTCCAGTTGATGATGTAGTCGATGAGCCCGGCCGAGAAGCTGAAGCCGTCGTGCACCCCGAGCCCCCACGTGACCGCCATCGACACCCCCGTCAGCACCGCGTGCACCGCGTACAGCAGCGGCGCGATGAACAGGAACGAGTACTCGATCGGCTCGGTGATCCCCGTCACGAAGGAGGTGAGCGCGACCGACAGCATCAGGCCGCCGACCTCCTTGCGCCGCTCCGGCAGCGCACAGTGCGTGATCGCCAGCGCCGCCGCCGGCAGCGCGAACATCATGATCGGGAAGAACCCCGAGAGGAACTGCCCCGCGTCCGGGTCGCCCGCCAGGAACATGTTGATGTCGCCGTGCACCTCGGTGCCGTCCGGCTTGGTGTACGTCCCGAACTGGAACCAGATGGGCACGTTCAGGAACTGGTGCAGCCCGATCACCAGCAATGCCCGGTTCGCGACACCGAACAGCCCCGCACCCCACGCCCCCGCGTCCTTCAGCCAGTCGCTGAAGTTCTCCAGGCCGTCGCCGATCGGTGGCCACACCCACAGGCACAGCGCCGCGAACACGATGGCCACGAACGCCATGATGATCGGCACGAGACGGCGGCCGTTGAAGAAGCCGAGCCAGTCCACCAGCTTGGTGCGGTGGTACCGCTGCCAGAAGAACGCCGTCAGCAGCCCCATCACGATGCCGCCGAACACCCCCGGGTTCTGGTAGGTGAACGCCACCACCGTGTGGTCCACCGCCGCCTGGCACCCGATGCCCGGCACGGCCTTCGCCCCGCTCGGACAGTCCTCCGGGAACTGCCTCAACACCGTGAAATAGACGAGGAATCCGGCCACCGCGGCGAGCGCCGTCGACCCGTCCGCCTTCTTCGCCATCCCGATGGCCACCCCGACGCAGAACAGCAGCGGCAGCCCCAGCTGGCCGTCGAGCAGCGCTCCGCCCGCGCCCGCCATCACCTTGGAGACGTTCGTCCAGCCCAGCCCGTCGTCCCCGAACACGTCCGGCTGGCCGAGCCGGTTGAGGATGCCCGCGGCCGGCAGCACGGCGATGGGGAGCTGAAGGCTGCGGCCCATCTTCTGGAGCCCCTGGAACGCCGACTGCCACCGCCGGCGTGCGGGCGAGATCTCGGTTTCCGAACTCATCAGTTGGCGACCGCCTGTCGGGTGGTGTAGACCAGTCACGGACGATTGGTTGCTGTGACGTCATCTTTCGGTACGAACAGCGCAATCGCCCGCGAAGTTGGGCCAACTGTGCATGAGGAGAACGACATGGCCACCAAGGCTGAGAAGATCGTCGCCGGACTCGGCGGCATCGACAACATCGACGAGATCGAGGGCTGCATCACGCGCCTGCGCACCGAGGTCCACGACGCGGCCCTCGTCGACGAAGCCGCCCTCAAGGCCGCCGGCGCCCACGGCGTCGTCAAGATGGGCACCGCGATCCAGGTCGTCATCGGCACCGACGCCGACCCCATCGCCGCCGAGATCGAGGACATGATGTGAGCTGAGCGCGCCGAACGCCCACCCGGCAGGCCGATAGGCTCGACGCCATGTCTCGAATCGACGGCCGCACCCCCGAACAACTCCGCCCGGTCACCATCGAACGCGGCTGGAGCAAGCACGCCGAGGGCTCCGTCCTCGTCTCCTTCGGCGACACGAAGGTCTTCTGCACCGCCTCCGTCACCGAAGGCGTCCCTCGCTGGCGCAAGGGCAGCGGCGAGGGCTGGGTGACCGCCGAGTACTCCATGCTGCCCCGCGCCACCAACACCCGAGGCGACCGCGAGTCCGTCCGCGGCAAGATCGGCGGCCGCACGCACGAGATCAGCCGTCTCATCGGCCGCTCCCTGCGCGCGGTCATCGACTACAAGGCACTCGGCGAGAACACCATCGTCCTCGACTGCGACGTCCTCCAGGCCGACGGCGGCACCCGCACCGCCGCCATCACCGGCGCCTACGTCGCCCTCGCCGACGCCGTCGCCTGGGCCCAGGGCAAGAAGCTGATCAAGGCCGGCCGCAAGCCGCTCACCGGCACCGTCTCCGCCGTCTCCGTCGGCATCGTCGGCGGCGTCCCCCTCCTCGACCTCCGCTACGAGGAGGACGTGAAGGCCGACACCGACATGAACGTCGTCTGCACCGGCGACGGCCGCTTCGTCGAGGTCCAGGGCACCGCCGAGGCCGAACCCTTCGCCCGCGACGAACTCAACTCCCTCCTCGACCTCGCGGTCCTCGGCTGCTCCGAACTCGCCGCCCTCCAGAGCAAGGCGCTTGATACGGTCCTCGAAAGGTAAAGGGACCGCCAAGAACGGTGGCCGGCGCGCGCAACCCGACCGGCCGCCCCGGCGTCTTCGGGAGTACGGGCGCCCGCTGTGCACAACGGGCGCCCGGCCAGTCGACGGGGGGCCTCCCCAGGCCTGCCACAGGGAGGGAACAGATCCATGGCCGCGAGCCGACGCCGCCGCAGTCGCCGTATCACCATCGCCGCCGCGGTGGCCGCCGCAGTACTCACCACCGGCCTCACCACCGGCTGCGACGCCGTCAGCAAGGCCCTGGACTGCGTCCAGACCGCCGAGGCCGTCGCCGACAGCGTCACCGACCTCCAGCAGGCCGTGGAGAACGCGTCGAACGACCCCACCCAGATCGACGACGCCCTCGCCGCCATCGACCAGAACCTCGACGAGATCGGCGACAAGACCGACAACACCGACGTCAACCAGGCCGTCGACGACCTGAACACGGCCGTGTCCAACGTCCGCACCGCGGTGAAGAACGGCGACGAGACCCCCGACCTCAGCCCCGTCACCGACGCGGCCGGCGAACTGACCAAGGTCTGCACGCCGTAATACTGGTGGGCATGACCCGCCTGATCCTCGCCACCCGCAACGCCGGGAAAATCACCGAGCTCCACGCGATCCTCGCCGACGCAGGTCTGCCGTTCGACCTCGTCGGCGCGGACGCGTACCCCGAGATCCCGGACGTCAAGGAAACCGGCGTCACCTTCGCCGAGAACGCCCTGCTGAAGGCCCACGCCCTGGCCCAGGCCACCGGCCTGCCCGCCGTGGCCGACGACTCGGGCCTGTGCGTGGACGTCCTGGGCGGCGCCCCGGGCATCTTCTCGGCCCGCTGGTCCGGCCGGCACGGAGACGACAGGGCCAACCTGGACCTGCTCCTCGCCCAGCTCTCCGACATCGCCGACGGACACCGCGCCGCCCACTTCGCCTGCGCGGCGGCCCTCGCCCTGCCGGACGGCACGGAGCGGGTCGTCGAGGGCCGCCTGAACGGCACCCTCCGCCACACCCCGACGGGCACGAACGGCTTCGGCTACGACCCGATCCTCCAGCCGGAGGGCGAGACCCGCACGTGCGCCGAGATGACGGCGGAGGAGAAGAACGCGATCAGCCACCGGGGGAAGGCGTTCCGGGCGCTGGTACCGGTGGTACGGGAGCTGTTGGGCTGAGGCCTATACGGCTACGGCCTGCGCATCGGTCCTTCGACGCGCAGGCCGTCCACGTGCGGCGGAAGGGATTCGAACCCTCAAGCCCGATCAGGGGCCACAGATCCTAAGTCTGCTGCGTCGCCATTGCGCCACCGCCGCTAGCCGGTTGCCATCGTACCGGGAGTCGCTCGTCGCCTTCTGCCGCCTCTGCACCAGGTACTGGTGATCGCGTGGCAGTTGGGGCACAGCAACCGCAGGTTCTCGCGCCGGTCGTCGCTCCAGTCGCCGTTGATGTGGTCGACCTCCAGCGTCATGGGCTTGCCCAGCCATTCGGGGCCGGTTCCGCAACGGGCGCACTCCTCGGTCACGCCGACTTGCAGCAGCGCGCGGCGCAGACGCTTGGTCGGGGTCCGGTGTGTGCCGTGGTGCCGGACCAGTACCTCCTCCGGGCGCTTGGCGTTCGCTGACGGTTTGCCTCGTCGGTGGGCCTGTCCCAGGAAGTGCGAGGTCGCGATCTCATGCTCGGCGATCCACTGGCGCACCTGACTCCGTTGTCTGCCATTTTCCGGGCGATTCAGTCGGCGCAGCACCTCCGCGAGGGAACTCGATTCGGCAACGGCTGCTCGCAGTTGGTGCTCCGAGGGGCGAGTCGGCCTCCCGCAGGGACGGAAGTGCGAGATGTCGATACCGAAGTGAGCGAAGCGCCTTACCAAGTAGCGATGAAGGCAGCCGTAGGGCCGGGTGCCGAAGAAGGCGATGACCTCGTCGATGTCGGAACATCGCGCAGCGGCTTCGGCCAGCCTTTCCCGGGTGTACTGCACGCCACTGCTCATGAGGCACGCGCCTTCCCGCGCCCGCGGTAACTGTCCGTCGTCGAGTGGCAGTTGGGACACAGGAGCCGCAGGTTGTCGATCCGGTTGTTCCGCCAGTCGCCGTCGATGTGGTCGACCTCCAGCGGCAGCGGTTCGCCGAGCCACACCGACTCGATCCCACACAGGGCGCAACGCTCCTCTGTGCCCAGCTCGCGCATCGCCCGCTTCAGACGACTGCCCGGTACGCGCGTGGCATGCGCCGAGGTCTCCTCGACGAGGATCTCCTCAGCCGTCCGGCGGCGCTGGTTGCACCGCTGCCGCTCCGTACGGCGCACCGGCGTGAAGTGCGAGGTGTCGAGGCCGTAGGCCTTGATTCGCCCGGAGATGTTCGTGTGGTGACCGCCGACCGGGTCGAGCCCCAGGTGCCGCAGGACCTCGTAGACGCTCGATGACCGAGCGACCACGGGCTCGAGGATCTCTCGAGTCCACTTGACCCCCTCCCGCTCGAAGTGCGAGACATCTACTCCGAGCTTCTTCATGCGCTCGTGGATGTACCGTCGCTTCCAGCCTTTGGGGTCCACCCCCAGCCTCCCCAACGCCTCCGACAACGTCCGAGCCCCCCGAGCCGTCTCCTCCAGCCGCTCCCTGGTGTACGCACTGGCCCCCACCGGACCCCCTCCGCTCTCGGCCACACGTTCGTGACCCCGTACGGAGTAACGAACCGTTTATCGGACAGTCGCGCCCGGAACGTGGAGCGGCCCGCACCGGGGGGTCGGTGCGGGCCGCTCGAAGCAGGGAGGTTCAGATGCCCAGGTCCTTGATGATCTTCGCCACGTGGCCCGTCGCCCGGACGTTGTAGAGGGCGCGTTCGACCTTGCCCTCCTCGTCCACGACGATCGTGGAGCGGATGACGCCCATGTAGGTCTTGCCGTAGTTCTTCTTCTCGCCGTAGGCGCCGTAGGCCTCGGTGACGGTCTTCTCCGGGTCGGCGAGGAGGGTGACCCTGAGGGACTCCTTCTCGCGGAACTTCGCCAGCTTCACCGGGGCGTCCGGGGAGATGCCGATGACGTCGTAGCCCGCGCCGGCCAGCACGTCGAGGTTGTCGGTGAAGTCGCAGGCCTGCTTCGTGCAGCCGGGGGTCAGGGCGGCCGGGTAGAAGTAGACGATGACCTTGCGGCCCTTGTGGTCGGACAGGGACACCTCGGTGCCGTCGGCGTCGGGCAGGGTGAAGGCGGGGGCCACGTCCCCGGGCTGGAGTCGCTCGCTCATTGGGTCAGCGTAACCGGGGGTCCTGACAGTGCGGTCGCGGGCGGAACTGACAGACTGTCCAGGACAAGTAGCAGCGACCCCGGAGGCTCTACCGTGGCGGACACGTCGGACATCAGAACCCCGGCGCAGATCGAGGCGGACATCAAGCGCCGCCGCGAGGTGCTGGCAGAGACGCTCGACGAGATCGGCGTGCGGGTGCACCCGAAGACGATCGTCGGCGACGCCAAGGCCAAAGTCGTCTCCAACATCGACCACACGCTCGGGCGGGCGTACGTCTCCGTGAACAAGGCCGTGACGGACGTGAAGGCCCAGTTCGTGGACGAGGACGGGGCACCCCGTCTGGAGCGCGTGCTGCCCGTCGCCCTCGTCGCCGTGGGACTCGTGGGGCTGCTCGCCCTGGGCACCCGGCGCCGCAAGGGTTGACCCGGCCGCGTACACGGGCGTCGAGGACAGGTAGGTTCAGTGGCGTGAGCGCCAACAGAAACGACACCCCGCACGACAAGCTGCCCATCCGGATGCTGCACGACCGTGTGCTCGTGCGGCAGGAGAACGGTGAGGGCGAGCGGCGGTCGGGTGGCGGCATCCTCATTCCCGCCACCGCGGCCGTCGGACGCCGGCTGGCCTGGGCCGAGGTCGTCGCGGTGGGGCAGAACGTACGGACCGTGGAACCGGGCGACCGGGTGCTGTACGACCCCGAGGACCGGGCCGAGGTCGAGGTGCGTGGGACGGGTTACGTCCTCATGCGTGAGCGTGATCTGCACGCCGTGGCGGCCGACCGGTTCGAGGGGTCCGAGGACTCGACGGGCCTGTACCTCTGAATCAGCGGTTCAGAAGGGCTGGTGACCATCGTCACCAGCCCTTTTTGTCGTTCCTTTGCTACTTTTGAAAGCGCCAGCCCGACGAGACGCGCCGTACCGGGACTGCCGTCAAGACACCGGAAAAGACGACGCACCCCTTTCAGAGTTCGTCTCCCGGAGGTGTCCGTCATGGCCTGGGTCCTGCTCGTCGTCGCCGGTCTGCTCGAGGTCGGCTGGTCGATCGGCATGAAGTACTCGGAGGGCTTCACCCGGCCGGTGCCGAGCCTGCTCACCGGTGCCGGGATCGTCGCCAGCATGGTTCTGCTGTCGTACGCGGCCAAGTCCCTTCCCATCGGTACCGCCTACGGCGTCTGGGTCGGGATCGGCGCGGCCGGGGCGGCGGTGCTCGGCATGGTGGTGCTGGGGGAGCCGGTCACCGCCGCGCGGATCTTCTTCGTGTGCCTGCTGCTGGTCGCCGTGGTGGGGCTGAAGGCGACCTCGGGTCACTGAGGCGCGGTCACTCCCGGCGGCTCGTGGTCAGCAGGTTCTGGCCGCCCGTCGCCCCGCCGCTCGGCGAGTCGCCGGTGGTGCCTCCGGTCGCGTCGCCCGTGGTGCCGCCGTCGGTCGTGCCGCCCCCGGTGGAGGTGTCCCCGGAGGTTCCGCCCGTCGTCGTGCCGCCGTCGGTCGTGGTGCCGCCGTCGGTCCCGCCCGTCGTGTCGCCGCCGGTGGTGCCGCCGTTGTCCTGGCCCTCGGTCTGTCCCTGGGACTGGCCCTCGCTCTGGCCCTCGGTCTGTCCCTCGGTGCCCTGGCCGCCGGTGGTGTCGCCCGTGGTGCCGCCGTCGCCCTGGCCGCCCGTGGTCGGGTCGACGGGGGCCTGGGTGCTCGGGGCCTGCTGCTCGGCGCCCTCCTGGAGCTGGAGGTCGAAGTCACCGACCGGCTTCCCCTTGAGGGCGTCCTTGGTGTACTGCGCCCAGATCTCGGCGGGCGGCCCGCCGCCGTTGACGCGCTCCAGGCCCATCGCGCCGTACAGCGACTTGTGCGCGGCGGTCACCGGGTCCTGGCCCATGACGGAGACGACGGTGGCGAGTTCGGGGGTGTAGCCGGCGAACCAGGCCGCGGTGTCCTCCTCGGCGGTGCCGGTCTTGCCCGCGGCGGGGCGGCCGGCGCCCTGGGCGGCGGTCGCGGTGCCGTTCTCGACGACGCTCTGGAGGATCGAGGTGGTGGTGTCGGCGGCCTCGCGGCTGACGGCCTGCTTGGTGCGCTGCTTCGGCAGCTCGACGGTCGCCTCGCCGTCCTTGGTGATCTTGTCGATCATCGTGTAGGTGCCGTGCCGGCCGTGGTTGGCGAGGGTGGCGTAGGCCTCCGCCATGTCGAGGACGCTCGCGGTGTTGACGCCGAGCGCGATGGACGGGGACGCGGTCAGGTCCGGGGTGTCGGCGGGGATGCCCAGCTCGACGGCGGTCTGCTTGACCTTGTCGGAGCCGACGTCGACGGCCATCTGCGCGTACACCGAGTTGACGGACTTGTCGGTGGCCTCGCGGACGGTGATCTCGCCGTAGGAGCCCTGGTCCTCGTTCTCCGGGGCGTAGGAGCCGCCGCTCCAGCCGACGACGGGGCGCTTGTTGGTGCCGTCGTAGTAGGTGTTGGGGGTGATGAGCCGGCCGTCCTGGGTCTCGGAGCGGTTCTGGACGGCCGAGGCGAACACGATCGGCTTGAAGATGGAGCCGACCTGGAAGTCACCGCGGGTCGCGCCGTTGGTGTACTGCTTGACGTAGTCGATGCCGCCGTACATGGCGACGACCTTGCCGGTCCTCGGGTCGACGGAGGCGCCGCCCGCGCGGACGTAGTTGTCGACCTTGTTGTTCTTCTTGTCGAGCTTCTTCATCACCTGGTCGTCGACGGCCTTCACGAAGGCGTCCTGCTTGCTCTTGTCCAGGGTGGTGGTGATGCGGTAGCCGCCCGCCTCCAGCTGCTCGGCGGTGACGATCTTGTTGGTGGTGAGGTAGTCCTTGATCGCCTGGACGATGTAGCCGCGCTGCCCGGACAGGCCGGTGGAGACGGTCTGCTCCTTGGGCATCGGGAACTTCAGCCCGGTGCGCTCGGACTGGTCCAGCCAGCCCTTCTTGACCATGCCGTCCAGGACGTAGTTCCAGCGGGCCTCGGCGGCGGCCTTGTTTTCGGGGTGTGCGACGACGTCGTACTCGCTGGGCGCGTTGACCAGCGCGGCCAGGTAGGCGGCGTGGGCCGGGTCGAGGTCGACGGCGTCCTTGCCGTAGTAGGCCTGGGCGGCGGCCTGGATGCCGTAGGCGTTGCGGCCGAAGTAGCTGGTGTTGAGGTAGCCCTCGAGGATCCGGTCCTTGGACTGGGTGCGGTCCAGCTTGATCGAGATGAAGAACTCCTTCACCTTGCGGGTGACGGTCTGCTCCTGGGCCAGGTAGTAGTTCTTCACGTACTGCTGGGTGATCGTCGAGCCGGACTGCTTGCCCTTGCCGGTGGCGGTGTTCCAGCCGGCGCGCAGCATGGCCTTCGGGTCGATCGCGGACTCGCTGTAGAAGTCGCGGTCCTCGGCGGCCAGCACGGCGTGCTGGGCGTCCTTGGAGACCTGCGAGAGGGAGACGTTCTCGCGGTTGACCTCGCCGTCGCGGGCGAGCTGGCTGCCGTCGGCGTAGAGGTAGACGTTGGACTGCTTGATGGCGAGCGCGTTGGCCGGCGGGATCTTGACCATGGAGTAGCCGAGGAAGAACAGGCCGGCCAGGGCGATCAGTCCGAGGACGAAGGTGCCCAGCACCATGCGCCAGGTCGGGACCAGCCGTCGCCAGCCGGTCCGCTTGGGCCGCTTGGCCTTCTTCTTGCCGTCGGGCTCTTCAGCCGCCTGCGGTTCTGTCGGTGCCCAGCCCTCGGTCGGCTGCTGCGGCTGGTCGCTCATCTCGTGCACGGACTCCTGTTTCGCGTCGTACGTTCCCGTACGACCTCGTACGCCTTCTGCGTCCCCTGTTGAAGACTCTCGCACCCTGCGTTCCGTTCCCGGATATGGCGCGCGTCTCGCCCGGAAAATGAGTGGCCCGCCCCGTCACCTGCGCACTAGGCTCCTGCGCTTCGGTGTTCGCGGGCCGAGGAGGGCTGTCGATGTGGGTTCCTGGCGGTTGTACGCGACCGTCGCGGCAGGGGGATTCCGACGATACGCGACATATCGCGCGGCCACGTTCGCGGGGGTGTTCACCAACACCGTTTTCGGTGTGATCCTCGTCTACACGTATCTCGCGCTGTGGGACGAGAAACCCCATCTGGGCGGCTACGACCAGGCGCAGGCCGTCACCTACGTGTGGCTGGGGCAGTGCCTCTACTCGACGCTGGCCCTCCAGGGCGGCGGCGCCGAGAAGGACGTGATCGAGCGGATCCGCACGGGTGAGATCGCCGTCGACCTGTACCGCCCGGCCGACCTCCAACTGTGGTGGCTGGCGAGCGACTTGGGCCGCTCGCTGTTCCAGCTGCTGGGCCGCGGGGTGATCCCCTTCGTCTTCGGCGCGCTGTTCTTCCCGATGGCGCTGCCCGCCGATGTCACCTCCTGGGCGGCCCTGTTCGTGGCGCTGCTGCTCGCGATGGTGGTCAGCTTCGGGATCCGCTATCTCGCGGCGCTGAGCGTGTTCTGGCTGATGGACGGCATGGGCATCATGCAGGCCGTGATGATCACGGGTGTCTTCTGCTCGGGCATCGTGTTCCCCCTCAACGCCTTCCCCGGGGCGCTGGGTGATCTCGTACGGGCGCTGCCGTGGGCGGCGCAGCTCCAGGTGCCGGCGGACGTCCTGATGGGGGAGACCGACCCGCTCGGCGCGTATGCCTTCCAGGCGACCTGGGCGGTGGTGCTGCTGGGGGCCGGGCGGCTGCTCCAGTCGGCGGCGACCCGGCGGGTGGTGGTGCAGGGTGGCTGAGACGTCCCGCCTGGCCGAGGGCGTGCGGGCCTACCGGCTGATCGCCGGCATGTGGGTGCGGTCCGCCATGACCTACCGCACCTCCTTCGTGGTCACGATGTGCGGCAACCTGCTGATGACCGGCCTCGACTTCGTCGGGATCCTGCTGATGTTCTCGCAGGTCGACTCGCTGGGCGGCTGGGGACTGCCCGAGATCGCCTTCCTCTACGGCCTCTCGGTGACCGCCTTCGGCATCGCCGACCTGGTGCTCGGCTCGATGGACGTGCTCGGGTCCCGGATCCGCGACGGGTCCTTCGACATCCTGCTGGTGCGGCCGGCGCCGGTGCTCGCGCAGATCGGCGCGGACCGGTTCGCGGTGCGCCGCCTGGGCCGGATCACCCAGGGCACGGTGGTGCTGGTGTGGGCACTGGCCGCGGTGGACGTCGACTGGAGCGCGGCGAAGGTGCTGCTGGTGCCGGTGATGGTGGTCAGCGGCGCGGTGATCTTCTGCGCGGTGTTCGTGGCGGGCGCGGCCTTCCAGATCTTCGCGCAGGACGCCTCCGAGGTGCAGAACGCGTTCACGTACGGCGGTACGACCCTGCTCCAGTACCCGCCGACGGTGTTCGGGAAGGACTTCGTGCGCGGGGTGACGTTCATGCTGCCCCTCGCCTTCGTCAACTGGGTGCCGGCCTCCTATGTGCTGGACCGGCCGTACCCGCTGGAGCTGCCGCACTGGGCTGCCTTCACGCCGCCGCTGGTGGCGATGGTGTGCTGTGCCCTGGCCGGGCTGGCCTGGCGGGCCGGGCTCGGGTCGTACCGGAGTACGGGGAGTTAGCGATGGACGTGGAGATGGACGTGGCGCAGGAAGCCTTCATCGAACTCGACCGTGTCGAGAAGGTCTTCGACGTGCGCAAGAAGACCGGTTTCCTGAAACGGGAGCGGCGCCGGGTGCGGGCGGTCGACTCGATCTCCTTCACCGTGGCGCGCGGCGAGATGGTCGGGTACATCGGCCCGAACGGCGCCGGCAAGTCGACGACGATCAAGATGCTGACGGGCATCCTGACCCCGTCCGGCGGCCGGCTGCGGGTGGCCGGCATCGACCCGTCCCGCGAACGCACCCGGCTGGCCCACCGCATCGGCGTGGTCTTCGGCCAGCGCACCACCCTGTGGTGGGACCTCCCGCTGATCGACTCCTACAAGCTGATGCACCGCATGTACCGCATCCCGGACGCCCGTTACCGCGAGAATCTCGACCGCTGCGTCGAACTCCTCGAACTGGCCGACCTGTTGGACGTGCCGGTACGCCAGCTGTCCCTGGGGCAGCGCATGCGGGGCGACATCGCGGCGGCGCTGCTGCACGACCCCGAGGTGCTGTACCTGGACGAGCCGACCATCGGACTCGACGTCATCTCCAAGGCCAAGGTGCGGGGATTCCTGCGGGAGTTGAACGCCGAGCGGGGCACGACGGTCCTGCTGACCACCCACGACCTCCAGGACATCGAGCAGCTCTGCTCACGCGTGATGGTCATCGACCACGGCCGCCTGATGTACGACGGCCCGCTCACCGGCCTCCACGAGGTGGGCGAGAGCGAGCGGACCCTGGTGGTGGACCTGGAGCGGGAGTTGCCGCCGATCGAGGCGGCGCCCGCGCGCGTGGTGAAGGTGGAGGGGCCGCGGCAGTGGCTGGCGTTCCCGGCGTCCGAGTCGGCGGCGGCGCTGGTGGCACGGGTCGCGGCGCAGTACCCGCTGGTGGACCTGTCGGTGCGGGAGCCGGACATCGAGGCGGTGATCGCGAAGATGTACGCGGGAGAAGCGGAGCAGGCGGTGTCGTAGCCGTGCGGTGAGGTAACTCGTAGGCTGCTCGTATGACGGAGGAACTCCCGGAGCTGCGTGCTTCCGACGCCGATCGTGAGCGAGTCGCCGAGGTCCTGCGGGACGCCCTCGCGGAGGGCCGGCTCGACATGGAGGAGTTCGGCGAGCGGCTGGAGGCGACCTACAAGGCGCGGACCTACGGCGAGCTCGCGCCGATCACCCGTGACCTGCCGGTCGGACAGGTGGCCGCTCCCAAGGTCGACATGGTGAAGGGGCCCGAGGGCGACGGGAGTTGGGCGTCCCGGATCGTCGGCGGCGAGGGTTCCTCGACGTGGGCCGTCGCCGTGATGTCCGGGTTCCAGCGCAAGGGGCGGTGGACCGTGCCCCGGCGGTTCAACTGCTTCGCCTTCTGGGGCGGCGGGGAGATCGATCTGCGGGAGGCGAACTTCGCCGCCGGCGAGGTCGAGATCAACTGTGTCGCGATCATGGGCGGGATGCAGGTGATCGTGCCGCCGGGGGTCGAGGTCGTGGTGCGCGGGATCGGGATCATGGGCGGGTTCGACCAGCGCGAGGAGGGGGTGCCGGGAGAGCCCGGGGCGCCTCGCGTGATCGTGACCGGGTTCGCGTTCTGGGGCGGGGTCGGGGTCGAGCGCAAGCTCAGGAAGGCCGACCGGCAGCGGCTGCGGGAGGAGCGGCGGCAGGAGCGTGTGGAGCGCCGGGAGGCGGCCCGTGAGCTCCGGCGCGGGGAGCGCTGAGGGCCAGGGGGCGGGTGCGGGTCCGTCGTGGCCGGTCGCGCAGTTCCCCGCGCCCCTGGGTGGGTACGGTCCCCGCAGCTACAGGCGTGCCGCCGTCGAACCCTTCAGGTACTCCAGGTCGAAGGAGTACGCCATCCGCTCGTACCCCCTGTCGTTGGGGTGCAGCCGGTCTCCCGAGTCGTAGATCGCGCGGAGGCTGCGGGGGTCGTGGGGATCCCTCAGCGCCCGGTCGAAGTCGATCACCGCGTCGTAGACCCGGCCCGAACGGATCTCCGCGTTGACCCGCTGGCGGACGCCCTCGCGGGCCTCGGTCCAGGTGGAGCGCTCGCCGACGGGCATGAGGGTCGCGCCGACCACCTTGATGCCGCGCGCGTGGGCCTGGCGGACCAGGTCGCGCAGACCGGCGAGGAGCTTGTCGGGGTCCACGGTGCCCGGTGTGCGGAGGATGTCGTTGATGCCGAGGTCGACGACCACGATCCTGACGTTGGGGCGGTCGAGCACGTCCCGCCGGAAGCGCCGGATACCGGCCTGGTTCTCCCCGGGGCGGCCCCGGGCGTCCGCGAGGACCCGGTTGCCGCCGATGCCCTCGTTGACGACGCTGTAGCGGGGCAGGTCCCGGCCCGCGGCGAGCGCGGTGCGCAGGCGCCGGTTCAGGAAGTCGGGCCAGCGGGCGTTCGCGTCGGCGGTGGAGTTCTTGCCGTCGGTCAGCGAGTCGCCGAAGGCGACCACCGTGCCGTCGGCCTCGTCGCTGAGCACGTCCACCGCGGTGAGGTACCGCCAGTGGTCGACCTGCTCCGTGTACCCGGCCCCGGTCTCGTCCTCGGTGAGGTCGCCGGGACCGGCGTACGAGGTCTGGCGGGCCGTCGGGTGGTAGGTGACCGGGCCGGACAGGACGGGGGAGTAGGTGGTGACGAGGAGGTCACCGCCGGCCGGGACGGCGAGGGCGACGGCGTCGCTGAGCACCTGCGCGCCGGCGGCGACGACGACCTTGGTGTCGCCGGCGAAGGTGAGCCGCCGCGTGCTCCCCGCCTGTGCCGCGGCGGTCCTCGGACCGGCGGCGAGGGCGAGGGAGGCGTGCGTGACGGTCAGCGGGGTCCGGCCGTAGAGATTGGACAGCGTGACGCGGGCACTCGTACCGCCGACGCTGGTGTGGACGACGTTGCGGACGGAGCGGCCCGTCATGCCCTCGGCGAGGGTGCCGGGCTCGGCGCCGACCGGGGCGGCGGACCAGGTGCCGACCCAGACTCCGGCGGAGGCGGGCGCGGCGGACGGGCGGACGGGCCGGGAGCCGGACAGCGAGGTCCGGTCCGCGGTGCCGGTGCCGGCCGCCACCGAGACGTAGACGGCGGTGGACAGGGCCACGATCAGGGCGACGATCGAGGCGAGCAGGGCGTAACCATGACGCCGAGTCATGTGGTGCTGTTCTCCTAGGGCGATGGGAGCCCGAGGCTCCGATCTGATCAACCCATGATGCGGCATGAACCTGAGGAGAAGCGACGAGACCCCCGCCGGTTCCCCCGTCCGGACCGACACCGGGAACTCCTGTTCTGTTCCGGGAGTAGGTCAGGAAGGGACAATGTGTGAGGGATCACCGAACGGGTGGAGCGGATGGAACGCACGAAACCTGAGGAAGCGGAACCGTCGGTCGCGGAGCGGCAGGCCCCGGAGCGCCGGGCCGTGACGTCCGCGAGCCGGGCCGCCCCCGCGTCGCCCGTCCGTGCGATGAACACCTTCAGCGAGGCGGACCTGGAGAAGCAGCGCGGGGTGCGGCGGATGAAGCTCACCGCGACCGGGCTGCTGCTGTTCGTGGCCGTCGTGTACGTCCTCGCCACCTGGGCGCACCACTCGTGGGCGGGCCCCTGGGCCGGCTATGTCGCCGCGGCCGCCGAGGCCGGCATGGTCGGCGCGCTCGCCGACTGGTTCGCGGTCACCGCGCTCTTCCGCCACCCCCTCGGCCTGCCCATCCCGCACACCGCGATCATCCCCACCAAGAAGGACCAGTTGGGGGTGTCCCTGGGCGAGTTCGTCGGCGAGAACTTCCTCTCCGAGGACGTCGTACGACAGCGCCTGCGTGCCGTGGGGATCGGCAGCCGGCTGGGCGCCTGGCTGGCCGAGCCCGAGCACGCCGACCGGGTCACTGCGGAGCTGTCGGCGGCGCTGCGGGGCGCCCTGACCGTCCTCAGGGACTCCGACGTGCAGGCCGTGGTCGGCGAGGCGATCACCCGGCGGGCCGACGCCCAGGAGATCGCGCCCGGCATCGGCAAGATGCTGGACAAGGTCGTCGCCGACGGCGGGCACCGGCGGGTCGTCGACCTGGTGGTGGCCCGCGCCCACGACTGGCTCGTGCTCCACGACGAGCAGGTCATGGACGCGGTGCAGGGGGGCGCGCCCGGCTGGACCCCGCGGTTCGTCGACAAGAAGGTCGGCGAACGCGTCTACAAGGAGCTGCTGCGGTTCGTGACCGAGATGCGGGACATGCCGACCCATCCCGCGCGCGGAGCCCTTGACCGGTTCCTGACCGACTTCGCCTCCGACCTCCAGTCCGACACGGACACCCGTGCGCGTGTCGAGCGGCTCAAGGGCGAGGTGCTGGGCCGCGGCGAGGTGCAGGACCTCATCGCGTCCGCCTGGACCGCCGTACGGTCGATGATCGTCTCCGCCGCCGAGGACGAGCGCAGTGAACTGCGGCTGCGGGTGCGGGCGTCGCTGCTGTCGCTCGGGGCGCGGATGGCCGTCGACCCCAAGGTGCAGGCGAAGGTCGACGGCTGGGTGGAGGGGGCCGCGGTGTACGTGGTCACCACCTACCGGCGGGAGATCACCTCCCTGATCACCGACACCGTGGCCGGCTGGGACGCCGAGCACACCACGCGGAAGATCGAGGCCCACATCGGCCGCGACCTGCAGTTCATCCGGATCAACGGCACGGTGGTCGGATCGCTGGCCGGACTGTTGATCTACACCGTGTCGCGGGCGCTGGGGGCGTAGCCGGGCAGGTCGGGGGCACCCGGGTGGGGTTCGTTCGAGGATCGCTCGACGAGGAGGGAGCCCGTCCGTGACCACTGCCCAGGCCGATACCGGCCGCACCGTGACGACCAACATCCCCGCCAGACTCGACCGGCTTCCCTGGTCGCGCTGGCACTGGACCATCGTCATCGGACTCGGCACCGTGTGGATCCTCGACGGCCTGGAGGTCACGGTCGTCGGCAACATCGCGAGCCGGCTCTCGGAGCCGGGCAGCGGGCTGTCCATCTCCTCCGGGCAGGTCACCGGTATCGCCGCGGCGCTGTACGTGGCCGGGGCGTGCCTGGGGGCGCTGTTCTGGGGGCGGCTCACCGACAAGTGGGGCCGCAAGAAGCTGTTCATGATCACGCTGGCGGTGTACCTGGCGGCCACGGCGCTGACGGCGGTGTCCTTCGACTCCTGGTGGTTCTTCCTGTTCCGGTTCCTGACCGGGTTCGGCATCGGCGGGGAGTACGCGGCGATCAACTCCGCGATCGACGAGCTGATCCCGGCGCAGTACCGGGGCCGGGTCGACCTGATGATCAACGGGAGTTTCTGGCTGGGGGCGGTGGGGGGTTCCCTGCTGTCGATCGTCGCGCTGAACACGGACATCTTCGCCAAGGACGTGGGCTGGCGGCTGACGTTCGCGCTGGGCGCGGTGCTGGCACTCGTCATCCTTCTCGTACGGCGGCACGTGCCCGAGAGTCCGCGGTGGCTGCTGATCCACGGGCAGGACGAGGAGGCGGAGCGGATCGTCTCCTCGATCGAGGAGAAGGTGGAGGCCGAGCGGGGGTCCGCGCTGCCGCGGGCCGAGGGTGAGCTCACGATCCACCAGCGCCGCAGTGTGACGTTCGTCGAGATCGCGCGGACGGTGTTCTCGGACTACCGGCGCCGGTCGGTGCTGGGGTTCTCGTTGTTCATCGGCCAGGCCTTCCTCTACAACGCGATCACCTTCGGGTTCGGGGCGATCCTGACGACCTTCTTCGACGTGCCGACGGGGGACACCGGGTACTACTTCGCGGTCATCGCGATCGGCAACTTCTGCGGGCCGCTGCTGCTGGGCAAGCTGTTCGACACGGTCGGGCGGCGGGTGATGATCTCGTCCACGTATCTGCTGTCCGGGCTGCTGCTGTTCGGGACGGCGTGGCTGTTCGACCGGGGTTCGCTGAGCGCGGCCACGCTGACGGCGTGCTGGTGCGCGGTGCTGTTCTTCGCGTCGGCGGGGGCGTCCAGCGCCTACCTCACGGTGTCCGAGGTGTTCCCGATGGAGACGCGGGCCATGTCGATCGCGTTCTTCTACGCGCTGGGCACGGCGGCGGGCGGTATCAGCGGGCCGCTGCTGTTCGCCGACCTGACGAGCACGGGGAAGGTGGGGGACACGGTGCTGGCCTTCCAGATCGGGGCGGGGCTGATGTGTGCGGCCGGGCTGGTGGCGGCGTTTCTGGCGGTGCGGGCGGAGGGGCGGTCGTTGGAGGACATTGCGAAGCCGCTTACGGCTGCGGCGTGAGGTTCTTGTGCGGGTGGGTGGGGGCGAGCGTTGTGCGCAGTTCCCCGCGCCCCTGAATGCCTGCGGCGGCCTGTCGCTGTCCGGTGGGGGCGTGTGTAGCG
>NZ_LJBR01000105.1 GCF_001282115.1 Streptomyces sp. NRRL B-24085 | reverse complement strand
CCTCCTCGACGGTGCCGCCGAGCAGGGCGGGCCGCTCGAAGGCATAGCCGATCGAACGGCGCAGTTCGTCGTGGGCGAGCTCGCGCAGCGGCACCCCGTCGAGCAGCACCTCGCCGCGGTCCGGGTCGGCGAGCCGCCCGGCGACCGCGGCGAGCAGTGACTTGCCCGACCCCGACCGGCCCACCACGGCCAGCGTCGTCCCGCCCGGGACGACGAGGTCGACCCCGTCGAGTACGGCGCGCGCGCCGCGCAGGGCGGTGACGCCGCGCAGTTCCAGCCGTCCGGGACCGGGCGGCAGCCGGCGGTCGCCGTGCTCGACGGCGGGTTCCGCGAGGACCTCGTCCAGCCGTCCGGCGGCCGCCCCAGCCCGGGCGAGGCCCGAGAGCTGGCCCACAAGGACGCCGACGCCGGCCGCGAGGACCGCGTACCGGGAGGCGGCGAGGACCTCGCCCACGGTGATGCGGTGCCGGGCGAGCAGGAGCCCGGCGACGGCGACGACCCCGAGCTGGAGCAGCGGCGCGACGGCGACGGACCGGCCCGAGGCCCGGCCCTGCACCCGCCACATGCGGTGCCCGGCCTCGGACAGCTCGGGCAGCGGGCGCAGGACGCGGGCCGTCTCCCGGTCCTCCGTTCCCGCGGCCCGGATGGTGCGGTGCCCGCCGACGGCCTCCGAGAGGGCCTGCGCCATCCGTCCCTGCACCTCCTGGTAGCGCGTCACGCACTCCCGGGTGTCCCGGGCGAAGGCGCGCAGCAGCAGGGCCAGGACGGGCGCTCCGGCCAGGAACACGGCCGCCAGCCAGGGGGAGATGAGGCCGAGGGCCACGACACCGCCGACCGGTCCGGCGAGCGCGGCCAGCAGGGCGGCTCGGGCGGCCGGTGCCGTGCCGGCCTGGGCGGCGTTGCCGACGAGGCGGGCGACGAGGTCCCCGGGCCCGAAGCGGGCGGTGGCGCGCGGGCCGACGGCCAGGACGTGACCGGTGAGGCGGCGGCGCAGCCAGGCGGTGGTGCGGGCGTCGAGGGTGCCGCCGAGCACGGTCTCCGCCGCGTCGAGCAGGGCGATGAGGAGGACCAGCGCGGCGCAGCCCAGCACCCAGCGGGTCGCCGGGGCCTGTGCGAGCAGCAGGTCCAGGGTGCGGCCGAGAGCCGCGGGCAGCAGGAGTCCGGCGCCGGTCGCCGCCGTGCTCACCAGGCACAGGACCAGGCAGCGGGCGGGGGCCGGACCCAGGAGGCCGTGCGTGGCCGGAGGCGAGGTGGGAGTCGTCATTCGGCGGCCTTCCGGAGGTGTGCAGGACCCCGGGCGGCCCCTCCCTCGCGGGAGTGGACCGCCCGGAGTCATGGGCGCATGATGCCTGTCAGAGACAGAGCGTGACGCTCGCGGCGCTGACGCAGGACAGCAGGCTCAGGGTGCTGTTGCCGCCGCCGCCGGTGTGCTCGTCGGACTCCATCGTCTGCAGGTCGAGAAGTGCCATCTCGGTTTCCTTTCCTCGGTGTCGTCCACCCGTGGGGACGGGGTTGGGTCACGGCTCCGTCAAGTCGCGGAACCGCGTTCGTGGGGCCGCCCGAGCGGCGGCAGGAACGGCAGGTGTGCGGTGGCCGGGGCGCCGGGGGCCGTGTGGGCCGCGCCGAGCGCGAGCAGGCACCCTGCCGTTCCGGTGCCCAGGTCCATCGACAGCCGCATCATCTGGTGGCCGGGGAAGGCCAGTTGGCCCTGGTAGTCCATGGCGAACCAGCCGAGCCCGTCGATCTGTTCGGCGAGCCGCTCGCGGGTCGCGCCCGGGGTGTCGGTGCGCGCGAGGTGCAGGATCATCCCGGCGCGGCCCTGGAAGAGACCGGGCTGGACGTAGAAGCGGCTGGTGGCGGCGGTCAGCACCCCGGCCCGCGCCCGCTCGAACTCGCCCTCCGTGTCGGCGCCCTGGGCGAGGTAGTCGTCCAGGACCATGCCGATGCCGGCGCTTCCCTCGCCGAGATAGGGCAGCGTCCGCCAGCCCTCGTCGACCTCCAGCGAGCCGCTGGGGTGGGTGACGCAGCACTCCAGGTCCCTGCGCAGCGCCACCACGGCGGCCCGCAACAGCAGCGGCTCGCGGGTGTGTTCGTACTGCCGCAGCAGGAACAGCGCGGGCCCCGTCCACCCTTTCAGCAGCCCGGCCCGGCGCCGTTTCGGAGTGTCAGCGAGGGGCTGCGCGAGTCGTCGTACGAGGACGTCGGCGGCCTCCGCGGCCCGCTCGTGCAGCTCCGACTCGCCCGTGGCGCGGGCCAGTTCGCCCAGGACCAGGCCGAGGCCGGCCAGGCCGCCGTGCAGGTCGGCGGAGAGGTTCTGCCAGCGCTCGGCCAGGACGCGCTCGACCAGGTCGAGTGCGCGCTGCCGGTGGCCGAGCCGGTCCAGGACGTGGGCGACGCCCGCGAGGCCGTCGTAGAGCCCGAGCGGTGTGCCGGTCGGCGGGGGCGCGGTGCGGGCCAGGAGCCAGCGCTCGCCCTCCTCGTACCGTTCGGCGCCGACCGCGTCCAGCGCGTACAGCACGCCGGCCGCGCCGTGCGCGAGTCCGAGGCCGCCGCCGTCGTTGAACTGCGTGATGTCGCCCGGGAAGAGCCGGTCCTCGCGGTCCGGGGTGGCCGAGGCGAGGAGCGCCTTGACCATGGAGTCGCGGCTGTAGGGCCAGTCGCCGGGTTCGACGAAGGTCGGCGCGGTCCTCGGGACCGTGCGCCCGCCGGTGTCCGTGGCGGTGTCCCGGGTGATCTCCGCGACCGCCTCGTCGAGGAACTCCTTCGGTACGTCCGGGAACTGACGCCTGATCACCTCGGCCAGATGGGCCGCCTTC
Organism: Streptomyces sp. NRRL B-24085; assembly: GCF_001282115.1. Taxonomy (GTDB): domain Bacteria; phylum Actinomycetota; class Actinomycetes; order Streptomycetales; family Streptomycetaceae; genus Streptomyces. The sequence goes on along the minus strand of NZ_LJBR01000105.1, from coordinate 4,797 downwards.
CCGCGGTCCACCACGAACAGCGTGGTCACCGGGAGGAACAGGGCGATCCGCAGACAGGCCAGGGCGTAGCGGTCGACGTCGACGCCCTTGCGGTCCGGCGGGGCGAAGAAGCCGGGGTGGGCGACCACCTGGCGGCCGTTCTCCTCGACCGGCGCGGCCGCCTCGAAGTCGAGCAGGGAGACCGACTCCTCGTCGGGGCCGACCATGATGTTGAAGACATGCAGGTCGTTGAAGACGATCCCGCGTGCGTGCACCGCCTCCACCGCCCGCTCCACCGCGCCGTGGATGCGCACGGCCCACGCGGTGTAGTCGGCGACGGCCCGCGGATCGGGGTCCGGACCGAGCAGCGGATGGCGCTCGGCGAAGAAGGAGTTCAGCGGGCGCCCCTCCAGGAAGTCCATGACGAGGAACCGGTGGTCGCCGAGGGTGAACCAGTCCCGCACCTCGGGCACCACACCCGTCCCCGCCACCCGTTCCAGGGCGTCCTTCTCCCGCTCCAGCCGGGCGATCGCGTCCGCCCCGTCGGCGGCCAGTCCCGCGTGCGGCCGGCCCTCCTTGAGGACGACCTTGCGCCCGTCGCGGGTGTCGGTGCCGGTGTAGACACCGCCGCCGTTCGAGAAGTGCAGCGCCTTCTCGATCCGGTACGGCAGGTCACCGACCGTGGTGGTGTTGCGCGCGTCCAGATGGGGCTGGAGGAAGGCGGGCAGCGTCACCCACTCGGGCACCTGGAAGGACGGCTCCCGCCGGTCCGGCACCAGGGTCCCCTCGCCGTTGCGCACCGCCGGCACCAGCGAGCCCCGCTCGTCGACGACGAAGGTCCGCGCGAACGCGCCGTAGCGGACGTAGAGCGGGCCCTGGTGCCAGCGCAGGTCGGTGAGGATGTACGGCCCTTCGAAGCCCTCCAGGAGCTCGCCCAGCTCCCGGAGCACCTCGTGCAGCTGCTCCTCGTCGGCCGGGTAGATCGTGACGAACTTGCCGCTGGTGTCGCGGGCCGCGTACTTGGTGTTGCGCAGGTGCAGCAGGTGCGGGCCCGGCACGAACTTGAACGAGATGCGCCGGGGCACGCAGTAGTCCCACACGATCGCGGCGATCCGCTCCGCGTTCGCCCGGGTGGCCGAGGCGTGGATCTTCCAGCCCTGCGAGGGGCCCGGCACCGGCTTGCCGTCCGGGCCCAGCGGCGTCAGCGTCAGCCAGTCGCCGATGCGCGCCGCGTCCCACCCGTCCGGCACCGCGCGGCGCGCCGTCTCGTAGACGGGCGCCTCACCGGCGGAGATCCGGTCGGGCGTCTCGTAGAAGTGTCTGTCGGCTAGCGCGTACACCTCGTAGCGCTTGTCCATGCGTCCCCTCCTTGGCCCGACACAGAGCCTTCCAGCGGGGCGGTGGCCACGGACAGTCACGGCTGTCACGAGACCACCGTGAGAAACGCATGCGTCAAGAATTGTTCGAGAGGTTTCGAGCACCGCCGCGGCGCCCGCTCCCCGGAACGCTCACAGGGGCTGCGCACGTGCCGTATTAGCGCTCTAATGGCGAACGTGGTGAGTGAGGGCGCTGCGGGACGCAGAACGAGAACGCTGCGTGCCGAAAATGCCCTGACACGGCTCACGGACAGCCCCGAATCGCCGGAACGGCTGCGCCGCGTCCTCGAACAGGCCCTCGTCTTCACCGGGGCCACCCTGGCCGCCGTGTACACACCCGGTGCGGACGGGGACCTGAGCCTCGTCGAGTCGGCCGGCGTCCCCCGGACGGTGTACGGGCTGCGCGACAGCTATCCGGGCTCCGGCGGCTCCCCGCCCGCCGACGCGCACCGCTCGGGCCGGCCCGTCTTCCTCGGCCCCGAGGAGGCCGCCGCCGGCACCGAGTCCGGCGGGGCGGCCCGGCGGGACTTCCACCTGGCCGTGCTGCCCGCCCACGGCGACGACGGACAAGCCTGTCTCGTGGCCGTCAGCGAGGACCCGCACGGCTTCGACGACGACGACCGCAAGTGCCTCGAACTCATCGCCGGCGCGATCGTCTGCCCCGCCCCGCAGGCCGCCCCGGAGAGCACCGAACCGAGCTCCCACGCGTTCAGCCTCGCCATGGACACCGGCCGGGTCGAGGTCGGCGACGGCATCCTGGAGCTGTTCGGCACGAGCCGGGCCGACTTCGACGGCAAGGTCGAGACCCTGCTCGGCCTGACCGTCCCCGAGGACCTGCCCTCGCTGATGTCCCTGTTCGAGGCCGGCCACACCGTCGGCGACCGTGAGCTGGAGTTCCGCGTCCTGCAACCCTCGGGGCCGCCCAGATGGCTCAGGCTGCGCGGCCGCATGCTGGCCGGCGCCGAGGGCCTTCCCGCCCGGCTCGTGGGCACCGTCGCCGACGCCTCCACCCTCCGCTCGGACGTCACCGACGTGGCCCGCGTCCAGCGCCTCGCGGCCGCCCTCGCCATGGCGGGCACCGTCCGCGACGTCAGCCAGGCCGTCGTCTCCGCCCTGCGTGCCCCGCTCAGGGCCGACCGCATCGCCCTCGCCGAGCTGGAGAACGACCGGCTCGTCGTCACCGTCCTGGACCCGCCCGCACCGGAGGCCTGGCCCGAGCTGTGGCGCCTGGAGTGGCGCAGTGAGTGGCCCGAGGCACCCGTACGGGCCATGCCCACCCTGGCCACCGCCCTGCGGGAGGGCCGGGCCCAGATCTGGCCGGCCGGGACCGTCCTGGAACCCGCCCTCGCCGACGTCGGCCCCGGCGGCCTCGCCGTCCTGCCGCTGCCCGCCGCGGGCCGCATGGCCGGCGCCTGCCTCATCGGCTGGGACACCCCGCACCACTTCGACCCCGACGAACGCGCCCTGCTCACCGCCTCGGCCGGCCTCGCCGGGCAGGCCCTGATGCGCGCCCACGCCCTCGACGCCGAACACGAACTCGTCGGGATGCTCCAGCGCCAGCTCCTGCCCCGCCGCCTGCCCCGGCTGCCCGGCGCGGTCGCCGTGGCGCGCTACCTGCCCAGCACCGCGGGGCTGGAACTGGGCGGCGACTGGTACGACGTGATCCCGCTGCCCGACAACCGTGTCGCCCTGGTCATCGGCGACGTCCAGGGCCACAGCGCCGCCGCCGCGACCCTCATGGGCCAGATGCGCACCGCCCTGCGCGCCTACGCCGTCGAGGGCCACCCCCCTGACGTGGTCGTCGCCCACGCCAACCGGCTCCTCATGGACCTGGAGACCGACCTCTTCGTCACCTGCACCTACGTGGACCTCGACCTGGAGGAGGGCACCGCCTGGTGCGTCCGCGCCGGCCACCTGCCGCCGGTGCTGCGCCACCCCGACGGGACCACGGAGATCGCCGAGGCCGACGGCGGCCCCCCGCTCGGCGTGGTGGCCCAGGCCGACTTCCCGATGACCCCGCTGCGCCTGCGGCCCGGCACCCTGGTCGCACTGACCACCGACGGCCTCGTCGAGTCCACCGAGGCCGACATCGACACGGGCATGGACCGCTTTGCGCGAGGGGTGGCCGCCGCCGACCCCGCCCACCTCGGACTCGTCGCGGACGTCCTGCTCGGCGGCGCCCGCCGCAGCGACGACGTCGCCCTGCTCCTGCTGCGCTACGACGGCATGGCCACCCACCCGCTCCGGGAGAGCTGGACCGTCTGGCGGGTCCCCGAGGCCGCCCGGCACGCCCGCCGCTTCACCCGGCGCACCCTGCGCGCCTGGGGTGTCCCCGAGGACGCCATGGACACCGCCCTGCTCGTGGTCTCCGAGCTCGTCACCAACGCCCTCGTGCACACCGGCGGCCAGGTCCGCCTCGACCTCACGCTCATCGGCAGGCGGCTGCGGGTCTCCGTGGCCGACGCCTCGCCCCGTACCCCCGCCAAACCCACCAGCATCGGCTGGGAGGCCACCGGAGGCCGCGGCATCCTCCTCGTCGAGGCGGTGTCGGCGGCCTGGGGCAGCGTCCCCGTCAGCGGCGGCAAACAGGTGTGGAGCGAGATCGCACTGGACGCCTGAGGAGGGGTACCCGGAGCGGACCATCCCCGCAGCAGAGAGGTACGTCATGACTCAGCACGTCAGCGACATCATGACCAGCGCCCCGGTCACCGTGGAACCGCAGACCTCCGTGACGGCCGTCGCCAGGATCATGCGGGACCAGGACCTCGGCGCCGTCCTGGTGACCGACGGCGACGAACTGCGCGGCCTGGTCACCGACCGCGATCTCGTCGTGCGGTCCCTCGCCGAGGGCGGCGACCCGGAACAGACCACCGTGGCCGGCGCGTGCAGCGACGACCTGGTGACCGTCACCCCCGAGGACGACCTGGACCACGCGATCGAGCTCATGCGCGAGCACGCGGTGCGGCGGATCCCCGTCGTCGACCACGGCCACCCCGTCGGCATCGTCGCCCTCGGCGACCTGGCCATGGAACGCGATCCCGAATCCGCCCTGGGCGACATCAGCGTGGCACGGCCCAACACCTGAGCCCGACAGGCCGGTTCGGCCGGCCGTCAAATTCCGGTGCTCCCGGCCCTCGACGAATGTGTGTGCGGGGGCCGCGGGCTGACGGGCGCACCGCCCGTTTGTCCCGCGCCCTCCGGGGGACCCGGAAGGGAGCATGGAAGGACGGTGAACCGCCGTGACACCGCACACCGTTGAGAAACCCGTAGCGCGCCGCCCCGAGACGGGCTGGTCCAGGGCCCGCCGCCTGCACGGCAAGGGAGACCTGCGGACCTGTCTCCCCGCGGTCGAGGACCGGATCGGCCCCACCACGGCGCACACGGGGGAGGACAACATCTTCCGCGGCGAGGACTGAGCGCCCGCCCCGCGACACCCCCAGCA
>NZ_LJBR01000104.1 GCF_001282115.1 Streptomyces sp. NRRL B-24085 | reverse complement strand
GGGCGGGGGCGGGTGGCGGCGGGCAGGGTGCGGACGGTGTAGCTGCCGTCGCCGCGTCCGCGCCACTCCACGGCGGGTGCGTCGGGGGTGCGGGCGGAGCGGCTCACGACGTGGATCTCGTCGGCGACCAGGAAGCAGGAGAGCAGGCCGATGCCGAACTGGCCGATGAAGTCGGCGCGTTGGTCGGCGATCTGCTCCGCCCGCTTGCTGCTGCGGCCGATCGTGGCGAGGAAGGTGTGCACGTCGGCCTCGGTGAGTCCGACGCCGTCGTCCTCGACGCGCACCACGGAGCCGTCGGCGTACAAGCGGATGCCGAACGCGTCGGCGGGGGCGCCCGGTTCGAGGTCGTGCCGGGCGGTCAGCGCGTCCACCGCGTTCTGGAGGAGCTCACGGAGGTAGACGCGGGGGCTGGAGTAGAGGTGGTGGGAGAGGAGGTCGACGAGGCCGCGGAGGTCGACCTGGAAGGTGCGGTCGGTGGTCGCGTGCTCGGCGGCGTTGTGACGCAGGGGCATGGGGCAGTCCGGGGTGAAGGGAAGGGAACGGCGGGGTGGGCGGTCGTCCGCGGGACCGGCCGAGGACGGCAAGGTCGGGCGGCCAGCGGCTCAGAAGGCCTTGCGGAAGCGCGCGTACGCTTTCTGCGGGTCCGCCATGAAGGTCCAGGGCCACTCGGTGAACACGCCTTCCAGCTCGCGGAAGACATTGGAGGCGGTGCTGCTGCCCGCCAGCGAGAGGGCCATGGCGAACATGTTGTAGTCGCCCTGCCAGCCCAGCCGGCGCTCGTACGCGTGGTGCAGGATGCTGCGCTCGGCGGCCTCCCGCAACTCGGTCCGGATCCGCGGGTCCTGCAGGCAGTCGCGGTCGTCGGACTCCACCCACTCCTCGATGTGTGCCATGGCGATGACACAGCCGAGCCGGTGCCCGTCGGGCGCGCCGGCGAAGGCCTTCCGGGCGAACTCCAGGGCCTCGCCCGGCTGTCCGCCCCAGCGGGGCTGGAGCTGCGACACCCACTCCAGGTGGAGGTCCAGGTTCAGCGGATCGCGGCGCAGGCCGGCTGCGAGCCGGGCCTCCTTGACGCTGTCGTCGACGGACATGCCGCGTCCTGAGGTGAGCAGATGGCGCCACGGCGTGACCCAGTCGGGCCGCAGCTCGGCGGCCTCCAGCAGGTGCTCCTCGGCGATGCGCAGCCGCTCGTAGAAGGTCTGCCACTGCTCGCGGCTGACGTCCACGGCACGGGCGGACGTGCGCGCCTCCCAGCCCCAGGCGACATGGCGCGCACCGGAGATGAGCAGGGCGGTCGCCCGAAGCTCCTTGTCGTCCTTGTCCTCCTCGGCGGCCCGGACGATCCACTCCTCCACACCGTCGACGTGCGCCAGTTGCCCCAGGACCGCCTGCTCGCGCCCGAGGTCGAAGGGAGCGAGGGCCGCCTTGACCGCCTCCCAGTCACCGGCGTCGGCCGCTTCCACCAGCGCGAGCACCCGCGTGTCCCCGAGGGCGCGCAGCGGGTACGTCCCGTTCTTCTGTCTGCGCGGCACGGGCAGGGCGTACGGATCCGCCTCCGGTCTCTCCCGGCCCCCACCGAACAGCTTGCCGAACATGCCCCGCCCTCCCCTGGTCCCGCGTGATCGTCCGGTGCAGCATAGAGGGCACCACCGACAGCGCTTCCACCGGGTTTTCACGAGGACTGCACGGTTCGGTCCCCCGGACCGCGGCCTCAGCGTCGGTCGCGGGCGGCCCGGACCAGGGCGTCGAACAGACCCTGCTGGGCGGGGTCCTCGTGTGCCGTGTCCTCGGGGTGCCACTGGACGGCGGTGAACCAGCCGGGGGCGTCGGGCAGTTCGAGGCCCTCCACGGTGCCGTCGGCGGCGTGCGCGGTGGCCGTGAGTCCTTCGCCGAGGCGGTCCACACGCTGGTGGTGGTAGCAGGAGACGTCGGTCTTCTCGGCGCCGGTGGCCCGCTCCAGCAGGGTGCCGCTCCGGATCGTGACGGGGTGCACGAGGTGCCGGTGGTCGCTGTCCATGTGCTGTTCCAGGGTGCCGCCGAGGGCCACGTCCACGACCTGGAGGCCGCGGCAGATCGCCAGCAGGGGCAGGCCCGAGTCCAGTGCGGCGCGGGCGACTTCGAGGTCGAAGGCGTCCTGGAGGTCGTCGACGTCGTAGACGGCCGCGTGGGTGTCGCCGGCGCCGTAGCGGTGCGGGGCGAGGTCGCCGCCGCCGGGGAGAAGGACGCCGTCGAAGCGGGCGAGGCGGGCCGGGACGTCTCCGGCGGCGGGGTGGATGCCCGCCGGTTCGCCGCCGGCCCGCCACACGGCCTCGATCAGCGCGCGGGCGTTGACCTCGGCGGCGTACCGGAGGGCGGACGTGGTGGCGGAGAAGCGTGCGGGGATCGCGATGAGAGGCCGCGCTGACCTGTGCGTCCGGTTCACAGCTGGATCCAGGTCGTCTTGAGCTCGGTGTACTTCTCCAGGGCGTGCGCGGACTTGTCGCGGCCGTTGCCCGACTGCTTCATGCCGCCGAAGGGCACCGTCAGGTCGCCCTCCTCGTAGCAGTTGACCCAGACGGTTCCTGCCCTCAGGGCGCGGGAGACCCGGTGGGCGGTGGACAGATCGGAGGTCCACACGGCGCCGGCGAGCCCGTACTCGGTGGCGTTGGCGAGCCGTACCGCCTCGTCGAGGTCGTCGAAGGTGAGCACGGACAGGACCGGACCGAAGATCTCCTCGCGCGCCAGCCGCATACCGGGGCCGACCCGGTCGAAGACGGTGGGCTCCAGGAAGCTGCCGCCCGTCCCGGTCAGGGTGCGGCCGCCGCCGGCACGCAGCCGGGCCCCTTCGCCGAGGCCCGTGGCGATGTGGTCCTCGACGCGGGCCAGGTGGGCCTCCGTGACCAGGGCGCCCATCTCGGTGGCCGGGTCGAGGGGGTCCCCGACCCGCAGTTCCCGCGCCCGCGCGACGACGGCCTCGGTGACCTGGTCGGCGACGGAGGAGTGCACCAGGAGGCGGGAGGGGGCGGTGCACATCTCGCCCTGGTTGAAGAAGATGCCCCAGGCGGCGGTGGCCGCGGCCTGTTCCAGGTCGGGGGCGTCGGGGAGGATGATGTTCGGCGACTTGCCGCCGAGCTCCAGCCAGACGCGCTTGAGGTTGGAGTCGGCGGAGTAGCGCAGGAAGTGCCGGCCGACGGCGGTGGAGCCGGTGAAGGCCAGCACGTCGACGTCGGGGTGCAGGCCCAGCGCCCGCCCGGCCACCGGCCCGTTGCCGCTCACCACGTTCAGGACGCCGGGCGGCAGTCCCGCCTCGGTGGCGAGGCGGCCCAGCAGCAGTCCGGAGAGCGGTGCGTTCTCCGACGGCTTCAGTACGACCGTGCAGCCGGCCGCGAGCGCCGGGGCGACCTTCCAGCCGGCCAGCGTCAGAGGGAAGTTCCAGGGCACGACGGCGCCGACGACTCCGGCCGGCTCCCGGGTGACGAGGGCGAGGGCGTCGGGGGCGGTGTGCGGGGACTCGTCGGTGAGCTTGTCGGCGAGCTGGCCGTACCAGCGGAAGGTGCCGATGAGGGCGCGCAGTTCGATGCCGTACGCGTCCGTTATGGGTTTGCCCATCTCCAGGCTGACCGTCAGCGCGAGTTCCTCGCGCCGCTCCTCGAGCAGGTCGGCGAGGCGCAGCAGCGTCCGGCCGCGCTCGGCGGGGGCGAGGCGCGGCCAGGGACCCGAGTCGAAGGCCCGCCGGGCGGCCGCCACGGCGAGGTCGACCTCGGCCTGTCCGGCGTCCGCGACCTGGGCCAGCGCCTGGCCGTCGCGGGGCGACACGAGGGTGAAGACCGCTCCCCCGCCGGGGTCGTCGGCCCCGTCGACGTGATGGGCGCCGGACACGTCCAGCCCCTTGGCCCGGCGCAGCCACTCCTCGTGCGTGACGTCTGGCATGGAAGACCTCCGAAATATTATTTGAATCCAAACGATATGATCGGCCCGGGGCCCGGCACAAGAGGCCCCGGCAACGGAAAGGAGCAGCCGCCGTGCGCGCACTCGTCCTCATGCACGACCACGCGACCGAGCCCGGACTGATCGGGGCACGACTCCGCGAGCGCGGGTACGACCTCACGACCGTGACCGTCGTGCCCGCGGAGCGCCACCACGCGCCGGACGTCTCCTTCGCGTTCCCCGCGCCCGACGACTGGGACCTGGTCGTGTCGCTCGGCGCCCCCTGGTCGGTGTACGACGAGACGGCGGTCGGCACCTGGATCGGCGGCGAGCTCGCCCTGCTGCGCACGGCCCACCACCTCGGCGTCCCGGTGCTGGGCGTCTGCTTCGGCGCCCAGGCCCTGGCCACCGCCCTCGGCGGCTCGGTGGGACCGGCGCCGCGTCCCGAGATCGGCTGGACCCGCATCGACAGCGACGACCCCTCGCTGGTACCGGAGGGCCCCTGGTTCCAGTGGCACCACGACCGCTGCGCCCTGCCGCCGGGGGCCGTGGAGGTGGCCCGCAACGAGGTGTGCGCGCAGGCGTTCCTGGCCGGCCGCAGCATGGGTGTGCAGTTCCACCCGGAGATCACCACGACGGTCGTGCGCCGGTACCTCGACCTCGGCGGCAGGGCGCAGTGCGTACGGCTGGGTGTCGACCCGGAGGAGCTGCTCGCCCGCAGCCGCGCCCTGGAAACCGCGGCACGGGCCAATGCCGGTCACCTGACCGACGCGTTTCTCGACCGGGTGGCGCACACCCCGGCGTAACGGACGGCGGAGCGCCGCGGGTGCGGCCCGGCGGGGAGGTCCGGGCCGCACCTCGCCGCGGGGTCAGCCGGCGGTGGCCGCTCCGCCCCTGGTCACCCGCGCGACCACCAGACCGGCCACCAGGACCGCGGGGACGGCGAGCTGGAGCCAGATCGCGGTGGTGCGGTCGCCGCCGATGAGCGTGGTGAAGTTCTCGACGATGAGCCAGATGGCACCGGCGATGCCGAGCGCGCCCAGCACGGGGGCGATCACCGTGTTCCAGGGGCGGCCGTCCGCACCCGACCTGCGGAAGAAGACGACCACGGAGACCGAGGTCAGGAGGTACAGCAGCATCATCGCGAGCACCGCGACGCCGCTGAACCAGGAGAACAGGGTCAGCACCGGGTCCTTGCCCAGGACCGCGAAGGGCATCACCAGCAGCACCGAGATCACGGTCTGCACGATGCCGGCCGTCCAGGGCGAGTGGCGGCCGTTGAGGCTGGTCAGCGCGTGCGGCAGGAGGCCTTCACGACCGAGGGAGAACAGGTAGCGGTTGGCCGAGTTGTGGAAGGCCAGAATGCCGGCGAACAGCGAGGTGGCCAGCAGGATCGGCAGGACGTCGTCGACCCAGCCGCCGAACTGGGCGGCGATCGGCGCGAACACGAAGCCGGTGGCGTCGCCGCTCTCCAGGGCCTTGCCCGCCTCGGCCGTGACACGGGACGCGCCGTGCGCGGAGACCAGCATCCACGAGGTGAGGGCGAAGAAGCCGGTGACCACCGCGACGGACAGGTAGGTGGCCCGGGGGACGGTCCTGCGCGGCTCGCGGGCCTCCTCGCCGTAGATGGCGGTGGCCTCGAAGCCGAACATCGACGCGACGGCGAACATCAGCGCCACACCCGGGGCGCCCTGGAGCGCGGCCGAGGGCGAGAAGCTGTCGGTGAAGCCGAGCCCTTCGGGGCCGCCGCCCTTGAAGAGGGTGACGAGGGCGAAGACGATCAGGATGCTGAACTCGGCCAGCACGAACACGGCGAGGATCCTGGCTCCCATTTCGATGCCGGAGGCACCGAGTATCTGGACGATCGCCATCGTGACCAGGGTCCAGACCCACCACGCCACATGGGTGCCGGTGTAGTGCTCGACCAGGGAGCTCACCGTGGCGCCGTACAGCCCGTACATGGCGGCCTGGATGGCGCAGTAGGCGAAGAGGGCCACACCGGCGCTGCCGCAGCCGGCCGGGCGGCCGAGCCCCTTGCCGATGTAGGTGTAGAAGGCGCCCGCGTCCACCACATGGCGGCCCATGGCGACGAAGCCGACCGAGAACAGCAGGACCACGGCGCCCGCCACGAGGTACGCGGCGGGGGTACCGGGCCCGTTGCCGATGCCGACCGCGATGGGGACGGCGCCGGCGATGCCGGTCAGCGGGGCCTGGGCGGAAAGGACGAAGAACAGGATGCCCAGGACGCCGAGCGAGTTGGGCTTGAGCCTGCCTGCCGTGGAGGGATCGGAAGCGGTCTGCGTGCTGACCGCTGTCTGACTGTCCACTCGAATCACCTGCCGGGAGCGGGGAGGGGCGGGGAATTGTTTCGAGCCAAACGAGTTGCCTCATGGTGGGTCGGAACTATCCGTTTGGCAAGGGGTTCGGCGGGGCTTTTCCGTCAGGTGGCCGATTTGCCGTGCCCTTTACCCGTACGGTCCTGGCGGGGCCTGGGTGGGCAGCGCGAGGAGGCCCCGGACTCGTGGTCCGGGGCCGGGGGCAGGGCCTTGGTGAGACGGGTGTCCGCGCCGGCCGGCGCGTCAGGCGTCGGAGTCGTGCCCGTCGTCGCTGATGCGGTCGCCGTCGGCGTCACGGTCGGCCTTGTGGTCGCCGTCGGCGTCCGCGTCGAGCAGCCGCAGCAGGGAGCGGAGTTCCTCGATCGCCGCGTCGGTGACGTCGGGCTCGCCCAGGACGAGTTGGTGCAGGACGAGGCCGTCCAGAGCGGCGAAGACCAGCCTGGCCAGCGCCCGGTCGGCGCCCGCCGGGAGCATGCGGTTCAGCTCGCGGCGGGTGGCGTCGAAGTACTCGTCGTACAGGGCGCGGATCTGCGGAAGCAGCTCGGGCCTGCGGCGGGATTCGAGCAGCAGCTCGTACTGGAACGCCTGCTTGTCCGGATCCGCCGTGACCATGTCGGACACGCCCGAGGAGAAGTCGTCGACCTTGCCGGTGCCGGGTTCGAGCGCGCTGGTGTTCAGGGAGGTGCGGATGGTGTGGGCGAGCGTCTCCTCGATCAGGGTGTCGCGCGAGCCGAAGTGGTGGACCACCAGCCCGTGGGTGACCCCCGCCTCCTCCGCGACCGCGCGGTAGGTGAGCCTGCGCAGCCCGCCCCGGGCCACCACCCGCACCGCCGCGTTCAGCAGGGCCTCGCGCCCCTCCCCGTAGTGCACTCGCTTGCGCGACCGTCGGCTCTCGGGGGCGTCCGCGGAATCGGTCATGTCGGCGACCCTACCTGGCCAGCGCCGCCGGCCGAGTCCTCGGCGGTCCGCCGCGACGAGCGAACACGCCGGTGCGGACAGCGGAGTTCGGGGCGACCGAGGAGCCGTTCCGGGCTGGGCCGTCGACCGCCCCCCGGACGTCAGCATCGAAGGCCTCGCGGGGCGGCGCCGCGGACGGACACGTGCCGCCCCACGACGGCCTCACCAGACCCTCCGGTCCGCCTGTCCGACGCGGTCCGCTCCTCGGAACCGCAGTGCCCGGCCCGCGGGCGAGGTCACCCGCCTCGACCGCGCACCCCCCAACGTCAGCGTCCACGGCCTCGCGGGGCGAGGCCGCGGACCGACACGCGCCGCCCCACGACGGCCTCACCAGACCCTCCGGTCCGAAGCGGATCCGACGCTGGCCCACGCGGTCTGCGGTCCGACGCCGGAACCAACGCAGCCCGACGCGTCCGACGCCGCCCCCCGCGGTCCGACGCGTCCGACGCCGGCCCCCCGCAGCCCTAAGCGGATCCGACGCCGGTCCCCCGCGGTCCGCTTCCCGTTCGTCAGCGCCGTGGCGGCCGGACTCCGCGGAACTCCCAGTCGCCGCCGAGCGCCGTGGACAGCACCTCCTCGGACTCGGTGGGCTGGGCGCCGACGTCCGTGCGGATGGCGGTGGGGCCGGCGACGACGTGGTTGGTGAGCCGTCCCAGCCCCTCCACCTCCACCTCGACGACGTCACCGGGCTGGACGGGGCGGGAGTTGGCGGGCGTGCCCGACAGCAGGACGTCCCCGGGGTACAGCGTGATGGTGCGGGCGATGTCGGCGACGAGGTAATGCATGTCCCACTTCATCTCGTCGGTCGAACCGTCCTGCACCACCTCGCCGTTGACGTACGTCCGCAGGCGCTTGCCGTGGAAGTCCCAGTCGGTGACCAGGCCGGGGCCCAGCGGGCACAGGGTGTCGGAGCCCTTCACGCGGAGCATGGACCCCGCGTCGGTGTCGCGGAAGTCGTGCAGTCCGTAGTCGTTGGCGATCGTGTAGCCGGCGATGAACTCCCCCGCGTCGGACGGGGAGATGTTCCGCGCGGTCCTGCCGACGACGATGGCCACCTCGCCCTCGTAGTTGAGCCACTTGCAGCCCTCGGGGCGGACGATCGCGCCCTTGTGGGAGTTGAGGGAGGAGGTGGGCTTGTGGAAGTAGGTGGGGGTGTCCGGCAGGTCTATGCGGAACTCGTCGACGCGGCTGCGGTGGTTGAGGTGGACGGCGATGACCTTGGAGGGGACGACCGGGGGCAGGTGCTGGGCGTCCTCGGCCTTGACGCGGCGGCCGTCCCCGGCGACCAGTTCGTCGCCGTCGACGGTGACCTGGACGGCGGCGCCGTCGAGGAGGATGCGGCGGTACTCGGGCATGTTCGGGACTCCTAGGTACGGCTGTGAGGGGTGCGCGGGGCGGGGGCCGCGGACGGGCCGGTGCCGGTCCAGCCGTCGGCCGGGCGGTCGAACCACAGATGGACCTGGCCGGTGCCGACGGAGTTCTCGTACTCGCCGTACTGGCGGGCCCGGGCGGTGCAGGCCTGCTCGCCGAGGGCGCCGGCCATCATCAGGTAGTGGAAGAACCTCGCCTCGGGCTTGACCTTCCAGAACGCGTCCATGGAGTCGAGGACCTTGTCGTGCCGGCCCTCCTTGAACCAGGCGATGCGCTCCTGGTCCGCCGCGCGGGCCTCGGGGGTGCGGATGTGCACGGGGTCGCTGGCCTCGTGGTCGCGCAGCTCGCGCAGCGGCCAGAAGGTGTGCGAGAGCGCGCCGGACGCGATCAGCAGGACGCGGCGGCCGGGGGTGGCGGCGATGCCGTCCGCCAGCGCCCGTCCGAGACGCAGGTGGTCCTCCATGTCACCGGTCTGGCAGACCCCGATGGTCACCCACCGTTTGTCGGGCAGGCCCTCCCCCAGGAACTTCCAGAGGTTGATGGTGGCGTAGTAGATCGGCAGGTAGTCGTCGTCGATCGCAGTGATCCAGGTGCCGTGCTTGTCCGCGAACTTCTCTATGTTGAAAGCCAGTTCGGGGTCGCCCGGGAAGTCGTAGGGCATCCTGCACATGCCGCGCGGCAGTTCCTCCGAGGTGAACAGGCCGGCCCTGCGCCGCTGGGCGGTGACCACGAACTCCACGGTGGTCGCCCAGTGGGAATCCAGGACGACAACAGTGTCGTAGTCGTCGCGCTCGAACACCTCGCGGCGCAGTTGTTGAAGGCCCGTGACGAGGGTGATCTCCTTGCCCTCGTTCAGTTCCAGCCGCTCCTCACGCGGGAGCACGATGGTGGGGACGTGGGCGAGGAGGCCCGCCCCGACGATCTCACCCATGGTTGTTCCATCCGTTCGGCGCGGTGACGGTGTTCTTGAGGTCGCAGTAGAAGTCGAAGCTCCAGGTGCCGCCCTCGCGGCCGACCCCGGAGTGGCGGGAGCCGCCGAAGGGTGCCTGGAGGTCGCGGACGAAGAAGCAGTTGATCCAGACGGTGCCGGCGACGAGCCGGGCGCTGACGCGCTCGGCGCGCTCGGGGTCGCCGGTGGCGAGGGTGGCGGCGAGCCCGAAGCGGGTGTCGTTGGCGAGCCGGACGGCCTCGTCCTCGTCGGTGAAGGTCTGGAGGGTCAGGACCGGGCCGAAGACCTCCTCCTGCACGATCTCCGCATCCTGATCGACATCGGTGAGCAGGGTGGGCGCGTAGTACTGGCCGTCTCCCCGGTGCCCGCCGATGACGGCGCGGGCCCCGGCCGCGACGGCTCGCCGCACGAATCCGTCGATCTTCTCCAACTGGCGGGGGTGGATGTTGGGCCCGATGTCGGTGGCCTCGTCGCGGGGGTCGCCCTGCCGCAGCCGGGTTGCCTTGTCGACAAATCGTCGAGTGAACTCCTCGGCGACCGTCTCCTCCACGAGGATGCGGGTGGCGGCCAGACACACCTGCCCGGCGTTGTCGTACTGCTCCACCGCGAGGTCGACGGCGAGGTCCAGGTCGGCGTCGGCGAACACCAACAGGGGTGACTTGCCGCCGAGTTCGAGGCTGAGCGGGGTGAGGTTGGCGGCGGCCGACGCACTGATCCGGCGGGCCGTGGGCACGGACCCGGTGAAGCTGATGCGGCGCACGTCCGGGTGCGAGGTCAGCGCGTCACCGATCTCGGCGCCGTGGCCCTGGACGACGTTCAGGACGCCGGGGGGCAGCCCGGCCTCGGCGGTGATGTCGGCGAGGAGGGAGGCGGTGAGCGGCGACCACTCGGCGGGCTTGAGGACCACGGTGTTGCCCGCGGCGAGCGCCGGGGCGACCTTCCAGGTGGCCAGCATCAGCGGCGCGTTCCACGGTGTGATCAGCACGCAGGGGCCGGCCGGGTCCCAGGAGACGTGGTTGTTGTGGCCACGGGTCTCGAAGTCGTCGTGGTCCAGCGTCAGCAGCCAGTCCGCGAAGAAACGGAAGTTGTGCGCCACGCGCGGCATCACGCCCCGGCGGTGCGAGCGCAGCAGCGCGCCGTTGTCGGTGGTCTCGACGATGGCGAGCTCCTCGATCCGCTTCTCGACGCCGTCGGCGATCGCGTGCAGGACGCGGGCCCGCTCGGCGCGCGGGGTGGCGGCCCAGGCGGGGAAGGCGGCCTTGGCGGCGGCGACGGCCGCGGCCGCTTCCGCGGGTCCGCCGCGGGCGATCTCACCGAGGACGGCGCCGTCGATCGGCGAGGTGTCGGTGAAGGTGCCGGCGGAGGCGACGCGTTCGCCGCCGATCCAGTGCCGGGTGTCCACGGTGACCCCGGCCACCGTGAGGGTGTGTTCGGTCATGTCCGGTCTCCAAGTGCTGCGTGACGTAAAGGAGTTAATGGGCTCCGGAGGTTCCGGACTCCAGGAGTCGGCCGCCGTCCCAGACGACGCCGACCTGGCGGTAGTACGCGGCGATCGGTTCACGGATCTCGAGCCGGGCCAGCTCCTCCGTCGGCGCCTCGAACAGTTCCAGCTCGGCGTCCCCGACCCAGGGGCGGCCGCCCTCGAAGGAGGCCGCCCCGGACTCGATCAGTTCGTCCAGGGCCGGCCCCTTGCCCTTCTCGATCGACGGCAGCCAGCGGTGGTGGGCCATGGGATGCCCGTTGACGAACCCGTTCGTCCCGGACGGCTCGCGCAGGGTCACCACGGCCTGGGCGAGCCGCCGGTCCGCGGCGGCGAGCGTCGCCCCGAAGCGTGCCCCCGCCTCGATCCGCGGCGCGGGCCCGTAGGGGTGCGGGCGGGTCTGGTGGATCGACCCGAGCTTCTTCGGATAGCCCTGGTGCAGCCCTCGCGCGATCGCGAAGTCCTTGTCGACCCAGATGTACACGCACCGGGAGTAGGTCTCGCCCCGGTACGTGCAGCGGACGACCGCGAAGGCCTCCTTGTACTGGGCGAGCACGGGGTCGAGCAGTTCCTCGCCGGACGCCGAGCAGGACTGCCAGTCGGCCCAGATCAGGGCGACGGCACCCGGGTCCTCGTCGGCCAACTCCAGCGGCTCGGGCAGCAGTTCGCGTACCCGGGCGGGATCCGTGCGGTACTCGACGGTGAGCAGGTCGCCGGAGTAGCGCCACGGGGGCGCGGGGATCAGCGACGAGGCACCGCTCGCCGTCTTGGGGTGGAAGTAACCACGGACAGCGGACATGGCGGGGTTCCTTAGGCGGTGAGGGCGGGCTGCTTCAGCAGTTCGGCGCGGTAGCGGGCGGCAGCGGTCGCGGCGGCGTGACCGCCGAGCGCCACGACGCCGACGAGCCGGCCGCCGGTGTGGTAGCCGACCAGGACGTCACCCTCGGGGTCGCCGTCCAGGATCCGTACGTCGTCCTGGCCGAGCGCGGGTGCGCCGAAGGACTGCAACCGGAACTCGTGCTGGTCGCTCCAGAACGTGGGCAGCGGCGCGAAGGGCGCCGGCTCGGTGCCGAGGAGGGTCCTGGCGGCGTGCTTGGCGGTGTCGGTGGGGATCGACCAGTGCTCGACGCGGCGCGGCACGCCGTCGTAGCGGGCGTTGGGGAAGCGGGCGACGTCGCCGACCGCGACGACGTCCGGCCGGCCGCCGGCCCTGAGCCCTTTGTCGGTGAGGACACCGTCGGTGAGGTCGAGCCCGTTGCCGTCCAGCCACTCGGTGTTGGCGACCGATCCGACGGACTCGACGACGACGTCGGCGTCCAGGACCGTCCCGTCGGACAGGACGACGCCGGTGACGCGGTCCTCGCCCGCGAAAGCGGACACGCCGGTGCCCAGTGCGAACCGCACTCCGCGTTCCTCGTGCCGCTTGAGCAGGGCGCGTGCGAGCAGTTCCCCGAGGGGGCCGACCATGGGCAGGGGCAGCGGGTCGACGACCGTCACCTCGGCCACCCCGAGCGCCACGGCCGTGGCGGCGACCTCGCAGCCGATGAACCCGGCGCCGACGACGACCACGCGTGCGCCCGGCCGGGTCAGCTCGGCCCGCAGGCCCTGGGCGTCGTCGATCGTGCGGACCGTGTGCCGGCCGGTGAGCGGCCCCGGGCAGCGCAGCCGGCGGGGCCGCATGCCGGTGGCGACCACGAGACCGTCGTACGGGAGGACCGAGCCGTCGTCGAGCGAGACGGTGCGTTCGGTGAGCCGGGAGGCGACGATCCGCCTGCCCAGCCGCCACTCCACGTCCGCCGCGGCGGCCTTGGGGGTGAAGGCGAGGGAGGCGAAGGGCGCCTTGCCGGCGAGGACCTCCTTGGACAGCGGGGGCCGGTTGTACGGCATGTGCGGCTCGTCGCCGACGACGGTGATCCGGCCGCTCCAGCCGGCGGCGCGCAGTTGCTCGGCCGCGCGCAGACCGCCCATGGAGGCGCCCGCGACGACGATGCCGGCGCCCACGTCAGTCCTCGATCCGGATCGCCTGGAGCGGGCAGACGTCCGCCGCTTCCTCGACCTCGTCGCGCAGCGCGTCGTCCGGATCGGGGACGTACAGCAGACGGCCGCCCCCGTCCATCGAGAAGACGTCGGGGGCCGCGAAGACGCACTGGCCGTGGTCCTGGCACTTGTTCATGTCGACGACGACCTTCATGGCCGGTCCTCCTGAGGGAGCGGGAGCGAAGGGGCGAAGTGGGGCCCGGCCTGCTCGGCCGGGCCCCGGCCAAAGGGGCGCGGGAACCACTGCGAAAACCAGGGCGGAGACCGCCGCGAAGACCGCTGCGGAGAACCGCGCCCCCAACTCGTTTGGCTTCAAACAAGATAGGCAGGTGCCACTCCCTGGTCAATACCTATCCAGGTGGATAAATTATTCGCGTCACCCCCTTGCGGGCGGATGACCTCCTCCATAACGTTCGGGTTCAAACGAACATCCGAGGCTGCTCCAGCCGCCCAAGGAGGCATCGGTGAGCGCTCACGACACTCCAGACATCCGCCGTCACACAGAGCGGCTCACCGCCGACGGCATCGACGTGGTCCGGGTGATCTATCCCGACCTCATCGGCACGGACCGCGCCCGGGACGTCCTGGTGGATCACCTGCCCGCGGCCTGCGAGCACGGCCTGGCGTTCTGCAAGGCCGTCTACCACACCACCCCGCAGGGGGACGTGGTCCCGGTCGCGGGCGGTCTGGACGCGGGACTGCCGGACGTGTGCGTACGGCCCGACCTGTCGACCCTGTCCGCGCTGCCCTGGGAACCGGGCGTCGCCACCTGTCTGGGGGAGGTCACCGACCCGGCGACCTCGGGCCCGGCCGCCGAGTCGCCGCGCGACCTCCTGCGGGCCGTACTGGCCCGGTGCGCGGCCCGGGGACTGCGGCCCGTCGTGGGCCCCGAACTGGAGTACTTCCTGCTGGAGCCCGCTCCCCAGGCCCCCACCGGCTGGCGCCGTGCCCCCGAGGTGTCCGGTGCCGTCTACACCGCGGGGCTGCGCGCCGACCCCGGCAACCACCTGCTGCGCACCCTGCGGCTCCTGCGCGACCTCGGCCTCGGCGTGGTCACGGGGAACCACGAGTTCGACGGCGGCCAGTACGAGATCAACCTGACCCACTCCGAGGCCCTGGACGCCGCCGACCGGGCCTTCCGCTTCAAGGCCGCCGTCAAGGAACTGGCCCGCAAGGAGGGCAACCTGGCCACCTTCATGGCCAAGCCCTTCGGCGACGCGGGCGGCTCCGGCTTCCACCTCCACCTCTCCTGTCAGGACGAGGCGGGCGGCAACGCCTTCGACGACCCGGCCGGCTCCTACGGCCTGTCGACGGCCGCCCGGCACGCCGTCGCCGGAATCCTGGCCCACGCCCCCGCGCTCGCCGCCCTCGCCAACCCGACGGTCAACTCGTACAAGCGCTTCGGGCCGGACACCCTCGCCCCCTGGCTGATCGACTGGGGACTGGACAACCGCAGCGCCATGGTGCGCGTCCCGCCCGAGCGCGGTTCCGGGGCCCGGCTGGAGCTGCGGCTCGGCGACGCGAGCGCCAACCCGTACCTCTTGATCGCCGGCACGCTCGCCGCCGCCCTGCTCGGCATCGAGGCCGGCGAGGAACCGCCCGCCCCGCTGGAGGGCTACGGCTACGACACCGCCCGCTCCGCCGTCCTGCCCACAAACCTGCCCGCCGCGCTCGACGCCCTGGAGGCCGACACCGCGCTGGCCGAACTGCTCGGCAAGGACTTCACCACCTCTTACCTCGCCTACAAGCGCAACGAGGTCGAACGCTTCCAACGGCACGTCACCGACTGGGAGTTCACCGAGTACGCCTACCACCTGTGAAGGACTTCCGCATGACGACAGCAGTCACCGCCGTCGAGCCGATGCCGCTCGCGGACGTCGACCTCGCGAACCTCGACAACTTCACCGACGGGACCACCCCCTGGCGGATGTTCCACACCCTGCGCCACCAGGACCCGGTGCACTGGCAGCCCGAGGAGGCGCCCAACTCCGGTTTCTGGGCGGTCACCCGGCACGCCGACATCGCGCGCGTGGACCGTGACGCGGAGACCTTCACCTCCACGAGGTTCGTGAACCTGGAGGAGGTCGACGAGGACCAGATCAGGAAGCGCGCCTCGATCCTGGAGCTGGACGGCGTCCGCCACCGCGCCCTGCGCAGCGTCATCCAGCGCCAGTTCGGCGCGGGGGTCATCAGCAGCTACACCGACTTCCTGCGCGGTCTGACCGCGCAGACCCTGGACGCGGCCCTGGCCAAGAGGACCTTCGACTTCGTCAAGGAGGTCTCGGCGGACTTCCCCATCAACGTCCTGGCCCGCCTCCTCGACGTCCCGCCGGAGGACAACCAGCAGCTCATCGACTGGGGCAACCGCATCATCGGCAACACCGACCCCGACTACGCGGACGTCCTGCTGCACAGCGCGGAGAGCGAGAAGTACCGCGATCTGCCCTTCCGCTCCCCCGCCTCCCTCGAAGTCTTCGCGTACGGACGGGAGCTCGCCCGGCAGCGGCGCGGCGGCGACGGCACCGACCTGGTGTCCAAGCTGGTCAACACCACCCCGCGCGACGGCGTCCCGCTCTCCGCGCAGGACTTCGACAACTACTTCCTGCTCCTCGTCGTGGCCGGGAACGAGACCACCCGCCACACCATCACCCACTCCATGCTGGCCCTCCTCCAGCACCCCGACCAGTTGGCCCGCCTGCGGGACGACCCCTCGCTGATCCCCACGGCGGTCGAGGAGTTCCTGCGCTGGGCCTCCCCCGTCTACCACTTCCGGCGCACCGCGACCCGCGACGTCGAACTCGGCGGCAAACGCATCCGCGAGGGCGACAAGGTCGTGATGTGGTACGCCTCCGGCAACCGCGACGAGGAGGTCTTCGGCAACCCGTACGACTTCGACGTGGCCCGGCAGCACAACGACCACGTCACCTTCGGCAAGGGCAGCCCGCACCTGTGCCTGGGCAACCTCCTCGCCCGCACCGAGATCCGGATCATGTTCGAGGAGCTGATCCCCCGGCTGGCCGACATCCGGCTCGTGGGCGAGGTCCCCCGGGTCCGCTCGAACTTCGTCAACGGCATCAAGAAGCTGCCCGTCGAGGTCACCCTGGCCTGACCTGCCTCACCGGCCGGTGCGCTCGGCGTGCGCCTCGGCGAGGAGGAGGTAGGCGGCTGCCGTCCAGGTGTAGGCGCGGTCGCGCAGGCCGGTCCCGGTCAGGGCGTCGAAGTTCTCCGCGAAGCCGTGCCGTTCGCACAGGGCGCGGAAGCGGGCGCTGATCTCGTCCGCCAGCCGGAGGTGCCCGCCGCGGCGCAGACCGTCCTCGACGAGGACCGTGGCGGGGGCCCAGATCGGGCCGCGCCAGTAGCCGTCGGAGAGGTAGTGCGGCGAGGTGGGCAGCTCGGTGGCCAGACCGTACGGGGTCAGATGGGCCTCGATCCGGCCGGCCAGCACGGCACCGACGTCGTCCGGCAGATGCTCGCCCAGCACGATCGGCATCAGGTCGAGGAGGCTGGACGTGCCCCAGGTGTCACCGCTGTCCACGCCCCGGGCGACGAACCGGTCGCCCCTCCAGAGCTCGTCGAGCATGGCCCGCTGTGTCTCCTCGGCAGCCCGCGTCCACCGCTCGGCGTCATCCGGCCGCTCCAAGTGACGGGCCAGATCGGCGAGTTCGCGCAGTTGGAGGGTGAGGAAGGCGGCCAGGTCCGCGGTGACGACCACGCGCTCGGGGTCGAAGGTCGTGGCGTTGTCCCAGCCGCTGTCGTTGCCGTGCTGGTAGTGCGGCAGGGCGGCGCCGGGAGCGCGCCGGGCGGTGAGCCAGAACTCCGTCCAGCGTTCCAGCCTGTCGTACGTGGCGGACAGATCCGCCCGGTCCGGGGGGCTGGGCAGCCGTCGGCGCAGATGGCCGAACGCCCAGCCGTGGACGGGCGGTTTGACGAAGTTGTGCAGCACCTCGGAGTGGGTGACCGAGTCGGGCAGCGCCCCGGTGTCGTCCTGGTGGTCGAAGGGCAACTGGAACTGGTCCCAGGCCAGTCCGGGACGGCCGGGAGCCAGGGCGAGGGCGTTGAAGCAGTGGTCCCAGCTCCACACCTTGTCCATCCAGTGCTTGGACATCAGGACGCCGGGCCGGGTGACCAGACCGGCCGGGCGTACGGTCGCCGACCACAGGACGTACGCGGCGAGTTCGGCGGCCGGGGTGGTGGACGAGCGCCAGGGGGCCACGGTGTCGGCGAAGTCCGCGAAGGCGTTCCGTGCGGCCTCGACGACCTTCCCGAAGGCGGCCGTCGGGGTGTGGGGAGGGCGGGCGGTGTCGAGTTCCTC
>NZ_LJBR01000103.1 GCF_001282115.1 Streptomyces sp. NRRL B-24085 | reverse complement strand
GCTGCCGGCCGGTGGCCTGCGAGGCCCGCACGGTCGCCAGCGCGCTCAGCCCGCGCGCGTGGTCGACGCGCGGTTCCCGCGCGAGCCCCGAGTCGACGACCACCCGCACCCCTGGCACGGTCAGGGACGACTCCGCCACGGCGGTCGCGAGCACCACCCGGCGCCGCTCCCCGCCCGCCAGCACCGCGTCCTGCACGGCCGCCGGCGCCCGCCCGTGCACCTGGAGCACCTCCACGTCACCGAGCCCGCCCAACTGTCCGGCCACACGCGCGATCTCGCCCACGCCCGGCAGGAAGCACAGCACGTCCCCCGGCCGCTCGGACAGCGCCCGCCGCACGACCGTGCGGCGGCCGTACGGGACGCGCGGGCGGCGCCCACACGACCTCCACCGGGTGCGAGACACCCTCCGCCTCGACCACGGGCGCCTCGCCCAGCAGCCGCGCCCAGCCCTGCGCGTCGGTCGTCGCGGACGCGGCCACCAGCCTCAGCTCCGGCCGCAGGGTCTGGCGCACGTCCCACAGGAAGGCCGCCGTGGTGTCCGCGTCCAGATGCCGCTCGTGGCACTCGTCGAGCACGACCACGTCGACGCCCGCGAGCTCCTGGTCGCGCTGGAGCCGCTGGAGCAGCACCCCCGTCGTGACGACCTCCACGCGCGTGTGCGCTCCGACCACCCGCTCGCCGCGCACGGTGTACCCGACGCTCGCGCCGACCTGCTCGCCCAGCAGCCACGCCATCCGCCGGGCGGCCGCGCGGGCGGCGATCCGGCGGGGTTCGGCGACGACGACGTTCCGCGCGGGTGCGCCGGAGTCCAGCAGGCCCGCGAGCACCAGCGGGACGAGGGTCGTCTTGCCGGTGCCGGGCGGTGCCACGAGGACCGCCGTGCCGTGCCCCTCCAGGGCGTCGCCCAGCGCGGGCAGGGCACTGCGTACGGGAAGGGCGTCCAGGGCGTCGTAACGGATCACACCCCTAGTGTCGTACGGCCGCCAAAACGCCCCCGTACGTCAGTCCCGTTCGCACACGAAGATCGCCGAGCCCGGGATCAGGCTGCCGCGCAGCGGGGACCAGCCGCCCCACTCCGAGGTGTTCCAGGCCGGCCACTCCGGCTCCACCAGGTCGACCAGGCGGAAACCGCCGGCGACCACGTCACGGACCCGGTCGCCGATCGTGCGGTGGTGCTCGACGTAGACCGCGCGGCCCTCCTCGTCCTGCTCGACGTAGGGCGTGCGGTCGAAGTAGGAGGCGGAGACGGACAGGCCCTCGGGGCCGGGCTCGTCCGGGAAGGCCCAGCGGA
Organism: Streptomyces sp. NRRL B-24085; assembly: GCF_001282115.1. Lineage (GTDB taxonomy): Bacteria > Actinomycetota > Actinomycetes > Streptomycetales > Streptomycetaceae > Streptomyces. The sequence goes on along the minus strand of NZ_LJBR01000103.1, from coordinate 2,444 downwards.
TGGGGTGCGTCACCGAGAAGACGAAGCGGCCGCCCGGGCGCAGGACGCGGTGCACCTCCTTCAGCACCAGCACGGGGTCGGCGACGAACGGCAGGGCGCCGTACGCCGAGCACGCCAGGTCGAAGGAGCCGTCCGCGAAGGGCAGCGCGCCCGCGTCGGCGCACACCAGGGGGAAGGACGCACCGATGCGCAGCGCGTGCTGGAGCTGGCGGTGGGAGATGTCGAGGGCGACCGGGCGGGCTCCCTGGGCGGCCAGCCAGCGCGCGCACTGGGCGGCGCCGGCGCCGATCTCCAGGACGTCCCTGCCCTTGAGGTCCTCCGGCGGGCCCAGCAGCTCCGCCTCCACCTCGTCGAGGCCCTCGGGGCCCCACACGAAGCGGTCGTCGCCGAGGAAGGTGCCGTGCTCGACCTGGTACTCGTCCGCGTTGCGGTCCCACCAGCCGCGGTTGGCCCGGGCGCTCTCGGTGACATCCGCGTCACGCCGGGTGGCCTGCGACTCCGCGTCCGGGCCGGACTCCTGCTGGTGCGATGCGGGCTCTTGGATGATGGGCTCCCTCGTCGTACTCTTCCGTCCAACCCGTCGCGGCGGCCGTCATAAATGGGGCGCCGTCACGCGCGCGTGGCCTCGTGAGACAGGTTTTGTGCCGGGTATGCGGCGATCCGCCCCGGGTGTGCGCCTTCGCGCATTGACCCTGTCCGGCTGCCCCCGTATGCTACAAGTTGCGCTGCGGGCCTGCGCACCTCAGACGTAGCAGGCTGCGCTCGCATCTGTTGTATGTCCCCTCGGTTGTCGAGGCGCCACCAGTGGTTTTGTGTGGCGCTTCCTTGGCTGTCCGGCTTCTTCAGAGCGAAACGGGCTCCCGGCGTAAGCAGTACCTACGACTTCAATGTCCGTACCGGAGCCCTTTCCCACATGACGAGCAGCACCGAGACCACCGCCACCACCCCGCAGGTAGCGGTCAACGACATCGGTAACGAGGAAGCCTTCCTCGCCGCGATCGACGAGACGATCAAGTACTTCAACGACGGCGACATCGTCGACGGCGTCATCGTGAAGGTCGACCGGGACGAGGTCCTGCTCGACATCGGTTACAAGACCGAAGGCGTTATCCCGAGCCGCGAGCTCTCGATCAAGCACGACGTCGACCCCAACGAGGTCGTCGCCGTCGGTGACGAGATCGAGGCCCTTGTTCTCCAGAAGGAGGACAAGGAAGGCCGCCTGATCCTCTCGAAGAAGCGCGCCCAGTACGAGCGTGCCTGGGGCACCATCGAGAAGATCAAGGAAGAGGACGGGATCGTCACCGGTACCGTCATCGAGGTCGTCAAGGGTGGTCTCATCCTCGACATCGGCCTCCGTGGCTTCCTCCCGGCCTCCCTGGTCGAGATGCGCCGCGTCCGCGACCTCCAGCCCTACGTGGGCAAGGAGCTCGAGGCCAAGATCATCGAGCTGGACAAGAACCGCAACAACGTGGTCCTGTCCCGCCGTGCCTGGCTGGAGCAGACCCAGTCCGAGGTCCGCCAGACGTTCCTCACGACCCTCCAGAAGGGTCAGGTCCGCTCCGGCGTGGTCTCCTCGATCGTCAACTTCGGTGCCTTCGTGGACCTGGGTGGCGTCGACGGTCTGGTCCACGTCTCCGAGCTCTCCTGGAAGCACATCGACCACCCCTCCGAGGTTGTCGAGGTCGGCCAGGAAGTCACCGTCGAGGTCCTCGACGTCGACATGGACCGCGAGCGTGTCTCCCTGTCGCTGAAGGCGACCCAGGAAGACCCGTGGCAGCAGTTCGCCCGCACCCACCAGATCGGCCAGGTCGTGCCCGGCAAGGTCACGAAGCTGGTTCCGTTCGGTGCGTTCGTCCGCGTGGACGAGGGCATCGAGGGTCTGGTCCACATCTCCGAGCTGGCCGAGCGCCACGTGGAGATCCCGGAGCAGGTCGTCCAGGTCAACGACGAGATCTTCGTCAAGGTCATCGACATCGACCTCGAGCGCCGCCGCATCAGCCTCTCGCTGAAGCAGGCCAACGAGGCCTTCGGTTCGGACCCGGCGACGGTCGAGTTCGACCCGACCCTGTACGGCATGGCCGCGTCCTACGACGACCAGGGCAACTACATCTACCCCGAGGGCTTCGACCCCGAGACCAACGACTGGCTCGAGGGCTACGAGACCCAGCGCGAGGCGTGGGAGCACCAGTACGCCGAGGCGCAGACCCGCTTCGAGCAGCACCAGCAGCAGGTCATCAAGTCCCGCGAGGCCGACGCCGCTGCTGCGGCCGAGGGCGGGGACGCGGCCGGTGCGGCTCCGGCCGCGGGCGGCGGTGGCGGTTCGTACTCCTCCGAGGGTGCGGACACCTCCGGCGCGCTGGCCTCGGACGAGGCGCTCGCCGCGCTGCGCGAGAAGCTGGCCGGCGGCCAGAGCTGAACGCTCACTGAGCTGTAGCTCCTGAACT
>NZ_LJBR01000102.1 GCF_001282115.1 Streptomyces sp. NRRL B-24085 | reverse complement strand
GCCGACCGAGTTGGCCACCAGGAAACACGGACCGATCGCCGCGGCCGCCTGCCAGCGCAGCAGCGCTTGCACCGTTTCCTCGACGTCCGGAGCGCGCCGGACGGCCCGTAGCGAGCGTACGTTTCCCGGTAGGTCCGGCACCAGGACGGTGTGCCCCGCAGCCGCCAGCGACTCGGCGAGAGGGGTGAAGTAGCGTCCCGACAGGCCGAGCCCGTGAACCATGACGATCACGGCTTGGTTCGGAGGCCAGGGACCGAAGCGTTGGGTGTAGAGACCGGCGACGCGGCCTTCACGCCGCGTTGCCGACCGCATGGCTTGCTCAGCCACTCCAGGCGAGGCGACCACAGGCTCAGGTGTGACGCGGGCAGCGTCGTCCGACCCGTGCGCCGAAGGTGAGCGCGCGCAGGGAGAGCGGGACCGACCGACCCTCGTGCGACGGGGGCGTCTCTGCGGGGCCGTCGGCAGCCTCGTCGGGATGAGCGTCCTTGTCCCAGGTGACCTCTTCCAGCGGACTGTGACGGCCGCCAGCCGCGTCGGGAGCGTGCACGGTCTGCCCCTTCCGTTCGGCTGCTCCTTGTTCCACCGCCGAGTCACCGCGCCAGAACGTCCCAATCATGTCGTTCTCGGCTTCGCAACGGAGCATCCGTGGACCCCGCGAACCGACACGGCCTGTGCGAAGCCGGTCGACGCTCACCGGACCCGTGTCCGACACCGGTGTCCGACCGTCCGCACACGAGGACGGCACCTCGCCATGAATCCCCACAGCGCGTCGGACACCGCCCAGGTGAGACCGCCTGCCGGCCGTCCCCGCCGGACGCACAGCGCGAGCGGAGCGCACAATGACCTCGAAAGCGGCCGAGACGGCACGGCTGGTCGCCAAAGTGGCCGCCGACGCGGACGCCGAGGAGATACCCCGGCTGGTGTGCGCGGCTGTGTCCGAGGGGCTCGGTGTGGACGGCGCGACCCTCTCCCTCCTCACCGACACCCCCTCGCGGCAGCTGCTCGCCGCCTCTGACGACGACGCCCTGCTGTTGGAAGAGATCCAGTTCACGGTGCTGGAAGGGCCCTGCCTCACCGCCGCGAACCGCGGTGAGACTGTCGCGGTCGACGACCTGCGCCACGATGTGACGCCCTGGCCGCTGTTCGGCGCGTCCGTACGCGAGAGGCTGCCGCACATCGCATCGGTGTACGCGCTCCCCCTGTTCTTCGGCGACTACGTCCTGGGCTCCGTGGACCTGCTGGCCCGTCGCGCACACGCTTTGGACGCGCGCGAGCTGGAGCAGGCGGAGGACGTGGCCGAGGCCGTGTCGGTCGCTCTCATGTCAACTCGCGACATGCTGCTGAGCGGAGGGGAGCCGCCCGCTTGGGAACCGGAGGAGATTGTCCGCGCCCACTGGTTCGACACGGCCCGCGCCGTCGGGGCGCTGGCATCCCGGCAGGGGATCGCCCCGGAGGACGCGCTGGCCCGCATGCGTGCCGAGGCGTTCCGTACCGGCACGTCACTGGCTGACATCACCGCCGACATCCTGCGCGACCCGCCTCGCGACCCGTGATGCTCCAGCCGTAGATCGTGATCTTCATGGGTGAAGGGTGGCTCGGCGGCGCCTCTTCGCGGCGTTCGGGGGTCTTGGTGTGGGCGAGCAGGGCGAGGGTGACCCAGCGGTACCAGGGCTTGGCCGGAGTGGGACGCGGTTAGTGCCCAAGACCGCGAGCGCGGAGCCCAGTTCACGTGTCTCCAGTGCGGGTGAAGCCCGTCCTGTCGGGCTGCGGCCTGCTCGCGGCGTTCGACGTCGCCGGTCCAGGACTTGGGCAGGTACAGGGCATGGTCAATACCTGCGTGTCCCTCTTCGGAGCGCCGGTCTCGTCCACCACGAGCCCTGCCTGCCCGAGCAGATGCTGCATCCCAAAGCCCAAGGCCCAAGTCCCGCACCCGGCGCCGGAGTCTAACCCGCGCAAAGCCGCCGACGATCCGCCGCACCGGGCCCTCGAAGGACTCCGGCCACCGGGCACGGTCTACGCTGTGACCCTCGGCCACCTCATGATCTTCAGTCCTCGAACACCGATGATCAACGGTGGCCGCAGCCGTATCCACAGCGCCCTCACCGCAGATCGAGCCAGGAGGACAGATGCAGCACGGCGAAGTCTGGTGGGTCGAGTTCGATGAGCGACGGCCGGTCGTGCTGCTGCCGGGAGACGAGGCGTCCGGGCTCCGGGCGATGCAGGTCGTCGCTCCGGCGGGCGTCGACATCAGCGGTCTGGGAATCGAAGTTGCCGTGGGCGCCACGGAAGGACTGCCCTTTGAAGGCGTGCTGCGGTTCGCGTTCCCGCGTCCGGGCTTCACCCCTTGCACATGGCTGACCAGCGTGTCCCGGGACGACCTGGTCGAGCGGGCAGGCGTGCTGCCCTCCGTGAAGCTCAGGGAGATCGAGGACGCCCTCCGTGTTGCTGGACAGCCGCAGGAGTGGACCGCGACGGCAGCGGCGAAGTTCAGCGAGATGAAGGATGCCCTCCGCTTCGGTGGTCTGGAGTAAGCAGGCAAGGGACAGACCGCGCCGACGAGTTGAGCGATCTCGTCCACATGATCAACGCTGGCCGTCTCCTCGGCGTCCTGCCGGGTCGACGGGGATGAGCGGCCGGGAGGGCAGGCCGGTCTCGAGGTCGGGCGGTGCCATCCGGGGCGGGCCGTCGGTCGAGTGGATGTGGCCGTTTCCGGCGGGCGCAGGACCAGCCCCCCTCTCCGCCCTCGGCGCGACCCCGCTCTCCCGTCCCGCCGGAAACGGC
>NZ_LJBR01000101.1 GCF_001282115.1 Streptomyces sp. NRRL B-24085 | reverse complement strand
ACGCGCGCACGGGTGATCGCTGACCCATCTGCCAACGCGGCCCCTGCCGCCCCCCTGAGCCCGGAAGGCACTGCCATGGTACAGAACGAGAAGCTGGCCGCACTGTCGGCAGCCGGGGTCGCCGTCTGGCTCGACGACCTCTCCCGCGACCGCATCCACAGCGGCGCTCTGCAGTCACTGATCGACGACTACTCCGTCGTGGGGGTCACCACGAACCCGACCATCTTCGCCGCCGCGATCAGCGGATCCGATTCCTACGACGACCAGGTCCACGCGATGGCCATCCGTAAAGTCAGCGTCGAGGAGGCGCTACGCACCATCACCGCCGCCGACGTTCGCGACGCCTGCGACCTGCTCGCCCCGGTGGCGCAGCGCACCGAGCGCGACGGCCGGGTGTCGCTGGAGGTCTCCCCTGGGGTGGCACACGACACTGACGCCACCGCCGCGGAGGCAGCGCACCTGTGGTGGCTGGTCGACCGGCCCAACCTGTACATCAAGATCCCGGCGACGCAGGAAGGCCTGGCCGCGATCACCACGTCCATCGCACGCGGCATCAGCGTCAACGTCACCCTCATCTTCAGCCCCGAGCGCTACCGCGCAGTCATGGACGCCTACCTGTCCGGACTCGAGCAGCGGGTGCAAAACGGCGGATCACTCGACGGGATCGAGTCGGTGGCCTCCTTCTTCGTCTCCCGCGTGGACACCGAAATCGACAGGCGGCTGGACGAGGTCGGCGCGGACCCCTCCCTCAAGGGCAAAGCCGCGCTGGCGAACGCACAGCTCGCCTACCAGGCATACGAAGAAGTCTTCTCCTCTGACCGGTGGCGCGTACTACAGGCGCAGGGCGCCAAGCCGCAGCGCCCGCTCTGGGCATCGACCGGAGTGAAGAACCAGGAGTACCCCGACACCCTCTACATCAGCGACCTCATCGCACCGGACACGGTGAACACCATGCCGGAAAAGACCCTGAAGGCCTACGCCGACCACGGCCACCCCGGCACGCCCGTCCAGCAGACCTACGACGAGGCGGCACAAGTCGTGAAAGCCGTGACCGATGCAGGTGTCGACCTCGACGACGTCTTCAAAGTCCTCGAAGACGAGGGCATCAAGAAGTTCGCCGACTCCTGGGATGAACTCACCGAATCGGTCCGTTCACAGCTCGAAGACAAGAAGTGAACGAGCCCTCCCAGTAAGAAATGCAACTCCGAGAGGCGACCAGGCGGTCCGACACCACCCACGTGGGCTCAGGCCCTGACTGAGCGTTTGGTCCGGCGATTTTGTATTTGGTCCTGGTCAGGTTCCGCGCCAGTTCAGGGTGGCTTCGCCGGTGAGCCTGCGGGCCATGAGGTCGATCATGACGAGGTGGATCATGGCTTCGCGGCGGTGCGGATGGGTCGCGTAGTCACGGTCGAGGCGTCAGTGGTACATGAGCCAAGCCGATACTGCACTCGACAATCCACCGTCTCGGGATGATCGTCCCCCGCGGGTGCCAGGCGGGCGGTGGACGGGATGGACGTCGATGCCGAGACGGGCGCCGCGGTCGATGGTGGTGATGCGGTAGCCGGCGTCCACCCAGGCCTCCGTGATGTGCAGGTGGGCGGCGGCGATGCGGGCCAGCAGGATCACGCCGGCTGCGGTGTCGGAAACGCTGCCGGCGGTGACCAGCGCGGTCAGCAGCAGGCTGAGGTGTCGCAGCCGAGGTGGCGTTTGCGCCCGATGATCCGTTTTTGGCGTCCGTGCCTTGATCCGCGAGGCGACATTGGCGGATGTCCTGACGGTCTGGGAATCCAGCACGCAGGCCGACGACTCCGCGCCTCGGCCCTCGGCCTCGCGGGCCAGGCGCCGCGGCAGACCGGTGAGCTGCTCGAACACGCCGTCCTGCTGCCACTTGGTGAAGTACCCGTACAGCCAGGCCCAGGGCGGGAAGTCGTGCGGCAGGCAGCGCCAGGGGTGCCGGTGCGGTCCTCGTAGAGGATGGCGTTCATGATCTGGCACCGGTCGTGTGCGGGCGGTCGGCCGATGTTCAGTGCCTGGGCGCGGCGCTGGTCCCGCCAGGCGGTGAAGTCGACCGAGGCATGACCAAACGCTCAGTCAGACTTCGTTTCCCTCCTGACTTGGGCGCACGCTGTCGAGTTTCACCGTCTCAGCAGTGATCTGTGCAAGGGCGTCTTGGAGCCGGCGGACGGCGTCCTCTGCCTGCGTGTATTCCTCCAGGCTCGGCAGGACAGTGCCGAAGGTGCCTCCGCGGTCAGCCGGCAGGGCGCGCCAGCGCAGGATCGGTTCGAGCGCGTTGAGAGCACCGGAGAGAAACCATGCCAGGCGGCCGTGCGTGCGCGCGAGAGAGATGGCCAGGACGGCGAGAGTTTCCCGCAGGTGTTCGAGCCGCTTGATCTGCGGCAAGGCCTCCTGAACATCCTGCGGGCCGATGACGTCGCGCAGGCGGGCCTCGGTCTCCAGGGCGAGCTGGCGATCGCTCGGCTCCAGATTCCACACCTGGTCGTGGATCTGCTGGTCAGCTTCCTCGGCAAGCACTGCGACGATTCTCCGCATGTCCATGCAGGCCACAGTAGACCGGTGGACTCTGCGCCGGTCAGCCAGTATTCCGTGTGGGGTTGGCCTTGCGGGTGAGCAGGGCCCCCAGTGCGATCATTCCCAGGCCAAGAAGGAGGTGGAGCCAGTTGTCGGCGGTGTTGAGCGGGACGAAGTTCGCGGCGCTGTCGTGATCAATGATCAGCCCGTAGAGCCACAGGACCAGGTAGATGGCTCCGCCGGCGAGGAGATACAGCCGGGCTTGTGCCGCGGTCCGCGCGAGTGCGAGTCCGGCGACGCCGAAGGCGAGATGTACGAGGTTGTGCAGGATGGACACCTGGAAGAGGCCCAGCAGCTTGGCCTCGGAGTGATGCGCGGCGAACTCCATGGTGTCGTAGTTCGTGGTGATGCCTGGGATGAAACCGAGAACGCCGACCAGGAGGAAGACGGCGCCCACGGCCACGGCGGCCTGCTGTACCGGCGTTCGGGCAGTGCGTGCGGCGCGTGCGTGTGTGGACATGGCCAACTCCCTGGTTCAGGCTTGAAGGCAGGTCCTCGGCTGCCCCTCCGCGATGCCTGCCCCGGGTGCCCCCCGTAGTCGCAGGCATGCCACAACTCCCAGGTGCAGTCGTAATACGGCGGGCGAGGTGCTGTAAGCCGTGCAGGGTGTCGCCCAACCGGGCACCCAGGACCAGCACACGCACACAATCTGCCGCCCGCTTTGGCGAGGTCAGGCACCGAGATGGTCAGGCGCTGCTCACCTGGTCCTGCCCGTCGTTGCTTCAGCGGGCGCCATCACCGGGGAACGCGATGCTGGGCCACAGCCGTCACGCCTTCGCGGCGGGTAGAGCTGTGTGAGCCGTGGACGGCAGATGCTCGGCCACCGGCCCTTCACACAATCCGACGGCCTCCCGGCCGCCACAGACGGTTCGCCGGGCATGCAGGGGTAACCCGGCACACAACTGCCCCCCCCCGCAGCCGACCGCGCCGGTCGGTGCGGGGCCATCACGCTGGAGGAGGCTCGTGAACGGCGACCCCACCATGCCACCCTGCGAGTCGCGTTTCCCTGCGGTCACGGCGAGCATCGCGGCCGCCCGGCACTGGGTCCGCGACTGTGTGGCAGGTCTGGGCGGGCCGCTGCGCCGGCACCCGGTGGTCCAGACCGCCGAACTGCTCGTCTCGGAACTGATCACCAACGCCATCCGCCACGGTACCGGCCCACCCCTGATCCGACTCTCCTGCAACGGCCGGCTGCTGCGCATCGCGGTCAGCGATGACTGCGACCGCTGGCCGTGCATGCGTGCCAGCAGTAGCACGGAGCCCGGCGGCTTCGGCCTGCAGCTCCTGGAACGACTTGCGCACCGCTGGGGCGTCACCCCAGGGCATCCCGGCAAAACGGTGTGGGCCGAAATCAGCCTTGCCCCGTAACGCGTTTTCCTTCTGGGCGTGCTTGGTTGCCCCGGCCGGAGGACGTCTACGGGTCGGATAGGCCGCCACCGGCTCGTCTCACCAGGATCCGAGCCGGTCCGGCCGGTCCCGAATTCCTCGTGCGGCCAGTCTGGGTGTGCGCGGTACCTGAGCCGGTATCGCGCAAGGCGATGGATATGCGCCATCGGCCGGTCGAGCCGGGGTGACTCGGGGGCAGGGCGTGTATGTCGTGCCGGGCGTGGGCGGGCTCTCCGCCAGGCCGCCAGGTAGGGCGGTACTGCATCAACCGGTGCCTGAAAGATTCAGGGCTGGGGGTGATCGGGGGGCATGAAGACGCGGGCAGTTTGGCGGCAGGCGCTGAGGGATCTGATCGAGCGCCGCACGGATGTGCTGCGTGTGGATCTGGCCCGGGTGCGATTCGTGGAGGTCACCGGCGTGACGGGCCTGGCGGTCACCGTCCAGCGTCTGCCCGAGGGACAGCGGATCGTACGTCACCGCTCTCCGGCTCAGATGCTACGCATCCTCGAACTCTTCCGGCCCGTGCCTGCCCCGATGCAGGTGGCTACGTGATGAGCACAGCCGTCTCGCCCGAGCCGTTCGTCCACCCCGCTCTCTTCTACGAGGGCACAGACCAGTACATCGCGGGAACGGTTCCCTTCCTGCGGGAAGGGCTGGACGCCGGTGAGCCCGCTGGGTGAGCAGGCCTCGCAGGTCCGCTTCATCGACATGACCCAGGCCGGCCGCAACCCGGGCCGCATCATTCCCGGCGTGCTGCGCGCAAGTTCGCCGACACCCAGCCAGGCGCACGCCGGGTCCGCATCGTAGGCGAGCCGATCTGGCAGGGCCGTTCCGCCGACGAGTACCCGGCATGCGTCCAGCATGAGGCGCTGATCAACGCCGCTTTCACAGGGCGCGCGGTGACCATCCTCTGCCCCTACGACGCCGGGCGACTGAGGAAGCAGGCCCTCAGCGATGCGCTGGCGACCCACCCGTTCGTCGTCGACGCCGACGGTCAGAGGCCGTCCACCGCCTACAGCCCCGAAGAGATCACCGCCCGTTACAACGAGCCCCTCCATGCCCCCAGCGATGCTGCGGCCTCGACCTTCACCGCCCAGACACTGCCCACCGTCCGCGACTTCGCTGTGTCCCAGGCGCGGTCCCTGGGCTTGTCCGGCGTGAGCCTGGCAGACCTGGCACTCGCGGTGGCGGAGCTGACCACCAACAGCGTCGTCCACGGCGCCGGCTCAGGAACCCTGCGGATCTGGGCCGAGAACGGCAGGACCGTCTGCGAGGTACACGGCGGCGGTCAGCTGACCGATCCGCTGGCTGGACGCCGCCCGCCGAATCCCACGCAGCCCGGCGGCCGCGGACTCCTGCTCGTCCACCAACTCGTCGACCTCGTCCGTATCCACACCGGCCCCGACGGCACCACCATTCGCTGCTACCTCGCCGGCTGACCATGACGAGGGGCCGGGCCCGTCCAACCGCACAGGTATAGGTGCGCGAGGACGGGGTAGGCGCCGGGCCTCTGGCCGTTCGGCTGGTGGCAGCGGTCGGATCCAGTACGCGAGGGGCACATCATGGCGCACACGAGCATTCCGGCGGCACTGGACGCACGCACGAGTGAACTGCCGGAGGTTGCCGATCCCTCCCGAGTGGCGCCCAAGGACGCCCGCGAGCTCTCCAGGTTGTTCTTCGAAAAGATGACGGTCCTGGAAGAGGGTACATCCGAGTACAGCTATGCCCGGGGCACGCTGATCGAGATGAACATGTCCCTGGTCCGTTATGCGGCGGGCCGGTTCCGCAGTCGCGGTGCGGAGGAGATGGAGGACATCGTCCAGGTCGGCATGATCGGTCTGATCAAGGCGATCGACCGGTTCGAGCTGACGCGGGAGGTGGAGTTCACCTCCTTCGCGATCCCCTACATCGTGGGCGAGATCAAGCGGTTCTTCCGCGACACCACCTGGGCCGTGCACGTGCCGCGCCGGCTGCAGGAAGCCCGTATCGAACTCGCCCGCGCCACCGAGGAACTGCGCAGCAGGCTCGGCCGCACGCCCACGGTCCAGGAACTGTCGGAGCTGATGAGCCTGTCCCAGGAAGAGGTGCGCGACGCCCGTCTGGCCGCCAACGGCTACAGCTCCTCTTCTCTGGATGCCGCGATCGGCGGGAGCGAGGACGGCGAGAGCGCCCTGCAGGACTTCATCGGTGCCGACGACCAGGCGCTGGAACTGGTCGAAGACTTCCACACCCTGGCTCCGCTGCTCGCCGAACTCGACGATCGAGACCGCCAGATCATCCACATGCGGTTCGTGGAAGAACTCACGCAGGCCCAGATCGGCGTGCGCCTGGGCGTGTCCCAGATGCACGTCTCCCGTCTCCTGTCACGGATCCTGAACAGCCTGCGTGAAGGCATGCTCACCCACCGCTGAGCTCCACTGGCACTGTCCGATGACCAGTCCGCAAGAGACCGTCGGATGCCGTCCCGTACCGGAGGCCGCATGCCGTCGTTTTGAAAGAGTCGGTCGATGAGGGAGCCGGCCGACATGCGGATGATTTCGCGCGCAACAGGAATATCTGACTACGTTGAAAGGCTCCCGTTTATGGACATCGCCCGCAGGAACAACGTCACCGTAACCGGCAACCCGCAGGGCCGGACGGTGATGCTGGCTCATGGCTTCGGCTGCGATCAGAACATGTGGCGGCTGACCCTGCCTGCGCTGGTCGACGACTATCGGGTGGTGCTGTTCGACTACGTCGGCTCGGGCCGCTCGGATGCAGCCGCTTTCTCGGAGGACCGCTACGCCTCCTTGAACGGGTACGCCCAGGACGTGGTGGAGGTGTGCGAGGCGCTCGACCTGCGCGACGTCGCGTTCGTGGGACACTCCGTCAGTGCGATGATCGGAGTGCTGGCGGCCGGCATGGCTCCGGAGCGGATCGGGGCGCACGTGATGGTCGCTCCATCTCCGTGCTACATCGATGACGACGGTTACCGGGGCGGATTCACCGCCGAGGACATCGGTGAGCTGCTCGAGTCGCTGGAGTCGAACTATCTGGGCTGGTCGGCGGCGATGGCCCCGGTGATCATGGGGAACGCGGACCGGCCCGAGCTCGGCGAGGAGTTGAAGAACAGCTTCTGCGCCACCGACCCGGACATGGCGCGTGTCTTCGCCCGGACCACGTTCTTGTCGGACTCGCGGGACGACCTGAAGAACGTGAACGTGCCCACCCTGGTGCTGGAATGCACCCAGGACGTGATCGCCCCTCGCGAGGTGGGCGCCTTCGTATACGAGGCGATCCCCGGCTCAACGCTGGTCACACTGGAGGCGACCGGCCACTGCCCGCACCTGTCCGCCCCCGAAGCCACCAACGAAGCGCTACGGAGCTTCCTGGCGGACTTGCGGTGATGTGCCGCACCGGACCGCACCCTGATCCACACGAGGCCGACGACGAAGACACCTCCAGCAGCGCGGCGTTCGCCGCGCTGCTGGAGGACAGCGCTGAGGAACTCTACGAGAGCGCACCGTGCGGGTATCTATCCACGCTGATGGACGGCACCATCGCGAAGATCAACACCACCCTGCTCACCTGGCTTGGTCTGGACCGCGGGGCCGTGGTGGGCCGGATGCGGTTCCCCGACCTGCTCACCGTGGGCGGCAAGCTGTACCACGAGACGCACTTCGCCCCATTACTGCGCATGCAGGGCGAGATCAGCGGCATCGCCCTGGAGATCAAACAGACAGATGGCGGCCGGATACCGGTGCTGGTCTCCTCCGCGGTCAAGCACGGCACTACCGGCGAGCCCATGCTGATCCGCACCACCGTCTTCGACGCCCGGGACCGAGTACGCACCCTGCGTCCGGCTCGTCTTACTGGCTCTAACAAAAACGAGTTGATCATGTGGCTGTCTGCGTGATCGTTCGTTGGTGTGGTCATGGGGCAGCGTCAGTCGCGGCCGTGGATCGTGCCGGAACTGTGGTCGCTCATCGAGCCGTTGCTCCCCCGGGAGTACCTGCCCCAGGAGTTGGGCTTCGGCTCGGGCAGGACGTGCCGGCGCCGGCTGGCCGCGTGGAACGAGGCGGACGTCTGGGATCAGGTGCACCAGCTGCCGCTGAACAAGCTGAGGTCGAAGACCCGGGCAGCAAACACCACGTCCTCACCCGCGGCCAACCACAACGACGTCACCCAACTCTCGCCCCTGTGGGACAAGATTCCGGCAGTGAGCGGCTTCGTCGGCCGACCCCGCAGACGCCCCGACACGCTCTTCGCCGACCGCGGCTACGACCACGACAAGTACCGTCGGCTCCTGCGCCAGCGCGGCATCCGGCCCGCGATCGCCGAACGTGGCCCGCCTCACGGCACCGGCCTGGACACCTTTCGCCAGGTCGTCGAGCGGACGATCTCCTGGCTGGACGGCTTTCGCCGCCTGCGCATCCGCTGGGAAACGACGTGACGACATCAACGAGGCCTTCCTCGGACTCGCCGTCTGCCTGATCACCCACCGGCACGTCCGGAGGCTCTGTCAGGACCACTTGATCGCGAGGAGGACGGACCGGCTGATCAGCTTGGCGGTGGCGGGCTGGGACACCCGGTGCCGCCCTCGTGCAAGGCGGTTCGCCAACCCACGGATCCTTCCATGCACCTCACTGTGAGGCACGGCAGGTGTTGCGGTGGGCGATGTCGAGGACGAAGCGCTCAGGGCGGTGCAGCTGCTTCGTCGTGTAGGAGGGCTTGCTGTTGAACGCGGCCCCGAAGGTGACGACACCCTCGAAGTCGCCGGTCTGTGCGAAGCCCCTGAGTTTCGGCAGATTCAGCTTGATCAGGCGCGGTCCTTTGTAGACGTTCCTGCCCGCGTTGGTGTGGGCTGCGGCGGGGGAGAGCTTGATCTCCAGGAAGTGCCTCCCGGCCAGCGGGACCTTCTTCCCCGAGCTGTCGTAGCGGAGTTCCTTGACACGCGTGACGGTGGTCGGCGGCAGTTTGCCCTTCACATCGATGACGACGCGGTCGAAGGAGCAGTGACCGCCGATCCTGGCGTTGACCACGAGACTCGTGGACGGTGCCGGGGACGTGGCGGCGGCAGAGGCCGACGCCGCAGTACCGGCCAGCAGGAGTGCGCTCGCGGTGATGGCCATGAGGCGATGGCGGGTGTTCATGACGCCCCCTGATGAGAAGTTGGGGACTGATGGTCACAGTATGAGACATATGTGAGAGTCATACGGTTGCGCGCTTTGACGAATGAATTCTCCGTACGACGTCCCCGGCAGGGTTCCGACCTCCTGGGGCCAAGCGGCCTTGCGGCACTTCGAGCTGACGCCGAGCGCCCGCTCACCCCGCGCGGGGACTACGAGAAACTTCTGGCCGCCGCAGCGGCCGCGGTCGAGACGGCAGCCGAACTCGCCTGTCTGAACTGCCTGGGGCGCGGGGTCGACCGGGCGAGTTGGCCCGATGTCTTGCAAGGGCGCTGGGGTCGGCGCGTGCAGGTGTACTGGTAGCTGGACTACACGCCGCTGGTTCGGCGAGTTCGACACCGAGCGAGACCTGGGCTCGTACTACACACGGCAGGGCTTCAGCGTGCTGGAACCGGGGCAGGCGATCGACGTCAGCTCCCTGCTCACGGGGAGCCCGCTGCACCTTGGAGCAGGCCGGACTGACCTTCTTCCATCGGCGGAGCCACAGGGGGCGTGTGCACGCTTCCAGCACACCGCCCGCCGTTCTCACCGCGGCCATGCACGAGTATTTCTTGCCCGTCACAGGCGCTCGGCTTCGGCTCGGGCATGACGTGCTGGCGCCGTGGACGCCGCGTCCAACTCGGCCAGCAGGACCTCGTGCAGCCGCTGTCACACGCCGACCTCGTTCCAGTCCCGCAGAGACAGAAACTCCCACCGGATCCCGGTGTGCAGCACATACAAGACCCCGTACAGCGCGCCCCTGTCCGGCAACGGCTTGCGGCGCGGATACCGGAACCTGCGCTCACGCTGCGGCGGAGCGGCCTCCAGGGCAGTCCCGCGGCTCATCCGACACGATCCACGGAGACGTTCCCGAATCGGACTGAACGCTCAACTCCCGCACCAGTCACGGCAACCAGGACCAATCCACCTCCTTGTGTCAGCCGTTGTTACTGGACGATCGCCGTCGGAGGGTGCGGCTTGTCAACGGGGTGAGCCCGGAGCGGCGCGGCGGAGGCCGGTGGGGGCGTTCGGTGGCTTTGGGGTGACCGGCCCGAAATGCTAACAGATGAGAAAGTGAATTCTGCGTTCTTTCTGGGCTCTTTCTGTTTCTCTTTGTCAGGTTTTTCACGGAATCTGGGGGAGGGGAGAGCGGTCGAGTGTGAAATAGCTTTTCCCCGAGAGCCTCACGTTCCGGGAGCACGCCATGTCCCTCGTTCGATCCGCCGGCTTACCCGACCCGCCCACCGCGGAACGCCATCGCGCCCGTCTGCTGCGTCATGCGAAACGGCTCACCTCGGGTGATCTGCACCGCGCCGAGGACATCGTCCAGGAGACGATGCTGCGGGCCTGGCTGACCGATCTGGACGCCTACGACGAGGAGCGCCGCCTCGCCTGGCTCCTGCGGGTCGCTCGCAACCTGGCCGTGGACGCCTACCGGCGCGAACGGGCCGTACCCGTAGGCGTGTTGCCCGAGGACATGCTGCATCGTCCGGACGGCGCCGGGGACCTGGCCGACGCCGTCGTGGACCGGCAGGTGGTCCGGCGGGCCCTGGCGCGGCTGTCCCATGAGCACCGCGAGGTCCTCTTCCACGTTCATCTGCGCGACCGCACCCGGGCCGAGGCGGCCCGGGTGATCGGCGTGCCGCAGGGGACGGTGAAGTCGCGTAACCATTACGCGCTGGAGGCCATGCGGCGTGAGATTCCGGCGGCATGAGGTATGGCCGAAATGATGTGGACGGCTGGAAAAGCACGAGTAAAGCAGGGCGCGGGACAGTACGTGCGGAACGTCAAGCGAGAACGTCTAGTGGACAGCGAGTGAGGAATGCCGAGTGAGGAACACCGACCCCTTCGTCTGGTTCCGTGAGCACAGCGATGCCGTCTTCCGATGGCTGGGCATTGCCGGTCTGGCTCTGCTCCTGTACTTGCTGCTGCGGTGGTGGGCCATGCGGTGGGGCGGCTGGCGGGCCGCCTGGGCGCGGTTGCGGCGGGAGGTGGCTGTTACGGCCTACGCGTTCGCGCAACCCCTGCGGGCCTGGCTGGGACACCGGCGCGCGCTGCGGCTGCTCGTCCGGCGGCTGCGCGACCAGGCGACCTGGCGGGATGCCGAGCGGGCCCTGGCCGCGGCCCGGACGGCAGTGGCGCCGGCCCGCCCGTACGCCGCGCTGGTGGGCGCCCGCACGGTGACCGTCCTGCTCGCGGAACGCGGCGAGCCGGACCCCTGGACCGTGAAGCGCGCCGAGCTGCCCACGGTGACACCGGAAGCCGCCGATGTGCGCCCCATCGTCGTGGCCGTCGGCACCGCGGAGCACCAAGGCGAGCAGCACTGTGCCTTCCTCGACCTGGCCGTGGGGCCGCCTGTGCTCTCCGTGACCGGCGACGACCGGGCTTCCCGGGCCCTGCTCCAGACGCTCGCCGCCCAGCTGGACGCACGGCTGCCCGGCTCCTTGGTCGTCGTTGCCGCGGGAGTGCACCGGGACCACCCGGGCGAGCCCGTACGCGAGGCATATCGGGCCGCTCGCGAGATGCCTCTCCGGCTCGGCATCGCCCCTGTGCTGGTCGCGGCCGAACTGCCGGATCCGCTGCCCCCGGAGCTGGCCGACCCGCCCGGGGACTCCCCGGCCCTGCGGGTTCTCGTCCGAGGCCCCGGACGCGGCTACGTACGGACCCTGCTGACCGACCGGCACGGCAGGGTCGCCGTCACCGGCACTCCGCTGCTGGCCCGTTGCGCCACGCTCGGCCGGGCCGTCGCACGGGTACTGCCCACCATCCCGCCGGTGCTGCCCCCGGCACCGTCCGCCGCCACGGCCCCCGGACTCGCCGGTACGGACTTGTTCGAGGAGGGCGAGGAACCGGCCCGGGTGTTCCGCACCGGCC
>NZ_LJBR01000100.1 GCF_001282115.1 Streptomyces sp. NRRL B-24085 | reverse complement strand
TGCCACCCCATGGCAATCTGACGCAGCGTCAGCTACCGTCCCCGCCACCACCCGCCCGGTGAAGGGGGACCCCCATGCCCGTCACGGTCGTCCGTTTCAACCTCGTCGAGCCCGGCGCGACGCCCGCCTCCCTCAGTGCCCGCTACCGGGCCGCCCTGGACATGGCCGCGTATGCCGACGAACACGGCATCACCACCGTGCAGACCGAGGAGCACCACGGCGTCGACAACAACTGGCTGCCCTCGCCGTTCGCCTTCGCGGGCGCGGTGTTCGGCGCGACGCGCAGGATCGCGGTCACCGTCTCCGCCGTGATCGGCCCGCTGCACGACCCGCTCCGCCTGGCCGAGGAGATCGCCGTACTGGACCTGCTGAGCGGCGGCCGGCTGGTGACGGTCGCCGGGATCGGCTACCGCCCCGAGGAGTACGCCCTGTTCGACGTGGAGTGGCTGCGCCGGGGCCGGATCCAGGACGAGCTCCTGGAGACCCTCCTCAAGGCCTGGACCGGCGAGGAGTTCGAGTACCGCGGTCGTACGGTACGGATCACCCCGCGCCCGCTCACCGACCCGCACCCCCTCCTCCTGGTCGGCGGTTCCTCCAAGGCGGCCGCCCGCCGGGCCGCCCGCCTCGGCCTGCCGTTCTTCCCCAGCGCGCACCTGCCGGAGCTGGAGGCGTACTACAAGGAACGGCTCGTCGAGTACGGCACCGAGGGCTGGACCATGATGCCGACGGCCGAGACGCCCCTGCTGCACATCGCCGAGGACCCGGACGAGGTGTGGGACCGGCACGGGGAGCACTTCCTGCACGAGGCGCGGACGTACGCCTCCTGGCAGTCCGGTGACATCCGCTCGGCGGTCCGCTCGGCGGCCACGAGCGTGGAGGAACTGCGCGCGGAGGGCGTGTACCGGATCCTCAGGCCCGAGGAGTGCGTGGAGCTGGGGCTCGACAACCTCGTCCTGCATCCGCTGGCGGGCGGGATGCCGGTGGAGGAGGGCTGGCGGAGCCTGCGGCTGTTCGCGGAGCGGGTGATCCCGGCGCTGGACGGCTGAGCCGGGCGGTCTCCGCTGGTCGTACGGCTCGACGAGGTCGTCCACCCTGAACACCGAGGAGCTCGGCGTCGGCGTCCTCATCCGGGGACCCCGTACACGGCTCCGCCGCCCCCGGCCTGGGCGGTTGCCTGACCGGGGGCGGCGGACGGTTCGGGGAGAGGGGCAGCGGGGTGGTGGCCCCTCCCCCCGGGCTCGTGGGCGGGCCGTCAGCCCATCTCCTCCAGCTTCTTGCCCTTCGTCTCCTTGACGTACTTGAGGACGAACGGGATGGAGAGCGCGGCGAAGACCGTGTAGATCACGTAGGTCGCGGAGAGGTTCCAGTCGGCCAGCGACGGGAAGCTCGCGGTGATGGCCCAGTTGGCGATCCACTGCGCGGACGCGGCCACACCGAGCGCGGCGGCGCGGATCCGGTTCGGGAACATCTCACCGAGGAAGACCCAGACGACCACACCCCAGGACAGGGCGAAGAAGAGGACGAACACGTGGGCGGCGATCAGGGCGGTCCAGCCCTGCGCGGCGGGCAGCTTGCCGTCGACCAGGTCGAAGGAGAACGCCCAGGCCTCCAGCGCCAGACCGATCACCATGCCGACCGAGCCGATCAGGGCGAGCGGGCGGCGGCCGACGCGGTCCACGAAGATCATCGCGATCACGGTGCCGACGATGTTGATGATCGACGTCGTGAAGGAGTAGAAGAACGAGTCCGTCGGGTCGACGCCGACCGACTGCCACAGCGTCGAGGAGTAGTAGAACGCGACGTTGATGCCGACGAACTGCTGGAAGACCGACAGGCCGATGCCGACCCAGACGATCGGCTTGAAGAAGAAGGAACCGCCGAGCAGGTCCTTGAAGGTCGACTTGTGCTCGCTCTTCATGGCGTGCTCGATCTCACCGACGCGGGCGTCCAGATCGACCTTGTCGCCCTCGACCTCGGCGAGGATCTCCCGGGCCCGCTCGTGCTTGCCGACGGAGATCAGGAACCGCGGGGACTCGGGGATGGCGAAGGAGAGCAGACCGTAGAGGACGGCCGGGATCACCATGACGCCGAGCATGACCTGCCAGGCTTCCAGGCCCATCAGCTTGCCGCGCTGGTCGCCGCCGGCGGCGTTCAGCAGGCCCCAGTTGACGAGCTGCGAGATGGCGATGCCGATGACGATCGCGGCCTGCTGGAAGGAGCCGAGCCGGCCCCGGTAGGCCGGCGGGGCGACCTCGGCGATGTAGGCGGGGCCGATGACCGAGGCCATGCCGATCGCGAAGCCGCCGACGATCCGCCAGAACGCCAGGTCGTACAGCGCGAAGGGCAGCGCCGAGCCGACGGCGCTGACCGTGAAGAGGACGGCCGAGATCTGCATGCAGCGGATACGGCCGATGCGGTCCGCGATGCGTCCCGCGGTCGCCGCGCCGATCGCGCAGCCGATCAGGGCGATGGCGATGACCTGCGCCAGGGCCGCGGAGCCGATGTCGTAGCGGTCCCGGATGGCCTCGACCGCGCCGTTGATCACGGAGCTGTCGTAACCGAAGAGGAAACCGCCCATCGCGGCCGCCGCCGCGATGAAGATGACGTGCCCGAGATGATCGGGATGAGCCGGTCCGGCTCCTGACTTCTGCGCCTGCGCTGTGCTGGTCACGTTCAACTCCTAAGGCCATCGGCAACGCTGCCTGAAGGCAAGAACAACGTTCCCGACCCTATGCCTTCAAGTTCCGAAATCAACAGCGGGAGTGGTGTGAGAAAAGAGGCACTGGTGGGGACGTTGAGTTCAAGGAGTGAAGAGTTGGAAACGGGGTAGCCGGAGGAGCTAGCGCAGCCGCTGGCTGATCACCTTCGAGACGCCGTCGCCCTGCATGGACACGCCGTACAGCGCGTCGGCGACCTCCATCGTGCGCTTCTGGTGCGTGATCACGATGAGCTGCGAGGCCTCTTGCAGCTCCTGCATGATGCGGATCAGCCGCTGGAGGTTGGTGTCGTCGAGGGCGGCCTCGACCTCGTCCATCACGTAGAACGGGCTGGGCCGCGCCTTGAAGATCGACACCAGCAACGCTACGGCCGTGAGGGACCGCTCGCCACCGGAGAGCAGGCTGAGCCGCTTGACCTTCTTGCCCGGCGGACGCGCCTCGACGTCCACGCCGGTCGTGAGCATGTTGTCGGGGTCCGTCAGGATCAGGCGCCCCTCGCCGCCCGGGAACAGCCGGCTGAAGACGCCCTCGAACTCCCGGGCGGTGTCCCGGTAGGCCTCGGTGAAGACCTGCTCCACGCGCTCGTCGACCTCCTTGACCACCTGGAGCAGGTCGGCGCGGGTCTTCTTCAGGTCCTCCAGCTGCTCACTGAGGAACTTGTGCCGCTCCTCCAGCGCCGCGAACTCCTCCAGCGCGAGCGGATTGACCTTGCCGAGCTGCTGGTACGCCCGCTCGGCCGCCCTGAGCCGCTTCTCCTGCTCGGCCCGGTGGAACTGCTTCGGCTGGTTGCGCGGATGTTCCGGGTCCTCGGGCAGCTCCTCGCCCTCGGCGGGCGGGGACGGCGGTACGAGCTGGTGGGGGCCGTACTCCTCGACCAGCCCGGCCGGCTCGACGCCCAGCTCCTCCAGCGCCTTGGTCTCCAGTTGCTCGATCCGCATCCGCTTCTCGGCGCCGAGCACCTCGCCCCGGTGGACGGAGTCGGTCAGCTTGTCGAGCTCGGCCTTGAGATCGCGACCGGTGTTCCGCGCGGCGGTCAGCTCCCGTTCCCGCAACGCCTTGGCGGCCTCGGCGGCGGTCCGCTCCGCTTCCGCGCGCCCCAGGGACACCTCGACGTGCGCGAGCAGTTGCCGCGCTCCCGAGGCGACCGCCTCGGCCAC
This sequence comes from Streptomyces sp. NRRL B-24085, assembly GCF_001282115.1. Lineage (GTDB taxonomy): Bacteria > Actinomycetota > Actinomycetes > Streptomycetales > Streptomycetaceae > Streptomyces. The sequence goes on along the minus strand of NZ_LJBR01000100.1, from coordinate 12,815 downwards.
GGCGGCCTCGTGCCGCAGCCGGGCCCGCCGCTGTTCGGCACGCGCGCGTGCCTCCCGTTCCGCGCGGGCGGCGCGGTCGAGGGAGTCGGCACGGCCGGAGAGCCCCTTGACCCGCTCCTCGTGGGTACGGACCTGGAGGCGGGCCTCCATCTCGGTCTGGCGGGCGTTGGCGCCGTCGGCGGCGAGACGGTCCCGTACCGACGTGTCGGGCTCCTCCTCGACCGGCATCTCCTCGGCGACGGCGAGGCGTTCGGCGAGCTCCTCCACCTCTTCGAGCGCCTTCTCCAACGCGTCCTGTGCCCGTGCGGCCGCCGCGGTGGAGCGCTCGGCCTCACCCGCCGCGCCCTTCGCCTGACCGGCGAGCCGGCCGAGCTGCTGGGCCACGGCCGACTTCTCGCGGTCGGCGGCCCGGCGGCGCTCCCCCAGCTCCTCGACCTGCGCGGCCGCCGCCTTGCGCTGCTCGACGGCGGTGCGCTGGGCCTCGGTGAGCTCCTCGCAGCGGACCGCCAGCTCTTCCAGTTCGACCGCTGCCTCGTCCACGGAGGCCTGCACTTCGAGGAGGCTCGGGGCGCCAGCGGAGCCGCCGTGGGCGAAGTGGGCGCCGAGGAGGTCGCCTTCGGCGGTGACGGCGGTGAGGTGGGGGTTGGCGTAGACGAGGTCCTCGGCGTCCTCGAGGGTGCCGACGACGACGATGCCGTGCAGGAGGCGGTGGACGGCCGGCATCAGATCCTGGGGGCCGCGGACGAGGTCTGCCGCGTGCTGATGAGTGGCGTCCGCGGGTCCGTCGTGGCTGGTCGCGCAGTTCCCCGCGCCCCCAGGGTGGTCCGATTCCCCGGCGACGAGCAGTGATGCTCTCCCGCCGTCCTGCTTCCGCAACAGGCGGATTGCGTCTGCCGCTGCCGACGGAGAGGTCACCGCCAGGGCGTCCGCCGCTGCGCCGAAAGCCGCCGCCACGGCCACCTCGTGGCCCGGCGTCACCGTCAACAGCTCGGCCGCCGGACCCAGCAAGCCGCTGAGGCGGTCCTTCGCGTCCAGAAGCGCGCCGGTGCCGTCCTTCCTCCGCAACCCCATCGCCAGCGCCTCATGGCGGGCCTGGGTCGCCGCGCGCCGGCGCTCCGCCGCCGTGGTCGCCTCGCGGGCTTCCGTCAGGGCGGCCTCCGCCTCCCCCAGCCGCCGCTTCGCCGCCTCGTGCTGCCCGGCGAGTTCCACGTCACCCGCGTCGAGACCGTCGACCTCGGCCTTCAGCGCCTCGTACTCCTCCTGCGCTGCGAACGCCCGCTCCTGGGCCTCGTCCCGGGCCGCGGCCAGGCGGTCGATCTCGGCCTGCGCGGAGGCGGCACGGGAACGGGCCGCGTTGACCTGGCCGCTGAGACGGGCGAGGCCCTCCCTGCGGTCGGCGATGGCCCGGGCCACGTCCTTCAGCCGACGCTCCTCCTGGGCGAGCTCGCGCTCCAGTTCGGCGCGGTGCGCGACCGTGTCCTCCAGGGCCCGCTCGGCCGCCTCCAGGGCGGCCTCCAGTTCGGCCTCCTGCTCGCGGATGCGGGCGGCCTCGCGTTCCATGTCCTCGGGGTCCCGGCCGCGCCGTTCCTCGGGCGGCGCCGAGGTCGCGCTCTTCACGCGCGCGTCGGCCAGCGAGATCGTGCCCCGCACCCGCTCGGCGAGCTGGGAGAGCTCGTACCAGGTCTGCTGGGCGCGCTGGAGCCGGGGCGTGAGCTGCCGTACCTCGTCCTCCAGCAGCGCCTCGCGCTGGAGGGCCTTCTTCAGCTCCTGCTCGGCGGCCTCCTTGCGCTCCTTCAGCGCGGCCTCGTCCGCGACCTCGGCCTGGAGCGCCTGCCGCAGTCGTACGAGGTCGTCGGCGAGCAGCCGGAGGCGGGCGTCGCGCAGGTCGGCCTGGATGACGGCGGCCCGGCGGGCGACCGCGGCCTGCCGGCCGAGCGGCTTGAGCTGGCGCCGCAGTTCGTCGGTGAGGTCCTGCACGCGCGCGAGGTTGGCCTGCATCGCGTCCAGCTTGCGCAGCGCCTTCTCCTTGCGCTTGCGGTGCTTGAGGACCCCGGCGGCCTCCTCGATGAAGGCGCGGCGGCCGGTCGGGTCGGCGTGCAGGACGGAGTCGAGCTGGCCCTGGCCGACGATGACGTGCATCTCGCGGCCGATGCCGGAGTCGGACAGGAGTTCCTGGATGTCCAGGAGTCGGCAGGTGTCGCCGTTGATCTGGTACTCGCTGCCGCCGTTGCGGAACATGATCCGCGTGATGGTGACCTCGGCGTACTCGATGGGCAGGGCCCCGTCGGAGTTGTCGATGGTCAGGGACACCTCGGCGCGGCCCAGCGGCGGGCGGCCGGTGGTGCCGGCGAAGATGACGTCCTCCATCTTGCCGCCGCGCAGCGACTTGGCGCCCTGTTCGCCCATGACCCAGCTCAGGGCGTCCACGACATTGGACTTGCCCGAGCCGTTCGGACCGACCACGCAGGTGATCCCCGGCTCGAACCGGAGCGTGGTCGCCGAGGCGAACGACTTGAACCCTCGGAGGGTCAGGGCCTTCAGGTGCACGGCGCTGGACTCTACCTTCCGGGGGTGTCTCACTCCATGAACGCGCTGTCTCCCGCGGTTTCACCATTGAACGTGGAGGGCACACCAAACGTTAAGAGAGTGAAAGGGTGCACGGGGGCAAGAAAGAAGGGACGCCGAAGCGTCCCTTGCAAACTCTGACAACTTAGCGGTTGATACGGGCCGCCCGACCACTGCGTGAGCTGTCGTGGAGCGATGCAGTGATCAGGTGAGCGCAGGCTCCGCCTGGTGTGCGTCGATGCTCTCCATGATCCTGTCGTGAGAAGCGGCAGCCGCGAGCGCGTCGTTCTCCGCCTGGATCCGTACGAGCTCGGATTCCAGGTCCTGGACGCGCTGCTGGAGCCGTCGCATCTCGGCGAGGAGTCGAGGGTCCGAGCCGCCGACGTAACCGAGAAGCGCCTTTGCCATGATGGATGGTCCTCCACAATGAGTGACCGACCGATGCGGTGTGGGTCGTGAGGGATTCGCACCCGCGGTGCTTGACACTCTTCAGTTGGTGCTGCCGTTCATCCATGCCAAACAGCTAAGGTGCGCGGGGTGCTTTCAGCGTCTCACCAAAAAGTTTGACGGTCAACACGATCACGCCCCGTATTGGTGGCAACCCGTACCGGCGCGGCCTGAGAACGGCGGCGCTGCGGCTCCCTCGGGACCCCGGGGACGTGACGATCATTCTTAGCCCGGGAGCCTGCCACGGCACGGGCTCCTTGGCAACCACCAGCGCCTTTCTGCTTCCGGCAGGTGCCGTTGGCATGTCCCTCCGCACCCGCCGGGGCCGTTTCGCGGAAAGCGCTCATCGGATGGCGAAGCCGTCGTAACCCCCGCGGGGTGTGTCCCAGATCTCGGTGACGCCGTCGACCCGGCCGGGCGTGTCGTCACCGAGGAGCCAGTCGAGCAGTCCCTGGCAGCCCTGGCGCGGTCCTTCTGCGACCACTTGCACACGTCCGTCGTCCAGATTGAGAGCAAAACCACTCAGGCCGCCGATCTCCAGGGCCTTGGCACGCGTGAACCAGCGGAAACCCACACCTTGGACGCGTCCGCGCACCCAGGCGACCAGTCGTACATCCTCGCTCATGGGTGCAACCTAACCGGCCAATGTCTCTCCCGGCACTCCTTCATCTGGCGGCATGCGGTACTGTCCGCTGCCAATGAATCTCATACGAAACTCACTCGATGGTGTGGGTTTTGTGACTTTGGTTGACCGGGGGGACGTGTCGACCTCAAGAACAGACAAGGAAGGCAAGGACATGGGACGCCACCGACGCTCCGCCGCCGGCCGCGCCGCCACGGGCCGCGCCACGGGGTTCACACAGACGCACGGCTCCTACGGGAGCGCCTACGGCTCCTCCGGGAGCACCTACGACCCGCAGGACTCGTACGACTTCACCTCGGCCGCCACCACGACCTTCCCGGGCCCCGAGGACCCCGACCCCTACGCGCGCAGTGACGCCTACCTGTTCGCGTCGGAGGAGGAGTACGCGCTGTACCGCGGCGAGAGCTACACGCCCGCCGACGGTCCGCGTCGCGGCGGCTCGCACCGCCGCCGCAAGAAGAATCTCGTGACGCCGGTGAAGTCCGGTCTGCTCGGGGTCTCGGCCGCCGTCGCGATCGGCACGGTCGCGGTCGCCACGGGTGTGGTGCCGGGCCTGGACAACTACCGGATCGGCGGCGGCAGCACCACCGGCGGCGATGTGCAGGCGGGGGGCGCGCCGACCAACTCCCCCGCCGAGCAGGGCGGCACCTCCGGCAGCGCCGAGAGCCGCGAGGACGGTTCGTCGACGAGCCGGGACGCCGAGCGCGCCTCCTCGCCCTCCCCGGCCCCCTCGACCTCGACCTCGACGGCCGCGCCGACCGAGAAGCCGACGGAGAAGCCGGAGGCCACGCCGAGCGAGAAGCCGGAGACGACGCCCTCGCAGAAGGAGCGCGAGCCGGCGAAGAAGGAGACCACCGCGCCGGTGGAGGTCTCCACGGAGGCCGCCGCCGGGGCCGAGGTGCTCCGGCTCGTCAACGTGGAGCGGGCCAAGGTCGGATGCAGCCCGGTCGCCGCGAACAGCGCGCTGAGCGAGCTCGCCGAGGACTTCAGCAAGGCCATGGCCGCCCAGGGCTTCTTCGACCACACCGACCCGAGCGGCGCCTCCCCGTGGGACCGCGCCGCGAAGGCCGGCATCACCAGCCTCGGCGGCGAGAACATCGCCCGGGGCCAGGCCGACGCGGCCTCGGTCATGGAAGCCTGGATGAACAGCCCCGGCCACAAGGCCAACATCCTGAACTGCGACTTCAAGACGCTGGGCGTCGGCGTGCAGTTCGGGGCGGGCGGCCCCTGGTGGACCCAGGACTTCGGGTACTAGAGACCTGCCGACGACGATCACGATCGCACTAACTTCAAGTTAGTGCGATCTGTCGGTTAGTGCTGCTTTCCAGTACGCTCGAAGCATGGACACCATGCAGCAGCCCTCGGAGGCGCGGGACCTCCCGTACGACGTGTTCGCCAAGGCCTGCCCCTCGCGCGGCACCCTGGAGCACGTGACGGGCCGCTGGGGCGCGCTCACCCTCGGCGCCCTGTACGAGGGCTCGCTGCGCTTCAACGAGCTGCGCCGCCGGGTCGACGGCGTGAGCGAGAAGATGCTCTCCCAGACCCTCCAGGGCCTGGAGCGCGACGGCCTGGTGCACCGCGAGGCCCAGCCCACCAACCCGCCCCGGGTCGACTACGAACTGACCCCCCTGGGCCACGAGGTCGCCGAGCGCCTCCTGGGCCTCATCCGCTTCGTCGAGGGCCGCATGGACGACGTCCTGGCCGCCCGCGAGCGCTACGACGTGACGCGCGGCGCCCGCTGACACCTCGGGCAGAAGTAGCTGGACCGGTTCATCCAGGGCCGCCGGCGCATCGGCGTACCGCACCGCTTGCACGGCAGCCCCTCACGGCCGTACGCGTCGAGGGACCGGTCGAAGTACCCGGACTCGCCGTTGACGTTGACGTACAGGCTGTCGAAGCTGGTGCCGCCGACGGCGAGGGCCGCGTTCATCACGTCCCGGACGTGACCCAGGAGTTCGGCCGTGCGCGGGCGCGTGAAGCCGGCGGTGGGGCGCTCGTAGTGGATGCGGGAGCGCCACAGAGCCTCGTCCGCGTAGATGTTGCCGACCCCGCTGATCAACGACTGGTCCAGCAGGGCCCGTTTGATGGTGCTGCGCTTGCGGCGCAGCGCCTGGTGGAAGGCGTCGTCGTCGAACAGCGGATCGAGGGGGTCGCGGGCGATGTGCGCGATGACGTCGGGCAGGCCGTCGGGGGTGTTGTCGTGCAACGACAGCCCGCCGAAGGTGCGTTGGTCGACGAACCGGAGTTCGGTGTCGACCTCGTCCGCGAAGGCGACCCGGATCCTGAGGTGCTTCTCGTCGGGCGCGGCGTGCGGCTGGACCAGCAGCTGGCCGCTCATCCCGAGATGGGCCAGGACCGACTGGTCCGTGTCCTCCAGCGGCAGCCAGAGGTACTTCCCGCGGCGGCTCGGGACGCCGACGCGGTGGCCCTTGAGCCGGTGCGCGAAGTCGTCGGCGCCGGCGAGGTGACGGCGGACCGCGCGCGGGTGCAGCACCTCGACCTCGGCGACCGTGCGGTGGGCGACCCACCGCTCAAGGCCCCGCCGTACGACCTCGACCTCGGGCAACTCGGGCATGGGGCTCCCCCGTCACGGACCGGTGCACGAGCCGAGCGCCCGCCCCGGGGTTCGGGGCAGGCGCTCGGCTGCGCTGTTCTTTCGGACGCGCTGGGTGTTTCCAGGCGTCAGGCGGAGACGGACGACGGACCCTCGTCGTCGTCCTCGGAGGCTTCGACTGCCTGGACGGCTTCGACGGCTTCGACAGCCTTCTCCGCCGCCGCCTTGGCGCGCTCGTCCGCGTCGGCCCTGATGGACCTCCAGGCGGACTCCGCGGCCTGCTGCTCCGCCTCCTTCTTGCTGCGGCCGGTGCCGGTGCCGTACGAGACGCCTCCGACGCGGGCGGCAGCAGTGAAGGTCTTCTCGTGGTCGGGGCCGGTCTCCGTGACCAGGTACTCGGGCACGCCGAGTCCTTCGGTCGCGGTGAGCTCCTGGAGACTGGTCTTCCAGTCCAGGCCGGCACCGAGGTTGGAGGACTTCTCGATCAGTGGGTCGAAGAGCCGGTGGACGAGTTCGCTCGCCGCATCGAGACCCTGGTCGAGATAGACCGCACCGATCACCGCTTCCAGGGTGTCGGCGAGGATGGATGCCTTGTCCCGGCCGCCCGTGCCCTCTTCACCCCGGCCGAGCCGGATGAAGGAACCCAGGTCGAGCCCACGGCCGACCTCCGCCAGCGCACGCGAGTTGACCACCGCGGCCCGCAACTTGGCCAGCTGGCCTTCGGGCAGGTCGGGGTGGGTGTTGTACAGCGTGTCCGTGACCACGAGGCCGAGCACGGAGTCCCCGAGGAACTCCAGGCGTTCGTTGGTCGGCAGACCGCCGTTCTCGTACGCGTAGGAACGGTGGGTCAGCGCACGTACCAGAAGGGCGGACTCGAGTTTGTACCCGAGCCGCCCTTCAAGCAGCGTGTGGGACGAGGCCTGGTTGTCGCCCGAGTTCTTCTTCGGCGTGGACACAGTGCCTCTCACCAGCCGCTCAGACCTCGAGGACCTGGCGCTTGTTGTAGGTGCCGCAAGCGGGGCACGCGATGTGCTGCAGCTTGGGCTCGTGGCAGCGCTCGCACGCAACCAGGGTGGGGACCGCAGCCTTCCACTGCGACCGGCGGTGGCGCGTGTTGCTGCGCGACATCTTCCGCTTCGGAACAGCCACGGCTACTTCTCCTGCTTCTCGTTGGCGGGCGCCGATCGAGGCGCTTCGCCACTCATCTCGTCCTTCTCGCCGTCTTCGAGTGAACCGGCGAGTCCCTGCAGTGCCGCCCAACGGATGTCGACGGCGTCGTGGTGGTGGTCCGGGTCGTCCGCCAGCCGGGCTCCGCACTGGGAGCACAGGCCGGGGCAGTCGTCCTGGCACACCGGCTGCATCGGCAGTGCGAGCACCACCGCATCACGCAGCACGGGTTCGAGGTCGAACAGGCCGTCCTCGATGAAGAGCCTGTCCTCGTCTTCCTCGACGTCGTCGGCCGGTTCCGCTTTCACACGGCCACGGTCGTCGGCGTCAGGGTACGAGAACATCTCCTGGAAGTCCGCTTCGAGCGCCAGCTCAAGCGGCTCCAGACACCTTACGCACTCCCCCTCGGCCTGTGCACGGGCGGTGCCTGTGACAAGCACCCCTTCCATGACCGACTCGAGCCGGAGTTCGAGCACGACCGGGGCGCCTTCCGGCACTCCGATCACTCCCTGGATGCCGAGATCCTTGGGAGCGTCGATCTCGCGGGTCAGGCGCTGCAGCGCGCCAGGACGCCGACCCAGCTCGTGTGTGTCGAACACGAGGGGGTTGCGGTGGTCGAGGCGAGCGTTGGGAGCCATTCCTGCTTTCGATCTTCGAGCTCAGAGGGACGCCGCCCTCCGGTGTTGCCGGGCAGCGTTGATCGCGGACGTACACGCGACCGAAGAGCCAGGATACTGGACCTTTCGCTCACGGCCCAATCCGGTCGTCCCTTACTGGCCGCGACCCTGCTCGTACGCCCTCAACTGCTCCGGAGTGATCATGCCGGTGTCGAAGAGGCTGGTCTCGTCGAGCGCGTAGTCCTGCTGGGCGTGCTGGCCCTGCTGCGCCTGGTGCTGCTGGTCGTAGGCGGCCTGCTGCTGGTCGTAGCCCTGGAAGGGGGCACCTCCCGCCGGAGCGTAGCCGGAGGTGGGGGAATAGGGATCGGCCTGCTGGTAGCCGTACGGGTCCTGCTGGGCGTAGGGGTCGGACTGCTGCTGGTAACCGGCGTAGGCGTCGGTCTGCTGCTGGTAGCCGTACGCCGGCTGCTGGGCGTAGTCCGGCTGCCCGGCCGGGACCGGCGCCTGGGCCGCGGCCTGGCTGTCCTGCTCGGCGAGGGCCGCGAGGTCGGCCAGGTAGTCGGCGTCGCTGGAGTGCCGGACGGTGGAGGTGTCGCCGGCGAGGGCGCCGAGGTCGTCGGTGGCGATACGGCCGTGCAGCTTCTGGCGGCCGCGGCCGACGGCCTCCAGGGTCTTGGCGAGGACCGCCTCGAAGGCGCCGAGCTTGGCGTCGACGTAGGAGTCGGCGTCCTTGCGCAGGGTCTCGGGGTCGTGGCTGCGCTCGGGGGCGTCCTCGTCCTCGTAGCCGTTCTCGTCGAGGCCCGGGCCGGTGCCGAGGAGCTTCTCGCGGCCGCGCCCCACCGAACCGAGGGTCTTGGTGAGGACGACCTCGAAGTTGGCGAGCTTGGAGTCGACGTAGTCGTCGGCCTCCGCGCGGACCTCCTCGGCCTCCTGGCGGGCCTCGTTCAGGATCCGGTCGGCCTCCGCCTGGGAGCGGCGGGCGATCTCGGTGTCGGAGATCAGGGAGCCGCGCTCGGCGTGGGCCGTGGAGATGATGCGCTCGGCCTCCTGGCGGGCCTGCTCGACCATCTGCTCGCGGTCGCCGATCAGCTCCTGCGCCTGCGCGAGGGAGCCGGGCAGGGCCTGGCGCAGCTCTTCGAGCATCGCGAGCAGTTCGGCGCGGTTGACCATCACCGACGCCGACATGGGCATCGACCGGGCGCCGGAGACCGCGGCGACGATCTCGTCGAGCTTCTTCTGCACGTCCACCTGTGCTCGCCACTCTCTAAAGCCGTGTTGGAGACGGACGGGACGACTGTAGCCCCATCAGCCCTTGCGGAGGCGCTCGTTCAGGGCTTCGAGGACCTTCGGGGGCACCAGGTGGGAGACGTCTCCGCCCCAGGTGGCGACCTCCTTGACGAGCGAGGAGGACAGGAAGCTGTAGGTGGGGTTGGTCGGCACGAAGAGGGTCTCGACACCGCTCAGGCCGTTGTTCATCTGGGCCATCTGCAGCTCGTAGTCGAAGTCGCTGACCGCGCGCAGGCCCTTGACGATGGCCGGGATGTCGCGTTCCTTGCAGTAGTCGACGAGCAGGCCGTGGAAGGCCTCCACGATCACGTTGCCGTACTCGGCGGTGACCTCGCGGATCAGGTCGATCCGCTCGTCGATCTCGAACAGGCCCTTCTTGGACTTGTTGATCATCACCGCGACATAGACCTCGTCGTACAGACGGGAGGCGCGGGAGATGATGTCGAGGTGTCCGTTGGTGATCGGGTCGAACGACCCGGGACAGACGGCGCGGCGCACTTGAGATCCCTCGCTCTCCGGTCCGGTCATCGTGCGTCTTCGCACGTAGAGGCGTTGTCGCCCATGGCGGCGCGACCGTACCAAAACGTTCCCTCGCCGTAGCGACGGGCCTTGACCGCCTCGAAACCGGGCGGCCAGGCGAACTCACCGCCTCTGGTGCTGCGCTCCACGGTGACCAGGGCCTCCGGCGCTAGCCAGTGTTCCGAGCGGAGTGTGAGGAGAATCTCCCGAAGATCGTGATCCGTGACGCGGTAGGGAGGATCGAGGAACACGATGTCGTACGGCTGCGCCGGCGCCGGTTGCTGGATGATCTGTTCCGCTTTGCCCGCGCGCACCTCGGCGCCGGGGAGACCGAGGCTTTTGACGTTCTGCCGGATCGTGCGGGCGGCTCGCGCGTCGGCCTCGACCAGGAGGGTGTGGCTCGCGCCGCGCGAGAGGGCTTCCAGACCCACCGCGCCCGAGCCCGCGTACAGGTCGAGGACCCGCTCGCCGTCCAGGGGGCCGCCCAGGAGGGACTGCCAGGTGGAGAGGAGCCCTTCTCTGGCGCGGTCGGAGGTGGGGCGGGTGCCGTTGCCCGGCGGGACTGCGAGTCGGCGTCCGCCGGCCCGGCCGGCGATCACGCGGGTCATCTTCGGTCCTTGTTCGGGGAGTGGTTACGGGATCAGTTTCTCAGCCCTTCTCCAGGTACTGCTCCCTCTCCTCGTCCAGAAGCGCGTCCAGGGCCGTGCGCAGGCCGGGCAAGCCCTTCAGCTCCGGGTCCGCCTCCACCACGGCGGTCGCCTCCTCCCTCGCCTCCGCGATGATCTCCTCGTCCTCGATCACGGCGAGGACGCGCAGGGAGGTCCGGGCGCCGGACTGGGCCTGGCCCAGGACGTCGCCCTCCCTGCGCTGTTCCAGGTCGATGCGGGAGAGTTCGAAGCCGTCCAGGGTGGACGCGACCGCGTTCAGACGCTGCCGGGCGGGGCTCGCCTCCGGCATCTCCGTGACCAGCAGGCACAGGCCCGCCGCGGAGCCGCGGCCGACCCGGCCGCGCAGCTGGTGGAGCTGGGAGACACCGAAGCGGTCGGCGTCCATGATGACCATCGCCGTGGCGTTGGGGACGTTGACGCCGACCTCGATGACCGTGGTGGCGACCAGGACGTGGGTCTCGCCGGCGGCGAAGCGGCGCATGACCGCGTCCTTGTCGTCGGGGTGCATACGGCCGTGCAGGACCTCGACCCTGAGGCTGCTGAGCGGGCCCTTGGCGAGCTGGTCGGCGACGTCCAGGACGGCGAGCGGCGGGCGCTTCTCGGCCTCGTCCTCGGGGGACTTCTTCTTGGCCGGCTTCTTGGGGTCGGCGGGTTCGTCGATGTCGTCGCCGATGCGGGGGCAGACGACGTAGGCCTGGTGGCCGTTCTCCACCTCTTCGCGGACGCGCTCCCAGGCGCGGCTGAGGAAGTGCGGTTTGTCGGCGGCGGGCACCACATGGCTGGCGATCGGGGAACGGCCGGCCGGGAGCTGGTCGAGGACGGAGGTGTCCAGGTCGCCGAAGACCGTCATGGCGACCGTGCGCGGGATGGGGGTGGCCGTCATGACGAGGAGGTGGGGCGGCTGCTTGCCCTTGCCGCGCAGGGCGTCGCGCTGCTCGACGCCGAAGCGGTGCTGTTCGTCGACCACGACCAGGCCCAGATCGTGGAACTGCACCTTGTCCTCGATCAGCGCGTGCGTGCCGATCACGATGCCCGCCTCACCGGTGACCAGGTCCAGCATGGCCTGCCGGCGCGCGGCCGTCCCCATCGACCCGGTGAGCAGCACGACCTTGGTGGCGTGCTCGGACCCGCCCAGCATCCCGCCCTCGGCGAGCTCGCCCATCATCTCGACGACCGAACGGTGATGCTGCTGCGCGAGCACCTCGGTGGGCGCCAGCAGGGCGGCCTGCCCACCCGCGTCGACCACGGCGAGCATGGCGCGCAGGGCCACCATTGTCTTTCCCGATCCGACCTCCCCCTGTAGCAGCCGGTGCATCGGGTGGTCCGTGGCCAGGTCGTCGAAGATCTCCCTGGAGACCTTCTGCTGGCCTTCCGTGAGGGTGAAGGGGAGGCGGTCGTCGAAGGCCGTGAGGAGGCCGTCCGGTGCCGGTTTCCTCGGGACCGCCGGGAGTTGGGCGTCCGCGTGGCGGCGGCGGGCCAGGGCGACCTGGAGGACGAAGGCCTCGTCCCACTTGAGGCGGGCCTGGGCGTCGGCGATGTCGGCCTTGGTGTGCGGGCGGTGGATCTTGAGGAGGGCCTCGGGGAGGGGGAGCAGGCGCCGGCCCTCGCGCAGTGATTCCGGGAGGGGGTCGATCGCCTCCTGGGCGCTCGGCAGGACGGTCTGGATCGCCTTGCCGATCTTCCAGGACTCCAGTTTGGCGGTGGCGGGGTAGATGGGGATCAGGGCGCCCGCCCAGGTCTCCACCGCCTCGTCGTCGGCGCCGCGCAGCAACTCGTAGGCCGGGTGGGCCAGTTGGAGGCGGCGGTTGAAGAGGGAGACCTTGCCGGAGAACATCGCGCGGGTGCCCGGCAGGAGTTCCTTGTGGGGCTTGTGCACGCCGTTGCCGAAGAAGACCAGTTGGAGGCGGCCGCTGCCGTCCGTGATGGTGACCTCCAGCCGCTGCCCCTTGCCGCGCGGCGCCCTGGGGGAGGCGAAGGTGTGCAGGCGGGCGTCGGCGACCTGGGCGACCACGGTGACGTGCTCGTCCATGGGCAGGTCGGCGAGGTGGGTGAGCTGTCCCCGCTCCTCGTATCTGCGCGGGTAGTGGTGCAGGAGGTCGCCGACGGAGTGCAGGCCGAGGTGCTCGGCCATCACCTTCGCGGTGGCGGGGCCGAGCACTGCCTTGAGCGGCTGTTGCAGTGGTTCTTCCAGTGCGGGCACGAGATCCATTGCACACCACCCCACTGACATTGCCGTATACATACCGGGAAACCCCTGGTCAGACGGCTGGTTGGGGACTTAGGATGGCGCGCTCCGGCCATCCCCGCGGACTCCCGCCCCCACCGGGACCTGTCCCTTATCACCATCT
>NZ_LJBR01000010.1 GCF_001282115.1 Streptomyces sp. NRRL B-24085 | reverse complement strand
GTCGTCCCCCAGCCCCGCCCCACCGACCTCTTCGCCGACCTGCTCGTCGCCGTCCTGAGCGGCCAGCGCCCCGTGCACTCGATGCTCCGGCACACCGCCGGGCGCGCCTACGACGAGCTGGCCTGGCTCGCCGAGCGCGGCCCCCTGCGCACCCGCGGCGCCCGCCCGGTCGTCCGGGACATCGGCTACTACGTCCCGCGCCGAGGCGCCGTGGAGGCCTTCGCCCGGATCGGGGCAGGCGACCAACTGCGCGCCATGGCCTTCCGGCTGGAACAGGGCCAGGACCTCCGCTGGCGCTGCACGGCGGTCGAACTGGGCGGCCCCCGGGCACCCCGTCCGAACGACGACTGAGAGCCCCGCGGAGGCCCGCGGAGGCCCGCGAGTGCCCCACACGCCGAAGGGCCGACCACCCCGAGGTGACCGGCCCTTCTTGCGACACGGCGCCACAGGCACCGTCACGTCGATCAGCTGCGGCGTCCAGGACGCCGCACGCACTACTTCTTGCGGCGGCCCCGCGCACGGGACTGCTTGCGGCGCTCCGCGCGCGTGAGGCCGTCCGCCTCGGAGCGCACGGGCTCGTCGTCGTCGGCGAACTCGCCCTCGATGACACCGCCCTCGCCGTCCACGGTCGGCGCGGAGAAGTGCAGGTCCCTGCGCTGCGGGGCGTCGAGGCCCTTCGCGCGGATCTCGGGACGCGCACCGGCCTGCGCCGGAACTGAGTCCTGCTTGGCCAGGGACGGCTTCTCGTCCTCGACCGGGACCTCCTCGACCTGCTGCTCGACCTGGACCTCCAGGTTGAACAGGTAGCCGACGGACTCCTCCTTGATGCCCTCCATCATGGCGGTGAACATGTCGAAGCCCTCGCGCTGGTACTCGACCAGCGGGTCCTTCTGGGCCATCGCGCGCAGGCCGATGCCCTCCTGGAGGTAGTCCATCTCGTAGAGGTGCTCACGCCACTTGCGGTCCAGGACCGACAGCACGACCCGGCGCTCCAGTTCACGCATGATCTCGGAGCCGAGCTGCGCCTCGCGCGCCTCGTACTGCTCGTGGATGTCGTCCTTGATGGACTCGGAGATGTACTCGGCGGTCAGGCCCGCGCGGTCGCCGGCCGCGTCCTCCAGCTCCTCGACGGTGATCTTGACCGGGTAGAGCTGCTTGAACGCGCCCCACAGCCGGTCGAGGTCCCAGTCCTCCGCGAAGCCCTCGGCGGTCTCCGCCGCGACGTACGCGTCGATCGTGTCGTCCATGAAGTGCACGATCTGCTCCTGGAGGTCCTCGCCCTCCAGGACACGGCGGCGCTCGCCGTAGATGACCTCGCGCTGGCGGTTGAGGACCTCGTCGTACTTCAGGACGTTCTTGCGGGTCTCGAAGTTCTGCTGCTCGACCTGCGACTGAGCGGACGCGATCGCGCGCGTGACCATCTTGTTCTCGATCGGGACGTCGTCCGGGACGTTCGCCATCGACATCACGCGCTCGACCATCTGGGCCTTGAACAGGCGCATCAGGTCGTCGCCGAGGGAGAGGTAGAAGCGGGACTCGCCGGGGTCGCCCTGACGGCCGGAACGACCGCGCAGCTGGTTGTCGATACGGCGCGACTCGTGCCGCTCGGTGCCGAGGACGTAGAGCCCGCCGAGTTCCTTGACCTCCTCGAACTCCGCCTTGACCGCCCGCTCGGCCTTCTCCAGGGCGGCCGGCAGTGCGGCGGCCCACTCCTCGATGTGCTCCTCGGGGTCGAGGCCGCGCTGGCGCAGCTCCGCCTCGGCGAGGTCCTCGGGGTTGCCGCCGAGCTTGATGTCGGTACCGCGGCCGGCCATGTTCGTGGCGACGGTGACGGCGCCCTTGCGGCCGGCCTGGGCGACGATGATCGCCTCCCGGTCGTGCTGCTTGGCGTTGAGCACCTCGTGCTGGACGCCGCGCTTGCTGAGCTGCTGCGAGAGGTACTCGGACTTCTCGACCGAGGTGGTGCCGACGAGGATCGGCTGGCCCTTCTCGTGCTTCTCGACGATGTCGTCGACGACCGCCTCGAACTTCGCGACCTCGGTGCGGTAGATCAGGTCCGACTGGTCCTTGCGAATCATCGGCTTGTTCGTCGGGATCGGCACCACGCCGAGCTTGTAGATCTGGTGGAACTCGGCGGCCTCGGTCATGGCCGTACCGGTCATGCCGCACAGACCGGGCTGTTCCTTGCCGTCGTGGTCGTGGCGCTTGTAGAGGCGGAAGAAGTTCTGCAGGGTGATCGTGGCGAGGGTCTGGTTCTCGTCCTTGATGTCCACCCCTTCCTTCGCCTCGATCGCCTGGTGCATGCCCTCGTTGTAGCGGCGGCCGGCGAGGATACGGCCGGTGTGCTCGTCGACGATCATGACTTCGCCGTCCATGACGACGTAGTCCTTGTCCTTCTTGAAGAGCTCCTTCGCCTTGATGGCGTTGTTCAGGTAGCCCACCAGAGGGGTGTTCACCGACTCGTAGAGGTTGTCGATGCCCAGCCAGTCCTCGACCTTGCTGACACCGGACTCGTGGATGGCGACCGTGCGCTTCTTCTCGTCGACCTCGTAGTCGCCGGTCTCCTCGATGCCCTTGAGCGGGTTGCCGGCCTCGCCCCTCTTCAGGCGGGTGACCAGCTTGGCGAAGTCGCCGTACCACTTGGTGGCCTGGTCGGCCGGGCCGGAGATGATCAGCGGCGTACGGGCCTCGTCGACCAGGATGGAGTCGACCTCGTCGACGATGGCGAAGTTGTGGCCGCGCTGGACGAGTTCGTCCTTGGACCACGCCATGTTGTCGCGCAGGTAGTCGAAACCGAACTCGTTGTTCGTGCCGTACGTGATGTCGCAGTTGTACTGCTCGCGGCGCTGGGCCGGCGTCATGTTCGCGAGGATGCAACCGACGGTCAGACCGAGGAACTTGTGGACGCGGCCCATCATCTCGGAGTCGCGCTCGGCCAGGTAGTCGTTGACCGTGATGAGGTGGACGCCCTTGCCGGACAGCGCGTTCAGGTACGCGGGCAGGGTGCCGACGAGCGTCTTGCCCTCACCCGTCTTCATCTCGGCGACGTAGCCGAGGTGGAGGGCGGCGCCGCCCATGATCTGCACGTCGTAGTGGCGCTGGCCCAGCGCGCGCTTGGCGGCCTCGCGCACGGTGGCGAACGCCTCGGGCAGCAGGTCGTCCAGGCTCTCACCGTCGGCGTACCGCTGCTTGTACTCCTCGGTGAGGGCCCGCAGCTCGGCGTCGGAGAGGTCGACGAAGTCCTCTTCGATGGAGTTGACCTGGTCCGCGATGCGGTGCAGCTTGCGCAGGATCTTGCCTTCGCCTGCACGCATGATCTTCGAGAGGACGGACACGGGGGTTGGTCTCCTTGCCGGTCGGGCCTGGGACGGTCGGTTTCCATTTGGCTTACTGAGCAACGGCCATCGTATGCGAGGACCCCGCCGCGTCGGGAGGCCTGCCGGGTAGGCCGGCTGTCAGCTCTTTCAAATCTGCTTCAAAGGGGACAACGGGCGGGGAACGCCGATGGTGCCGCGCCCCGCTCACGAATTGCGCGAATTGTGATCACCCGCTCACTCACAGCGAAAACGATGGCGTCCGACCCGAACACCTGAGCAGAATCGGCCGATGGAATCCGTCACGCTGACCACGGACCGTCTCCTGCTGCGCCCGCCCACCCCACGGGACACCGAGACCGTCCTCGCGGCCGTGCAGGACCCCGACATCCTGCGCTGGACCACGATCCCCTCCCCCTACCTGGTGGAGCACGCCCGGAGCTTCACGGAGCAGCTCGTTCCGACGGGCTGGGCGAACGGCACCACGTTCACCTGGGGCCTCTTCCTCCCCGAGGAGGAGGAACTGGTGGGCATGCTGGGTCTGACCATGCGTGCGCCGGGCGCGGCCGAGATCGGCTTCTGGGCCGGCAAGGAGCACCGCGGCAGGGGCTACGTCACCGAGGCCGTGCACGCCGTCTCCCGCTGGGCCTTCACCGAGCTGTCGATCGACCGCGTGGAGTGGCGTGCGGAAGTGGGCAACCAGCCCTCCCGCGCGGTGGCGGAGCGCGTCGGTTTCGTCCTGGAGGGCGTCCAGCGCTCCGGCATCACCCACCAGGGCGTGCGCCGGGACTGCTGGGTGGGCGCGCTGCTCCCGTCGGACCTGGGCCTGCCGTCGACGGTGCAGTACCTCCCCGCGCCTCGGTAGATCCCCAGGGCACTCCGCATTGTCAGTGCCGGGCTCTATCGTTCGGACCCATGACGACTCCGCGTCCCACCACCGACCTCTCGGCCGACGAGGCCCGCCGCATCGTGCTGCGCGCCCAGGGCTTCCTCGGCACTCCCGACCGCCGGGCCGGAGTCCGCGGCGTCCTGCGTCACCTCGGCGCGGTCCAGCTCGACACCATCTCGGTCCTCGCCCGCTCCCACGAGCTGATCCCGTACGCCCGTCTCGGCGCGGTGGGCCGCAGGACGGTGGAGGACGCCTACTGGACCGACACGCACGCCTTCGAGTACTGGTCGCACGCGGCGTGCATCCTCCCCATCGAGGAATGGCCCCATTTCGCCTTCCGCCGCCGCGCCTACCGCAGCCGCCCGCACTGGAACCACCAGCTCCCGGACGGCACCTACGACCAGGTCATCAAGCAGCTCCGCACCGAGGGCCCCCTCACCGCCACGGAGTTGGGCGGCGCGAAGAAGACCAGCGAGTGGTGGGACTGGTCCGGCACCAAGGTCGCCGTCGAGCGCGCCCTGATGTACGGCGAGGTGGTCTGCGTGGAGCGCCGCGGCTGGAAGCGGGTGTACGACCTCGCCGAGCGCGCCGTCCCGGCCGATCTGCTCCACGACGAGCTGGACGACACCGAGTGCGTGCGCCGCCTGGTCCGGCTGGCGGGGCGGTCGCTGGGCGTCGGCACCCGCGCGGACATCGCCGACTACCACCGCCTCAAGGGCGAGCAGGTCGACGCGGTTATCGCCGACTCGGGCCTGGTGCCGGTCACGGTCGAGGGCTGGGGCAAGCCCGCCTGGGCCGATCCCGCGGCCCTGGAGACGCCCCCGCGCGGCCGCCACCGGACCACGCTGCTGTCCCCGTTCGACTCCCTGATCTGGGAACGCGCACGCACGGAGCGCATCTTCGGCTTCACCCACCGCCTGGAGGCGTACGTCCCCAAGCCCAAGCGGATCCACGGCTATTTCGCGATGCCGGTGCTGGCGGGTGGCCGTCTCGTCGGCCGTGTGGATCCGGCCCGGGAGGGCGGCACGCTGGTGGCCAGGCAGGTCAGTCTGGACGGCCCGAAGGCGGTTCCGGCGGTGGCCCAGGCGCTGGTCGAAGCGGCGAGCTGGGTGGACTGCACGGACATCCGCGTCGAGCGGGTGGACGCGCCGGAGCTGCGCGAGCCGCTCACCGCGGAGGTGACCCGGGCCCTGGCGGCGGCCCTGCGCTGACCGCTGCCGGGTCAGCGGATCTCGAGGATCTTCTCCCGCATCGCGTAGACCACGGCCTCCATCCTGGAGTGCAGTTGCAGCTTCTCCAGGATGTTGCGCACGTGGTTCTTCACGGTGTTCTCCGAGATGAACAACTCCTTCGCGATGTCGCGGTTGTTCATCCCGGTGGCGACCAGCTTGAGGACTTCCAGCTCCCGGTCGGTCAGCCGCGGGGCCGGCACGAGACGGCGCTCGTCCGTCCGCTGGATCATCGACTTGAACTCGGTGAGCAGCTTCGACGCCATGGAGGGGCTGATCTGCGACTGCCCGTCGGCCACGGCGCGGATGGCGGTGGCCACCTCGTCCGTCGAGATCTCCTTGAGGAGGTATCCGGTCGCGCCCGCCTTGATGGCGTCATAGAGGTCGGCTTCCTCGTCGCTGATCGTCAGCATGATGATCTTGGCGCTGGGTGCGACTTCCTTGATGGAGGTACAGGCCTCGATCCCGCCCCGCTTGGGCATCCGCACGTCCATCAGAACGATGTCCGGCAGCAGGTCGGCGGCCTTGTCGACGGCCTCGGCACCGTCGCCCGCCTCCCCGACGACCTGGATGTCCTCCTCGGCCGCGAGCACGATCTCCAGTCCGCGCCGGAAGAGGGCGTGGTCGTCCACGACGAGAACCCGGATCGGCTCCTTGCGTGGAGAGCCCGTGTCCGCGCCCATGCCGACGGCGCCGTCGCCGGCGTCCGCGCCGTGCAGCGGTCCGAAGCTGTCCGCCATCGTTCCTCCCCCTGAAGGCTGTGGCTGGTCCTGTGCCATCGCCAACCCAAGGCAACGACCCACCGGTTGGGCCGGTGGGCCCATGATTTCATGCCCGGACGACAGTGAGGTGACAGAGCGGTGCGCGAAGTGGTCGCACGCGGGTGCCCCTGGGGGCGCACACGCGCTCCAGGGGCACCGGCTCGTCTGTCATCCGGGAGGGTCAGCTGCCCGTCGTGTCGCCGGCCGCGGGAGAGTGCGCCCGGGCGACCATCGGGTCCGTGCTCAGGTGGATGACGCCGTAGTCATAGGCGTGCCGCCGGTAGACGACACTCGGTTCCTTCGTCTCGGAGTCGACGAACAGATAGAAGTCGTGCCCGACCAGCTCCATCTCATAGAGCGCCTGGTCGAGGGTCATCGGGGAGGCGACGTGGGTCTTCTCGCGGACGACCAGGGGGCCTTCACCCTTGATCTCCAGCGAGCCGATCCTCTTGGTGGGCACGCCGTCCGACTCGTCCTCGTGGACGGGGTGGCCGTTGCCGTTCAGCGTCGCCGCGTCCGGAACGTGGTCCGGGACCTCGGCCGCCGTGAGCCGCCGTGCGCCCCTGCGTGTGTGGCGCTTGTCGTGCTGCTTGCGCAGCCGGGCGTCCAGCTTCTCCGCCGCCAGGTCGAGTGCCGCGTACGGATCGCTGGCTGCCGCTTCCGCCCGGATCACCGGACCGCGGGAGCGGAGCGTGATCTCCACTCGGTCACAGCGGTCGGCCTGTCGGGGGTTCGGCTCCTTGGACACCTCGACGTCGAGGCTGATCACCTTGCCATCGAGCTTCTGGATCTTCTCCAGCTTCAGCTTCTCGGCCACGTGCTTGCGGAACCGCTCGGGCACCTCGGTCTTGCGGCCCTTGACGACGATGTCCACGCAGAACTCCGTTCCCGGATCGCTCCGCCTCGATGCGGAGCATCTCCCTTTTGCACCAGGCTCCGGTGAGTCCCGGAACCTCGGACTCGGTGACGTCCACCTCCTCCCCCGCGGGCAAGATCTCCATTCCACCGTCGCGGGTGATGGTGGAAATCCCGCGGGCACGGCATTCGGATTTGCGAGGTGTGGCCTGCGCCTTTCTCTCACAACCGAACATATCTCGCCTGGACGGATGTCGTCACCCTCTACCGCGGCGTACCTCCGTTCAGGTGAATTGACTCTCTCGTAACCTGCAACGATGCAACTTCGCAGTCAGTTCCGGTTTATTTCGAAGGAATCCGGCGAGGCCGCGACCACGGCCGCGCAGATGACGTCACCGACGCCATGGGCGCCCGCCGTTGTCGTCAAGCAGCGCTCCCGGTCCGCGTCCTCCTCCGCCACTGCGATCATCCGTTCCCCCATGCCTTCCCGAGTTGCAGCGGTGTACACGAGGCCTGTCGGATCATCGCCACATCTGGCCACCGCTCGTCCACCGTGGCGTCCTCTGCGGCCCTGCCGTCGTTCACCCTGAAGTCCGTCCGTCCCGTGCTGCGCGCGGCCCCGCTGTCCCGCTGGTCCCGGCCGCCCATGCCCTTGCGGTCCACCTGTCTCCGACTGCCCGCGACCGCCGTGCTCTGCACCTCCCTGTTGCCGTTGATCACGGCGCCAGACGACCGTCCGTTCACCACGGCACGCGATGCCCTGCCGCGCGCTCGCTGCCAGACCCTCACGAGCCAAACCCGCGCGGCTCTCCCACGCCCTCGCCTCCCGAACCGCGCGCGCCGCCTCGGTCAGGGACGCGCCCGTCGTCATCAGGTCGTCGACCAGCACGACCAGCCCCTCGGACAGGAGCCGTCCACCACCGGGCACCACGGTCAGCGCGCCGGCGAGATTCTCCCTTCGCTGCCGGGAGTTGAGCCCGGACTGGTCGGCCACGCCCCGCCGCTGCCGCAGTACGGCCACCACCCGCACCGGCATCCCTGCCCGCCTCAGCTCACCCGCCGCCGCGAGCGCGATCCGCCGCGCCGGATCATGCCCCCGAGCCCGAACCGCCCGCCGCGCGGACGGCACGGGAACGAGCAACACCGGTACGCCAAGCCCCTCGCCCGTCCGACCGCCACCGACGTACGCAGGGGACTGCGGACCACCGGGGCGGGCAGCCAGGACCTCCGCTCCCGTAACGCCAGCCCCCGCCTGTGCCCCGGCTCCCGACACACCGCCGCCACTGCCC
>NZ_LJBR01000001.1 GCF_001282115.1 Streptomyces sp. NRRL B-24085 | reverse complement strand
GGGGCTGGGGTGGGGGAGTTGTCCTTGCCACCGTAGATCTCGGCCGCCGTGGCGAGGATGCGGAGACAGGCGGGGCCGTCCAGGGCTGTGTGGTTGATGGTGAGGAAGAGGACGGTCGTGTTTCGGGTGCGGGTGAGTGGGGGCTGGTCGCGCCCCGCGGCGGAGCCGCTGATCGGTACAGCCCCGCGCCCGTGAGGGGGTCGGTGCAGGCCGACTGTGTCCGATGCCTCGCTGCCCTCTGCTGGGCCCGCTCCCTCCACGACCTCCAGACGGACCGGTGGGGACTGGCTCAGGGCAGGCGCCTGTTCCAATGCCCTTGTCCTCGCGTCCCGCAAGGCGTTCCTCCCCGGACTCGGAAAGGACACCACTTCCACATCCGGCTCCGCCGTCAGCTCCCACTCGTAGCGGCGGCGGTACCAGCCCCCCGGGGCCTCCCGCATCAGGATCCGGGGGTGGCGGTGCAGGGCCTCCAGGAACGCCTTCCGCAGCCGCGGCGGGTCAAGCCGGCCCGGCAGGTGCACCTCGATGTGGACGGTCTCCGGTTCCTCCTCCTGGAGGCAGTGCCGGGAGACCTCGTCGACCACCGGGAACGGAATCCGGGCGGGAGTCGTCATGCCGGGTCGCCCCTTTCCTCCTTCGCTCGGACCGGCGGCAGTTGCTGAGTCGGGGCCTCCGACCCGGGGGGCGCCTCCCGCTCACGCACACTCACCAGCGCCGCGAACAGGCCGATCAGCGCCAGCAGTTGGGCCGCGTGCCCGAAGGCGCCCTCCGACGCGCCCACCGGCTCGCCCGCGCCCACCGCCGCGGCGATGCCCGCCCCTGCCAGTGCCACGAAGGCGATCGGCACCAGGAGTCCGTGCCGTCGGAACGCGAGCAGCGCCAGCGCCGGGACCAGCAGCGCGAACCACCCGGCGATCACCACGCCCACCAGCGTGAGCGCCACCACCCCGAGCCACACCCCCGGCGCCGGAGGCACCGGCTGCGGCTCGTCGGGGTTCGGGGAGCTCCTGCGCCACAGCACCAGGCCCACCAGCACCAGCAGGGCGACCCCGCTGCCGATCAGCGCGCCGTCGTACGTGGTCGCGGGCTCGTACGACAGTTTCACGGTGCCGCCCGCCCCTGCCGGGACCCGCCAGCCCTGCTGCCAGCCGTCGAGCCGCAGCGGGGTGAGGGACTCGCCGTTCAGGGTGGCCTTCCAGCCGTCGTTGTAGTTCTCGTACGTCGTCAGGTACGAGGCGGCGCCCGACCCCACGGTCACCTCGCGCCGGTCGCCGAGCCAGTCCCGTATCTTCAACTCGCGGCTCAGGGAGCTCGGTTCGGCGATCGAGCCGCGGGTCAGGGTGACGTCGGTCAGGGCGAGCGGTCCGGCGTCACCGCCCTCGACGACGTGCTCACCGGCGGCGAGGGACAGCTCGGCGTCGGAGCGCCCCGACTGGCACAGCGTCACCGTCAGCGCCCGCCGCTCGGTCAGGTCGCGGATCCGGCCCGACACGGCCGTCCCGTACAGCTTCCCGTCGATCGCCGTCACCGGGCCCTTGCCGCACGGCAGGGAGAAGGTCCGGTCGGCCTTCGGCTGCGGGGTCCGGTACTGGTCCAGGGCCGGGATGTACGCCTCCGTGAGTCCCACCGGGAGCTGGAGGTCCTCGTCGGCGACCGGGTTGTGCAGGACGAGCGGGGCCGTCTTGGTGATCGTGATGTCGAGACGGTCGGTCGTGATGGCGGGGAAGCGCACCGCGCCGTTCTCGTCGACCCCGGCGACCGTCGCGCCGTCGGGCGAGGTGATGTCCACCTCGGTGGGCCGGGTGGAGAGGCCGCCCGCGGCCGCCAGCACCACTTCGGACACGGGCTGCTTGCCGTTCCAGCTCAGGTGGATCGTGGGACGGTCGCCCGCGATCCAGGCGGTCGTGAGGTCGCCGTCGGTGAGGTTGCGGGCGGACAGGCCGGTGCCGAGGACGGCCGTGGAGTCGGCGGTCGCGGTGATGCGGTTGCGCTGGTCGGGGGCGACCTCGTACAGCAGCCTGTCGAGCTCCGCCCCGGACACCGGCACCGCGCTCGCCTTCACCGCGTACGTGCCCGGGGCCGCCGTGGTGAAGCGCCGGTGCAGGCCGGCCTCCGTGCCGGTCGGGGAGATCCCGGCCGGGTCGGGAACCCGGTGCAGGGAGACGACCTCGGCGGCGGAGTCCGCGCGGTCGGCGTCGGCCGGCAGCCGCAGCAGCCGGGTCACCTGCACATGCGGCAGGTCGATCTCGGAGAACCCGGCCCCGGCGAGACCGGTCCGCCGCGCGACCGAGTCGACGATCGTGAGCTTCATCCAACTCGTCGCGCCCGGCGGGGCCTTGACGCTCTGCGTCGAGCCGTCGGCCCGCAGAAAGCTGGTCCGCGAGCCCCGCTCGGTCTCCACCCGCACCTTGGTGGCCGCCGACCGCACGCTCTCCTGCGGCAACGGCGTGACCTTGAACGACGAGGGCATGTCGTATGCGGGATCGGACAGGCCGATGCGCAGCCACTGCCCGTCCGGCGAGCCCGCGACGCCCTCCGCCCAGGCGGTGTCCGGGTTGCCGTCGAACGCGTTGACCGGGTCGAACTGCGGCAGGTGGAACAGCCAGTTGCCGTACGAGGAGGCCGTCACCGAGCGGGCGCCGCGCAGTTCCGCGACCGTCTGGTGGGCCTGGCCCGTCGTAGGCAGGATCTGGTGCGGCTTCTCACCGGCGTCCTGGGCGGCCCCGGAGGCGTTGCGCTCGTCGCTGGTGTACGTGTACGACGTGTTCGCGTTGACGAGCCCGAAGCGGGTGTCCGCCCGCCGCAGTCCGTCGCCGACGACCTGGAGCGGCGGGGTGCCGAGCCCGGGATGGTTGTCGCCCGTCAACACCGTGGCCCGGCCCCGCAGTTCGTCGGCCAGCGGGAGCAGGGACTCGGGGCCGCCGGACACCTGGGCGGTGTCGGCGACCGGCAGCAGGCCGGCCTGTGCGGGCCGCGGCACGTCCTCGCTCGCCGGACGGTAGATCTCCACCGCCCGCTGCCGGGGGTACAGCCCCTCGATCTGGAGCGGGGTGTCGGGCGCGATCCTCCCGCCCGTCATGAGCGGACCCAGACCCATCACCCGCTCGTAGCCGGACTGCTCCAGGGCCCGTTTGACCACCGAGGACGACACCGTGCCGATCTGGTCGGGGTCCAGGTCGTTGCGGACGACGACGTAGTACACCCCGGCCCGGCTCAGGTAGTCGGCGAGGCCCGGTATCTCGCCGCCGGTCAGCAGCGCCTGCTCGACCGCGTCCATGGCCCGCCGGTTGCCGGGGGTGCCGAACGGGACGTAGTCGCGCTGTGCCCAGCGGGACTCGGCGAGGACGTCGAGGGGCTGGTCGACGGGGGAGCCCCAGGTGTAGATGCCGTGCGCGGTCGCGGGCACGACGAGGGCGCGGGAGTCGGGGGAGTACTTCTCCAGCCAGTCGGCCGTGGCGTGCCAGTACTTCGGCAGCTCCCGGAAGGAACCGGGGTTCAGGATCGAGCCGTTGAGGTACGGCCACAGCAGCCCGGGGAGGATCAGGACGGCCGCGAGGAGGGGGGCGTACCGGCGGCCCCTGATCTCTCTCGCCCCGCGGGGCTCGGCGGTCACGCCGACCAGATGGGCGAGGCCCAGCACCAGGGCGAGCGCCAGGCCCGGCTGGAACTTGTAGATGTTGCGGAAGGGGGCGAGACCGCCGTCCAGCCAGTCCTGCACCACCCCGTGGAAGGGGGCGCCGAACGCGCCGCCGTACCCGGCGAGCAGCACCAGGACGGCCGTCAGCGCGGTCAGCACCAGCCACCGGCGCTCCGGCAGGTCCCGCCGCGCCAGACCGGCGAGGCCGAGCCCGGCCGCGAACGCCGAGCACAGGATCACGATCACCGAGGAGGCCACGGTCCAGCCGGCCGGCAGCCACGCCTCCCCGAGGTGCAGATAGGCCACCCAGTTGCCGGCGCCGCGCAGGGCCTCCGTCGCCGACATCGTCTCCGTGGTGGTGCGCGCGCTCTCGACGTACGGCAGGAAGTTCTCGCCGTAGAGGCCGAGCAGCAGCAGCGGGATCACCCACCAGGCCGTCGCCAGGATCACGCCGGGCACCCACCAGGCGATCAGCTTGCGCTGGCGTGGTCCGGGCGGCCGGGACAGCAGGTACAGCCCGACCGGGAGCAGACAGGCCAGGGTGGAGGCCGCGTTGACCCCGCCCATGAACGGGATGATCAGGGCCGAGCGCAGGGCGGCGATCCGGGCGCCGTACCGCTCGTTGGTCAGGGGCAGCAGCACCCAGGGCAGGAAGGCGCCGGGCAGCGCGGCCGCGGAGGTGGAGCCGACGACGACGGTGAAGGTCGGCCACAGGGCGTAGGCGACGGCGGCGAGCAGCCGGGACGCTCCCGTGCCGACACGCAGCCGTTCGGCCAGCCGCAGCGCCCCCCAGAAGGCCACCGACACGACCACCGACAGCCACAGCCGCTCCACCAGCCACACCGGCAGCTGAAGAGCGTGGCCCAGCCAGTAGAACGGCAGCATCGGCCAGAGATAGCCGACGTACTGGTCCTGGATGCCGCCGAAGGAGCCCTGGTCGTGCCAGAGCTGCCCGAGGTCGGCGAGGAACCGGCCCGGGTCCGTGGTGACGCCCAGCTTGGTGTCGAAGGTCTGCCGGCCCGGGTGCACCGCCAGGAACAGCACGAACACCACGGCCCAGAACCCGAGCAGCCAGCTCCGTGCCCGCGGGCCCTCCGGGGGGCCCGACATGACCGCGGTGGTGGGCACGGCTGCCGGTGGAGGGGCCTGGACCGTGGACGTCGTCATGGTGGACACCGCCGGAGGATGAGGAGGAGGTTCCAGGTGGCGACCTCGCGGATGCCGGGAGCCCGTACGACGGTCTCCGCGAGGAAGGGCCAGTAGCGGGAGCGCGCCGAGACGACCGTGACGTCGTCCCGGGCGCGCACCTGCCGCAGGGTCGGGCCGATGTGCACGGCGAACAGGTTCTCGCCGAGGGTGTGCTTGGCGGCCTTTCCGGTACGGCGCCGGTAGCGGGCGCGGGCCCGCTCGGCTCCCAGGTAGTGCCAGGGCGCCCACTCGTGGCCGCCCCACGGGGACAGCCAGTTGGTGAACGACACGTAGATCAGGCCGCCGGGCCGGGTCACCCGGACCAGCTCGCTGAGGAAGGTCTCCGGATCGGCCACGTGCTCCAGGACGTTGGAGGAGAAGGTGACGTCGGCGGCCGCGTCCCGCAGCGGGAGCAGGTAGCCGTCGGCGATCACGGTGGCGTCGGGCGGTTTCTCCCCCAGCTCCCGGGCGTCCGGCTCGAAGAGGAACGCGTCGGCGCCCCGTCTGCGGAACTCCTCGGTGAAGTACCCGCTGCCGCCGCCGACGTCCACGACCGTGCGTCCGGCGACCGGGCCGTCGTAGGCCTCGACCTGGTCGACGGCGTCGCGGGCAAGGAGCGCATAGCAGGCCTCTGGGTCGTCCTGTTCGTGCATGAAGGCCCGGAACAGCTGCAGGGAACGTCTGAACGAGGGGTCCCTGATGGTCTGGGGGCGCGGGGCAGTGTCGACCGTGCGGCTACCGCCGCGCAGGCGCGACCAGCCACGACGCACCCGCAGCCGCGTCACGGCCCCCAGCCCTTCACCGCCTCGGCGGCAACAGCCCGGAACTGTCTGACAGTCCGGTGCCAGCGATAACGGGCCGCCCGGTCCCGCGCCGCCTTGCCCATCACTTCCCGGCGGTGCCCCGACAGGGCCAGCGTGCACCAGGCGGCGGCGAACGAGGACTCGCCGCGCGCGAGCACCCCGGTCTCCCCGTCCACGACGGAGTCCCGCAGCCCGGGCACGTCGAAGGCGATCGTCGGCGTCTCGCGGGTCGCGGCCTCGGTGACGACCAGCCCCCACCCCTCCACGGCGGAGGGATGGAGCAGCAACCACGCCTCGCACAGCAGCCGGTGCTTCTCCGCCTCGGAGACATGGCCGGTGAACTCCACGCCGGGACCGGCGAGTTGCTCCAGCCGGGCGCGTTCGGGACCGTCCCCGACGATCACCAGCCTGCCGCCGGTGACCGGCCGCACCCGCTCCCACAGTCTCAGCAGCAGGTCGATCCGCTTGTACTCGACGAGCCGGCCCACGGCCACGAAGAGCGGTTCCGGCGAGCGGCGCACCAGCGGCTCCGGCTCCTCGACGCCGTTGTGCACGACCCGGATGCGGTCCCGTTCGACGCCGATCGCCCGCAGGGCCTGGGCCGTCGAGGGGGACACGGCGACCAGCAGACTCCGGTGGCGGGCCGCCGCACCGGCCAGCGCCCAGTGTTCGAGTCTTCGGCCGATCCGGGCGGCCGGGGCCAGGGGACCGCCGAACCGCATCCGCCACAGGTCGGTGTGCACGTGGTTGACGAGGCACAGGGTGGGGCCGCGGTGCCACAGGGGCGCGAGGTACGGCATGCCGTTGCAGACCTCGACCAGCAGGTCGGTCTCGCCCACCTGGCGGGCGAAGGCCGTACGGGCGCGCAGATAGTGCCCGAACTCGCCGCCCGCCGACACGACACGGTAGTCCCGGTAGGCGGCCGGCCCGCCGCACAGGAGGGTCACCTGGTGGCCGAGCCGGGTCAGTCCGTCGGCGAGCCGGTCGACGAGGAGCTCGGAGCCGCCGGCGGCCGGGTTGTCGAGGTCACGATGGGCGAGGAAAACGATTCGGCGCGGGGGTGGGGGGAGCGCCGAGGAGTGGTGCGGGCTGTGCGATGAGGGTTGCCACTGCGACGCCTGGGGAGACGTGCGCAGCGGGTGGGGCACGTGCTGGGGCATGGGTGCTCCAACTCGTCTCAGGGTGCGGAACTCAGCGATCTCTTCCGGCTGGTTGTGGGGGGACTGAGCGCTTCCTAGGAGGGGGGTGTGGACGGGCTGTGCTCGGGTGGGGTGGCACAGTTTTCGCCCACCCGTACGCCGTGGCTACTCACGTACGTGACAATTTCGGGCCTTATTAGAGCTGACGTCCAGTCAATTCGTGAGAACCGGCTGGGGTGTACCGCTCATATCGGTGGACTCGGGGCGCCTGCGTCCCCGTACCACCAAAACGCCCCCCACGGCAGCCAGCACGAATCCGGCCACAGCCGCCCCGATGGGCAACGTCTGTCCCACCGCGCGCAGTTGACCGCTGTCCCGCTCGGCCAGCCGTACCGCGTCCTTCTGCGTCGCGGTGGTGAACGCGATCTTGCGGCTGTCCAGCAGGACCACGGCGTCCTTCTTCGCGCCGGGTGCCCGCAGGGTGCGCTTCGGACCCACCTGTGCGTAGACGACCCGGCCGGTGCGCTGGTCGACGACCAGCTCGATGCCGTGGTTGGAGTACCACTCCTCGGCCAGCACCTGCGGCCGGCCGGGCTCGTCCACGATCGTGCCCGGCACGAGCCGTGTCCCGACCTTCGCCGGGGCGACCGTGCCGGTGAACCGGTAACCCGTGTACCCCTGAACCTTCTTCGTACCCTGGTAACGCAACGTCACCGTCGAACCCAGGGAGTTGTCCCACCACTGGTAGGAGCGTCGCTGCACGTCGAAGGGGAACTTCAGATAGGCCTCGCCCTCGATGTACGGCTTCTCGCCGCAGCAGTGCACCGGCTTGGTCGTCCTGCGGTCCATGACCCAGCGGTGCGGGACGAACTCCAGGGCGTCGTGCGGGTCGGAGGCCGGCAGCGACTTGTCGGTGTCGACGGTGGTGGTCACGTCCCACACCGCGGCCCGGCCGCTGCGCTCACTGTCCTCGACGTCGCCGCGCACCCGCTGGGTGACGGTGATCCGCTGCCCGGGAACCGTCTCCAGCTCCTCGGTGTCGAAGACGCTGCCCGTCCCCCGGTAGACGGCGGTCTGGTCGATGTCGATCGGGTTCACGGCGGCGCGCGGTTCCACGTACCACGCGAGCAGAGGCGCCAGTACCAGCAGAAACGTGCCGAGTCCCAGCAGGATCAGGGAGATTGGAGAGGCTGTACGGCGCATCCGGACACTCCTGGGGCGTGAGATGACGGAGTTCGGGCCGCTCTATGGGCCGGAGACCGTAGGCGTATCGGCACGGGGTGTCAACGTCTTGACGGATTGTCAGGGCGATGTCGACACTGGGTCGACAGGCAGGGTGGGTGCCGGGCTTGGATGCTGGGTGGGACGCCGGATCGAGCCGCTCGAGAGAGGCTGCCCCTGCGATGTCCAGACTGCTCGCCGCCGCACTGACCGTCGTGGCCGCCGCATTGCTCGCCCTCGGTGCCGCCCTCGGCATCGTCGCGCTCCTGGAGGCGACGCCCGAGCAGCCCAACACGCCCTTGGTCACCTACGAGCAGACGGACCAGGGGAGTTGACCCGTGGCGGCCCGACCGGCAGCCCTGAACACCCGCTCGGCCTGGCATGACGTCCCCCGCCTCCAGGTCCGCCGCTTCGCGGCCATCGCCATGTCCGAGGCGCCGGCCCTCGCGGAGGAGATCCTGCGCGAGATCCGCCGCGAGTACCCCCATCTGCCGGTGGTCCTCGACGAGTCCGGCGAACCGATGGCACTGGTCGGCATCCGCCGCGCGATCGAGGTCTTCGTCCAGCACCTGGAGACGGCAGAGGGCCGCCCGACAGTCCCCCCGGGCGTCTTCCAGGAGTTCGGCCGCGGCGAGGGCCTGAACGGCCGCAGCCTGGACTCCCTCCAGGCGATCTACCGCATGGGCGTACGCCTGGCCTGGCGCCGCTTCGCCGACATCGGCCAGCGTGTCGAGATCCCGCCGCCGGCGATGTACGAGCTGGTGGACGCGGGCTACGAGTACCTCGACGGGCTCGTCGACCAGTCGGTCCGCGGTTACGCGGAAGCGGCGGCCCGCCAGGCCGGAGAGCGGCTGCGCCTCCAGCGCCGTCTGATGGAGTTACTCCTCGCCGAACGCCACCGGGGCGATCCGGCGGACGCGCTGACGGAACGCGCGGCCCGCATCGGCTGGCCCCTCCCGCAGAAGGTGGCGGTCGGCGTCCTGCTCCGCCCGGCCCGTGAGGCGGTGCCGCCCGCGGTGGGCCAGAGCGTCCTGCTGGACATGGACTACGAACAGCCCCGCATGGTCGTCCCGGAACCGGACGCGGCGGGCCGCCCCGAACTCCTGCACCGGGCCCTGACCGGCTGGGCCGGCGCGATCGGCCCCCCGGTCCCGCTGGCGGACGCGGCGAAGTCCCTCCGCTGGGCCGAGGCCGCCGTACGCCTGATGGAACGCGACCTGCTCCCCGCCGGGGAGGTGCTGTACTGCACCGAACACACCGAGGCCCTGGTCCTGCTCCAGCCCGAGGAACTGATCGACGACCTGGCCCTGCGCTGCCTGGCCCCCCTGCGCCACTGCGGCCCCACCCACGCCCGCCGCCTCGCGGAGACCCTGCTCGCCTGGCTGGAGACCCGCGGCGGGGCCCCGGAGGTGGCGGCCCGCCTGGGCGTCCACCCCCAGACCGTCCGCTACCGCCTGCGCCAGATCCGCGAACTGTGGGGCGACGAG
Organism: Streptomyces sp. NRRL B-24085; assembly: GCF_001282115.1. Classification (GTDB taxonomy): domain Bacteria; phylum Actinomycetota; class Actinomycetes; order Streptomycetales; family Streptomycetaceae; genus Streptomyces. The sequence goes on along the minus strand of NZ_LJBR01000001.1, from coordinate 19,269 downwards.
ATAGACGACCCGGACCGCCGCTTCGAGCTCGAGCTGGTCCTGCGGGCACGGCGGTTGCGGGGGGAGCTGGCGTAAGGGGCAGACCACGCCTCCGGGCTCATACCCTGGCCCGCTCCCTCACCGCCGTACGCCGGGGCGCGGGACCGTCGAGGTGGACCATCACCGTGGAGTAGAAGCGGTGCACCGCGTCGTCGACACTGCGGATGAAGCTGGACTCGGCGTTGCCGCGGCTGCTCCCCATGTTCTTGAAGAGGGACAGGCGGAAGCCGGTGATGGCCACGCTGCCCTTCGGCAGCATGTCCGCCGGTTCGGGGCGGAGCCGTTCGAGTGTGCCCCGCGGTCCTCCCGTCTGGCCTTCCACCAGGGTCTCGACGTGCAGGTCGGCCGGCGCCTCGGCGAGGCGCCGGACCAGACGCTTGGCCCAGGTCAGCGGATATCCCTGCTCGGGCGCGGGGATCTCGATGGAGGTGCGCAGCCTGCCGGTGCGCAGATCGGCTCCGATGCTGAGCAGGCCGGGCGCCTGCTCGACCCGGAGTTCCGCCTGGAGTCTGCCTTCCGAGCAGAGGCGGTCGGCGAGCTGTGCCCGGCGCGCCTCGGGGTCGGTGCCCCGCCGGGCGCGCTGAGCGGGCAGGACCTTCTGTCCGAGTTCACCGCCGAGCCTGAGGCACACCTGCCGGACGAGCCGCTCCCAGCTCTCCACCACTTCGAGGGCACGTGGGTCGCCCTGGCACAGGGTCTCGTCGCTGATGCCGTTGCGCACCGGCACCCACGCCGAGCCCATGTTCTGGAAGCCGTGGCACCCGGAGTTCTCGTGCTGGACATAGTGCAGCAGCTCCTGGAGCAGCCAGGTCCGTGCCACGTTCCCGACGCCCTCGTGCCGGATCAGCAATTGTGCCTGGTGGGCCACTTCGGCCCACGACAGGTGCCACAACGCCACCTGGTGCTTGCGGCGCCGGTCGATCTTGACGTCGACCAGGGGGCTGCCCTCGAGCGCCACGTCGTTCGACAGGGTGATCACGGCCTCGTAGCCACGTCGGGCGGCGATGTCCATGTACGCCTGCACCTGGTCGGCCCTGAGGGGATTGCCGTTGGTCTTCGTCTCGACGAGGGCCGTCCACAGCTTGCCGGCCCGCTCGATGCGGATCACTCCGTCGGGGCGCCGGGGTGTGTCGCCGTGCGGCAGGGAGACTTCGGTGAACGTCTCCATACGGCCGGACGGTGCCCCGAACGCGGCGGTCAGCCGCCTGCCGAACCGCGGAACCTGGGTCATCACCGACAGCAGGACCGAGGTGGCACGCATCTCCCGGTCCCGGTCGCTCTTGAGCGCGGAGACCGGGAAGAGTCTGGCGGGCTTCCAGGAGTCGTTCTCCGCCAGCGACTTCGGTGGCGTACTGGGCAGCGCGGCCTTCTTCTTGGCGGTGCGGGGCCGGGCAGCCGGTTTGCGCGCCCCGGCTTCCTCGGCAGGCCGGCGGGGAGCCGGAACAGCGTCCAGTGCGGCGGGCGGATCCGGCTCCGGAACCGCGTCCGCCGGAACGGCCACGGGCCGCTTGTCGTCGGCCGGCTCCGCAGCGGCGGCGCCCGCTGTCTCGTCCACCGCCTCGACGGCCGTCTCCGCGTCGTCGTCGATGTCCACCCCGAAGTCCGTCGCCAACCCCGCGAGCCCGGAGTCGTACCCCTGGCCGACGGCACGGAACTTCCAGTCGTCGCCGCGTCTGTACAGCTCGCCGAAGATGATCGCGCTCACCGTTCCGGCGTCGCCGACGGTGAAGCGGAGGAGGGTTTCGCCGACCGCGTCGGAGAGGGTGACGCGGAGGTCGTCCAGTTCGCCGAAATGGGCGCCCTCGTAGCGGCTCGCGGCCACCACCATGCGGTCGACCTCGGGCGGGACCGCGGTCAGGTCGAAGCCGATCCGATCTTCGTTCCCGTCCTCCGTAGGCGTCTTGTCCAGCAACTGCACGCTTCCGTCAGCGGCCACCGGATTGTTGTAGAAGTAAAAGTCCGCGTCGCTGCGGACCTTGCCGTCCTGCCCCAGCAGTAAGACGGACACATCCGCGTCGCCGTCCCCGGCCGGGCTGCTCCAGCCGAGGCTCACGATCACCGAGCCGGTGTTCTCACTCAGGGCCGACAGGGCAGTGTTCGACCCCTTGGTCATTTCAAGCACGAGATCCCCCCTGGATCAGATCCCCCGGAACACACCACGCAATGTGACGTGCCGCACACGAGCACAGTAGTACCGGCGGCGGGCACCCGTGCCCTTCCTGCGGAAACACGTCGTACGGGGAGTTCGTGCCGTGTCTGCCCATTGCCGGAGGAAACAGCATGTCGCTAGCCTGTGTTCGTCATGCCGATCGTCTGTTGAAATTTCGAACGCAGACTTCTTAGACGCAAAGGGAGGGGGCCGGTTGTGGGACGCCTCGTACCTGCCGTGACCCGGGCTCTCGACATTCTCGAGCTCTTCCTCGACGGAGACGGGACGCTCTCCGCCCCCGACATCGTGCGCAAGCTCCAGCTGCCGCGCACCACCGTGCACGAGCTGGTCACCACTCTCGCCGCCCGGTCGTACATCGTCCAGGTCCCGGGCCAGCCGGGACGCTACCGGCTCGGGGTGCGGCCCTACCAGCTCGGCAGCCGGTACGCCGAGCAGCTCGACCTCGCCGCCGAGGGGCAGCAGGTGGCCCGGTCCGTCGCCGAGACCTGTGACGAGACCGTGCACGTGGCGATCCTGGAGGGCACCGACGTCATCTACATCGCCAAGGTCGACTCGACGCACGCGGTGCGGATGGTGTCGGCCGCCGGCCGGCGGCTGCCCGCGCACTGCACCTCCGTCGGCAAGATGCTCCTCGCCTCCCTTCCCGAGCCGCAGCTCGCCTCCCGCATCCCGGAGGACGGCACGCTCGCGGCCATGACGCCCAACAGCATCACCGACCCGGCCGCCCTGCGCGAGGCCCTCGACGAGATCCGGCAGCGCGGTATCGCCGTCGAGAACCGCGAGTCCAACCCGGACGTCTCCTGCGTGGCCGCCCCGGTCCGCGACCGCACCGGGCAGGTCGTCGCCGCGCTCTCCATCTCGGTGCCGATGATCCGCTGGAGCGACGACCGCCGCGGCGAGCTGGAGCAGCTCGCCGCCAAGGGCGCCGCCGAGCTGTCCGAGCGCCTCGGCCACCGGAGCGTCGGATGACCCACGGCACGCGGTACGACGTCGCCGTGCGCGCCGGGGCCACCCTCGGTGAGGGGCCCACCTGGGACGGCGAGCGGCTGCTGTGGATCGACATCCTCGGCGCCCGGCTGCACAGCTACGACCCCGTCTCCGGGCACCGCACGGTCCGCGTCCTCGACCAGCACATCGGTGCCGTCAAGCCGCGCGCGGGCGGCGGACTCGTCCTCAACCTGCGGGACGGCGTGGCCCTGCTGGACCCCGACGGCACCTTCCGCTGGCTGTACCACGAGCCCGTCCCCGGCCGCCGCGCCAACGACGCCGCCGTGGCCCCCGACGGCTCCCTCTGGGCCGGCACCATGCGCTACGACGAGGCCCCGGGCGGCGGCACCCTGTCCCGGATCACCGGTGACGGCACGCACCGCACCGTCCTCGACGACGTGGCCGTGAGCAACGGCACCGGCTGGAGCCCGGACGGCCGCCTCATGTACTACATCGACTCGCCCACCCGCCGCGTCGACGTCTTCGACCACGAGGACGGGCAGATCTCCGGCCGCCGGACCTTCGTTGCCGTGGAGGACGGCGCCGGGTTCCCGGACGGCCTCACGGTCGACGCCGACGGGTGCGTGTGGGTCGCGCTGTGGGACGGGAGCGCGGTACGGCGGTACACGCCCGACGGGGAGCTGGACCGGGTGATCACCCTCCCGACCCCGCGCGTCACGGCGTGCGCCTTCGGCGGCCCGGACCTGACCGACCTGTACATCACGACGGCTCGCGTGGGGCTCACGGCCCCGCATCCGGTGGCGGGCTCCCTGCTCGTGGTGCCGGGCGCCGGGAAGGGCGTACGGCAGCAGCCGTTCGCGGGCTGACTATTCGAGCCCCGCCCTCTTCGACTCCTCGGCCGTCAGCGGCGGTCCGGTCAGCGCCGGCTTCAACGGGCCGACCGCCGCCGCGAACAGCACCCCCGGAGCCAGCAGCACCTCCGCCCGCCGCTCCAGCGACGTGACGTCGGTGACGCGGCGGGCGATCCGTCCGTTCCCGGTCGCGGTGTACATCAACCGGTCGACGTATGCGGCCACCAGGCGGTCCCGCAGCGTCGGTCCGTCCTCGGTGGCGCCCGGGTAGAACACGTCCTGCCCGATCGCCAGGTCCCACGCGGCCCCGACCGGTCCCGCGACCGCCTTCTGGATACGGCGGGACAGACCGGGCATGCCCCAGCCGTGCCGTCGTACCGCCGCCCGCAGGGCCACCGCGCCCTGCGCCGCCACCGACATGCCGTGCCCGTACACCGGGTTGAACGCGGCGACGGCGTCACCGAGCACGGCGAAGTTCTCGGGCCAGGCCGGCATCCGCTCGTAGAAGTGGCGGCGGTTGGCCGTCGTACGGGTGAGGGCCACCTCCGTCAGCGGCTCGGCCTGTCCGAGGAGGTCGGCGATCACCGGGTGGCGCAGCTCGGCGCGGGCGTACCGGGCGAAGTCGGCGGTCTCGGCGGTGGGTTCGCCGCCGCGGGTGCCGTACAGCGTCACCAGCCACTGGCCGTCCTCGATGGGCAGCAGCACACCGCCGCGGCCGGGCAGGCCGGAGCGCGCGTCGGGCTGGACGTTGACCACGGGGTAGCCGTCGCGGGCGGCCTCGGGGGCGCGGAAGCGGCGGCTGGCGTAGGTGAGGCCGGAGTCCACGGTCCGGCTCCGGGGGGCGGGCAGGCCGAGCCCGGTCAGCCACTGCGGGGTCCGGGAGGCCCGGCCCGTCGCGTCGACCACCAGGTCGGCACGCAGGGTGCGTTCGCCGCCGTCCGCCCGGACCCGGACGCCGGTGACCGCGTCGCCGGTGCCGTCGAGTCCGAGCACCTCGGTCCCGGCCAGCAGCTCGATCCGGTCGTCGGCCAGCACCCGGGCACGGACCGTGGCGTCCAGCAGGTCCCGGCTGGACAGCAGCATGAAGTGCGACTCGGTCCAGCGGCGGAACCAGCCCCGCGGTGACAGCGCCACCATGTCCGTGGTCACCGGCAGCCGGTGCGCCCCCGCCGCGCGCAGCCCCTCCGTGACCCCGGGCAGCAGTTCCTCCAGGGCGAGCGCCCCGCCGGACCAGAGCTGGTGGACGTGGCGGGCCTGCGGAAGTCCCCTGCGGGGCACGGGCCCCGAGGGCAGCACGTCGCGTTCCACGACGACGACCCGGTCGGCGAGCCCGGCCAGGGCGGCCGCCGCGAGCATGCCGGTGTGGGATCCCCCGAGGACGACGGCGACTCTGGCGGGGGAGGGGCGTTCAGTCATGCGCGGACATGCTCTCTGCCGGGACGGCCGCGCGCTCGCGCACCGCCGTGATCTCGTCGGGACTGCGCAGGGCCGCGGAGACGGCGTGGATCTCCTGCAGCAGGTATGCGGTGTCGAGAGCCGCCGTGTCGTCGCCGTCCGGGGTGTGCCGCCCGGTCTCCACGGCGTCCATGATCGTCACGGCGGCGGCCAGGGCCCGGGCCCGGCCGGGTTCGGCGCCGAGCGCGAGGGCGGCGTCGAGGGCACGGCGCCGCAGGTCCTCGTCGAGGTGGCGGGCCAGCTGGAGGAGCGCGTCGCGGATGTAGGTCTCGCGGCGGATGAGCCGGATCTCCGGGGTGGCCTGGAGGGCGAGGGGCTCGCGGCGGCCCGGCACCGCCCGCAGCAGCCGGGCCAGCGGCCTGAGGTTCCGGCGCCGGCGGCGGACCAGCCAGCGCTCCTGGAGGTACTGCCCGGCGTGCGGGACGATGACGCCCGTCGCGACCATGGTGGCGCCGATGCAGGCGGCGGACGGGGCGATGTTGGTGTTGAGCCAGTCCAGGTCGTGGCCGGTCCAGCGGGCCACGATGGCGGTGAACTTGGCCGCGCTGAACAGCAGGTTGGTGACGTAGCCGACGCTCAGGAACCTCAGGCCCCAGCGCAGCCAGCCGTCCAGCCCGTCGGTGCGGATCCAGGTCCAGATGAGCCGGGCGGTGATCAGACACGCCGCCGTGTGCACGGTCAGGTAGAGGAGGATCTCCTCGCGCATGAAGGGCGTGGTGGCGTAGTACGTGTCGAGGTCCCGGATCTGCTCCACCGGTACGTCGGCGAGGGCGAACAGCACCCACAGCGCGACCACCACGGCCGTGTACACCGAGACCACCCACCGGGTCGCCCGCCGGGTCTGCTCGCGGCGGTCGGTGTGGCCGTTGCGCCAGTGCACGACGAGCAGCAGCCAGGACGCGGACAGCGCGGTGATCAGGGAGTACACCCAGGGGGCCGCGATGTTGGGGACCCCGGTGACCCGGTTGGTCCAGGCGATGGTGGGCGGGGCCGCGAAGACGAACACCGCGCAGGCGAGCAGCAGCAGGCCGCCGACGGCGCGCAGCAGGGGGTCCCGCCACAGCTTGACGATGCTCGGCAGCTTGATCGCCAGGGCCGCGCCCAGGACCAGGCCCGGCAGCCAGAAGGAGATGTAGAGGCCGGTGAGGAAGGAGGCCGGTCCTCCGGCCAGGGACTGAGGTGTCACAGTGCCCCGCCTCCGCGTCCCCGGTAGCCGAGCGACCGCTGGACCGGATCGGGGCGGGCGTCGGCGCCCCGGCCCTGCCCCAGATGCCGGAAGGCGGCCGCCAGCCGGTGCCCGAAGTCGTCCGCCTCGGCCTCGTCGGCCTCCCGTGAGCCGTTGCGGGCGGCGACGGTCAGGGCGACGGAGTCCCAGCCGGGCCGGCCGGCGAGCGCGTCCGCGGCGGCCGCGTGGTGGTGGGCGTGGCCCGCGTGCAGGTGCCACAGCTCATGGCCCAGGATGACCAACTGCTGCATCTCCTCGGCTCGTTCCTCGACGATGACGAGGTCGAAGTCCTCGAACTCCACCCACAGTCCGGTCACCGCGATCTCGTCGGGGAACCGTTCGAAGCGCAGGTCGACCGGGCGGCCGCCGCGCCGCGCGCTCATCTCCTGGCACAGCATCCGGCACAGCCCGGGCACGTCGGCCGGGGGCCGGGGGGCGGCCCGGACCGCGTCGGAGAGGCCGGAGACCAGTTCGCGCATGGCCGGGGTCGCACGGGTGCGCCGCAGCGCCGAGGCGATCCGGGCCGCACTCCTGCGCGCGCCCGCGATGTCCATCCCACCCCCTGAACTCTCCCGCCGCCACAGGCGGGCCGTTCGAGACTACGCGCCCCCAACTGTCCCCGTCACGCGATCCGGTGCCCGGTCCTCGTCCGGTGTTCGACCCGTGGACAGGGCCCTCGTTTTCCTGCGCAACCCATTGACTGGAAAGCGCTTCCTGCCTACGGTCCCGTTCGAAGTTACGAGCGCAATTCGAGATCTCGAACAGATGGGGCAGGGAATGGGACGACCTGACCTGAGCCGCAGGCGACTTCTCGCCGGCGCCGGCGGACTGACCGTCGCCGCCGGCTTCGGCTTCGCGGCCCTCGGCACCGGGGCCGACGCGCTCGCCTCCGGCGCGGACACCCGGGTGCGCTACTGGAACCTCTTCAGCGGCGGCGACGGCGCCAACATGATCACGATGCTGGACGCCTTCCGCAAGGACCACCCGGACATCGACGTGAAGGACTCCACCCTCCAGTGGGGCAACCCCTTCTACACCAAACTCGCCATGGCGGCCGCGGGCAACCGCGCCCCCGACCTCGGCGTCATGCACATGGGCCGGGTCACCGGCTTCTCGCCGGGCCGCCTCCTCGACCCGTGGGACGTCGGCCTGCTCGCCGAGTACGGCGTACGGGAGCAGGACTACAACCCCGCGCTGTGGAAGCGCGGCGTCATCGACGGCAAGCTCTACGCCCTCCCCCTCGACATCCACGTCCAGCTCTGCTTCTACCGCAAGGACGTGCTCAAGAAGGCAGGACTGCTCGGCGACGACGGCAGGATGGTCCCGGTCACCTTCACCGACGAGTGGTTCGACGTCCTCAAGAAGGCCAGGGCCGCCCAGAAGAAGGGCCTCCAGACCATCGGCCTGTGGACCAACGACCAGAACTTCCAGTGGTGGTTCTTCGTCGCCTTCTACACCCAGCTCGGCGGCCGGTGGTTCGACGCCGACAACACCGAGGTCCTCTTCGACCCCGACAAGGCCACCCGGGTCCTGGAGTTCCTGCGCCGCCACGTCACCGACGGATACGTCGTCCCCGGCGCCCCCACCGGCGAACAGTTCATCAACGGCGCCCCCTTCACCTGGGAGGGCAACTGGTCCGTGCCGGTCTTCTCCGGCGCGGGACTGGACTACGGCGCCACCCCGCTGCCGCCCGTGTTCGGCAAACCGGCCACCCACGCCGAGTCACACGCGTTCGTCCTGCCCCACCAGGCGGGCCGGGGCGGCGCCACCAACGAGGGCGCCCACCAACTCGCCGCGTACGTCGTGACCCACGCCCTCCAGTGGGCGGCCGGCGGACACATCCCCGCCTACACACCGACGCTGTCCACCGGGGCGTACAAGAAGCTCACCCCGCAGAACGAGTACGCCGGCGCCATGGACCACCAGGCCACCGAGCCGAAGGTGTGGTTCGCGGGCTCCACCGGCGTGCTCGCGCAGGACCTCGGCCCGGTCGTCGTCTCCTCGACCATGGGCTCCGCCAAGCCGGCGTCGGCCGCGCAGACCATGAAGAGACACCTCACCCGACTCCTCGCCGCCAAGAACCCGATGGACGGCAGGACCGCCGCGCAGGGAGGTGCGGTCGCATGACGACCAGCGCTCACATGTCAGCCGGCGCTCACATGACGACCGGAGCCGTTGCCGCACCGGCCCGCGCCAGGACCGCGACCGCCGTCGCCACGGTCCGCCGCAAGCAGGGCTTCCAGCACGGCGGCTGGTTCGTCGCCCCGTTCCTCGCGCTCTTCGTGCTCTTCGTGATCTGGCCGCTGCTGCGCGGTGTCTGGCTCAGCTTCACGGACGCCAACATCTCCGGTGAGGGTGCGAGCTTCGTCGGCCTCGACAACTACCGCGAGGCCCTGCACGACCAGGCGATGTGGGACGCGCTCGGCCACAGCGCGTACTTCACGCTGCTGGTCGTCCCCTGCATCACGGTTCTCGCCTTCCTGCTGGCGATGCTCGCCCACCACATCGAACGCGGGAAGTGGCTGTGGCGGCTGTGCTTCTTCGTACCCTTCCTGCTGCCGTCGACGGTCGCCGCCAACATGTTCCAGTGGCTGTTCACCCAGGGCATCGGCCTGGTCAACGAGACCTTCGGCCTCGACACGCCCTGGCTGACCGACAAGTCGTACGCGATGCCCGCCATCGTCATCGAGACCCTGTGGTGGACCGTCGGCTTCAGCTTCCTGCTCTACCTCGCCGCCCTCCAGGGCATCCCCGGCCACCTCTACGAGGCCGCGAAGCTGGACGGTGCGAACGCCTGGCACCGCATGGTCCACATCACGCTGCCGATGCTGCGCCACATCACCGGGCTGGTGATCGCGCTCCAGATCCTCGCCTCGCTGCAACTCTTCGACCAGGCCGTCGTGATGATGGACTTCGGGCCAGGACCGGAGCTCAGCACCCGCTCCTTCGTGCAGTACACCCTCGAACAGGGCTTCACCAGCTACCGCGTGGGCTACGCCTCCGCGATGTCCATCGTCTTCTTCGTGATCATCGCAGTCGTCGCCCTGGCCCGGATGTGGCTGCTGCGCAACCGTGAGGAGAGCGGCCGATGACCACCGCCGTACAGGTCCGCAAGAGTCCCCGCAAACCCTGGACGCCCAGCCAGATCGTCCTCACGCTGCTGGGCGTCGCCGTCTCGGCCGTCTTCGTCGCACCGATCGCGGCGGCGCTGTTCACCTCCCTCAAGTCGGAGGCGGAGGCGGCCGAGATCCCGCCGCACTGGCTGCCGGAGGTCTGGACCGTCCAGGCCTGGAAGGCCCTGTGGGAGACCGGCAACATCACCAACTGGTTCATCAACTCGCTGGTGGTGTCCGTCTGCGTCACCTCCGTCGTGCTGGCGGTCAGCGCGCTCGCCGGATACGGCTTCGCCCGCACGGAGTTCCGCGGCAAGGGCGCGCTGATGGGCATCGTGATGTCCGGCCTGATGATCTCCCCGGCCGTCCTCGGCGTGCCCCTCTTCACCACGGTCCAGCAGATGGGGATGGTCGACACGTACTGGGGCATGATCCTCCCGCAGTGCGCCCCGGCCGCGATGGTCTACATCCTCTACAAGTTCTTCCAGGGCGTGCCGCGCGAGTTGGAGGAGGCCGCGTTCATCGACGGCGCGGGCCGCTGGCGGGTCTTCTTCACGATCGTGGTCCCGCTGGCCCGGCCCTCCCTGGCGGCGGTCGGCATCTTCACCTTCATCGCCTCCTGGAACAACTTCCTGTGGCCCTACATGGTGACCAACAACCCCGACCTCATGACCATGCCGAACGGCATCGCGACCGTCATGAACTCCTACGGCATCCAGTGGGCCCAGCTCATGGCCGGCGGCCTCATGGCGGGCCTCCCCCTGATCATCGTCTTCGTCTTCTTCCAGCGCCAGATCGTGGCGGGCGTGGCCCACACGGGCCTGGCGGGCCAGTGACCCGACGACGACGGAGCGGCCGGCCGCTCCTCGACGCCCCCTGGAAAGCGGCACGCCGGGGCGCGACCGGGGCGACGGTCCACCAGTGGTCCCTGGGCCGGGCACGCCCGGCGCACGTTGTGTCGCCGCGCATTGCCTGTCGGCGTCACGCCCCGACCGTCGGCCCACCCGGGGCGTACACGGCGACGGCCCCGCCTCGTCGTACCGATCGCATCCGGCCCCCATGGGGCGTCACCGAGACAGGGAGTCACAGTTGATGCGTCTCAGACTCGCCGGCGTGCTGGCCGCCGCCCTCGTCGCGCTGTTGCCGGGGTCGGCGCGGGCGGACACCGGGTATCCCGATCCGCTGCCGGTCAGCGGGCAGCAGATCATCCATGATCCGACCGTCATCCGGATGAAGTCCGGCGGGTACGTGGCCTACTCGACCGGAGGTGTCATCGGGGCCCGGCTGTCGAAGGACCTCCGGCACTGGACCGACGCGGGCAACGCCTTCGCCGAGCCGCCGGCGTGGTGGTACGAGTACAACGACACCGGGGACCCCTGGGCGCCCGACATCTCCTACCGGGCCGGCCGGTACTGGCTCTACTACGCCGTCTCGTCCTGGGGCACCAACCACTCCGCGATTGGCGTGGCCACCTCCCCGTCCGGCCTCCCCGGCACCTGGACCGACCACGGCAAGGTCCTCACCTCGGGTACCACCGACTCCTGGAACGCCATCGACCCGGCGGTCGTCCGGGCGGACGGCAGGCTGTGGATGTCGTTCGGCTCGTACTGGACCGGCATCCGCATGGTCGAGCTCAGCCCCGCCACCGGCAAGGCACTCCCCGGTGCCGCCGTCCGCCACCTGGCCACCCGCCCGGACGCCCCGTACGCCGTCGAGGGCCCGTCCATCGTGCGGCACGGCCGCTACTACTACCTCTTCGCCTCCTACGACACCTGTTGTGCCGGAGCGGACTCCACGTACAAGATCAGGGTCGGACGATCCACGAAGGTCACGGGGCCGTACGCCGACAGCACGGGCACACCGATGCTGGAGGGCGGCGGCGACCTGCTGCTGGCCGGACACGGGAGGTACATCGGCACGGGAGGCGAGTCCGTCTTCCGCACCCACGGCCAGGACTGGCTGGCCTACCACTACTACGACGCACAGGACAACGGCACACCGAAGCTGGGCCTGAACAGGCTCGGTTGGGTGCGTGACTGGCCGGTTGTCGAGCAACTCCCCTCCTGAAAGGCACCCATGAGCACGTCCACCGCCCGCTTCACCCTCGACCCCGCCTTCAAGGTCGGCCAGGTCGACCCCCGTCTCTTCGGCTCCTTCGTGGAACACCTCGGCCGCTGCGTCTACACCGGCGTGTTCGAGCCCGGCCACCCCGCCGCCGACGAGGACGGCATCCGCACCGACGTCCTGGAGCTCGTCCGCGAACTCGGCGTCACCGCCATCCGCTACCCCGGCGGCAACTTCGTCTCCGGCTACAAGTGGGAGGACTCCGTCGGCCCCGTCGAGGACCGCCCCCGCCGCCTCGACCTCGCCTGGCGCTCCACCGAGACCAACCGCTTCGGCCTCTCCGAGTACATCGCCTTCCTGAGGAAGATCGGCCCCCAGGCCGAGCCCATGATGGCCCTCAACCTCGGCACCCGCGGCGTCGCCGAGGCCCTCGAACTCCAGGAGTACGCCAACCACCCCGCCGGCACGGCCCTGTCCGACCTCCGTGTCTCCCACGGCGACAAGGACCCCTTCGGCATCAGGCTGTGGTGCCTGGGCAACGAGATGGACGGCCCCTGGCAGACCGGCCACAAGACCGCCCAGGAGTACGGCCGGATCGCCGCCGAGACCGCCCGCGCGATGCGCCAGATCGACCCGGGCGTCGAACTGGTCGCCTGCGGCTCCTCCAGCCAGGCCATGCCGACCTTCGCCGCCTGGGAGGCGACGGTCCTGGAGGAGACGTACGACCTCGTCGACCACATCTCCCTGCACGCCTACTACCAGCCCGAGGACGGTGACGTCGACTCCTTCCTCGCCTCCGCCGTCGACATGGAGTCCTTCATCGAGAACGTGGTCGCCACCGCCGACCACATCGGCGCGAAGCTGAAGTCGAAGAAGAAGATCAACCTCTCCTTCGACGAGTGGAACGTCTGGTACATCTCGGAGTGGCACGAGATCGAGAACTCCGGCGCGCGGGACTGGGCGGAGGCCCCCCGCCTCCTGGAGGACAACTACAGCGTCCTGGACGCGGTCGTCTTCGGTTCCCTCCTCATCGCCCTGCTGCGGCACGCCGACCGCGTCACCGTCGCCTGTCTCGCCCAGTTGGTCAACGTGATCGCCCCGATCATGACCGAGCCCGGCGGCCCGGCCTGGCGCCAGACGACGTTCTTCCCGTTCGCGCAGGCCTCGAAGCACGGCCGCGGCGAGGTCCTCGACGTACGGGTCGACTCGCCGACGTACGAGACGAGGAAGTTCGGCGAGACGGACCTCCTGCACGCCACCGCCGTCCGCGCCGAGGACGGCTCGGTCACCGTCTTCGCCGTCAACCGCGGCCGCACCGAGTCGCTGCCCCTCGAAGTCGCCCTGAACGGCCTCGGCCTGACGGAGGTCGTCGAGCACAGCGTCCTCGCCGACGCCGACCCGGACGCCCGCAACACCCTCGACGCCCCCGACCGGGTCGCCCCGCACGCGGCCGAGGGCACCGCGCTCAAGGACGGCGTCCTCACCGCCGTACTGGAGCCGCTGTCCTGGAACGTGCTCCGGCTCGCCTGAACACGGTCCCCGAGGGCGCGGCAGGTTTCCCGCGGGAACCCGCCGGCGCCCTCGGGCAGCGGGTGCCGCTAGCGGCCGGGTGAGTCCACCGGCGTGACGGGCACCCCTCCGGCCGAAGTCCCCAGCAGCCGCAGCCGTACGTCCCCGGGCCCGGACTCCGTCGTCCCGTCGGACAGCACCGCCAGCGCCAGGGTGTTGGTGCCGCGGGTGCGCAGGATGCCGTTGGGCAGGACGAACGTGTGCTGCGGGCCCACGTCGTTGACGTACTGGCCCATGTTCCAGCCGTTGAGGAAGATCTGGACGCGGTAGGCGCGCTCCGGGTCGTCGTCGAGGGTGAGACCGACGGAGGCGTCGATGCCGGCGTCCACGGCGAGCCGGAACGTCGTCCGGTACCAGGTGACTCCCTGGCGACGGTCCGCGCGCGGCAACTCCGTGTCCTCCCAGTGCTCTTCCGCGAAGCCCGGCAGGTGCCAGCCCTTGCGCTCCCCGTACAGTCCGCCGTTGTTGAGCGGCCCGCGCACCGGGTCGGCGGCCGTCTCGCCCTGGATGCGCCAACTCGCCTTCGGCGCACCGCCCTTGAAGGTGACCGCGGTCAGCCCCCGGGCCGCCTTGTGGGAGTCGGCGGCCCCGCCGTCCATGTCGTGCGCCATCCGCCGCACGAGGACGGACAGGACGCGGGGTGCGTGCCCCGTGGGCGGCGGCACGTCGAAGGCGGCCGTCGCCGTCCACGTGCCCTTGCCGGCCGTGCTCCGGTCCGGCACCGGCATCCGGTGCGTGCCCAGCGGCTCGCCGTCCAGCCACGCCATCAGCAGCCCCTGGGTGCCGGTGCTGTAGGACAGGGACACCGACTCCAGCCCGTCCGCGCCCGTCAGGCGCCCCCGGTACCAGACGTCGCCGTAGTGGAAGCCGTAGTCGTCGGCGAACAGGACCGGCCGGCCCTTCGGGACCGGGGTGATGCTGGACGAGTTCGTGCGGTCGGCCCGGGTCCAGCCGGAGTCGTCGTAGTCCGGGACGGACTCGAAGTTCTCGGTACGGCGCCGCCAGCCGCCCAGCGCGGGCAGCCGCACCTCGCCCACCGCCGGGACGGGGAGCTGCCCGGGCGTGGCCGGCATGTCGGCCCGCAGGCTGTCCATGGGGGTGGGGGAGGCGCGCAGCGGGCGCCCGTTCCAGGTGATCCGGGCCATCCCGCGCGGCCCCCACACCTCCATGCCCGTGCCCTCGACGGTGTCGCCGGTGAGATGCGCGGTGGCGCCGTCCAGGGTGACTCCGCGCACCAGCGACGGCCCGTACACCAGCACCGGTCCGGTCGGGGTGTCCACCGGGAACAGCCGCAGTGCGGCCGGGTCGTCGGCGAGGATCAGCAGCAGCGGGGTGTCGCTGCCGCCGCCCTCGATCCGCACCCGGGCCAGGCCGCCGACGCCCATCGGCGCGGTGACCCTGAGGACGCCGAGGTCGTAGTTCCACGCGGGTTCCGCGTCGCCCCGGGTGACCAGCGGCTCCTCCGGGCACTCCAGCAGGACCTGGGCCATCTCGCCGTGCGGGGCCGTGAAGACGGCGACGTCCGTCCGCCCGATTCTCAGGCTCATCATGGGCTGCGCGGTGGCGTACTTGAGGGTGCGTCCGCCCAACCGGAGGCCGGCGGCGAGCAGTCGGGCGTCGTGCGGGGCGACGGTGAACGACACGTCGATCCCGGCGTCCGGGATGGTCGTCGTGATCGGCGCGTCGGTGTCGTTGCGCACGACGTACACATGGGACCCGGTGTCCGGGTTGGTCAGGTGGTACACCTTCAGCCGCTCGTCGGCGGCCCGCACCGGGTCGGCCCGGTCCAGCTTGGCGAAGTCCGGCACGGTCCGCAGGAGATGGCCGAGCTGGTGCTGGGGGGCCAGCTTGGGGGTCTGCCGGCGGGCCTCGTCGATCGCCGCCCCGTAGTCGTACGACGTGTAGACCTGCGGCGCGGGCAGCCAGCCCCAGGAGGTGCCGCCGAAGGTCATGTAGACGTTGTGCACGGTGATGCCGTTGGCGAGGTTGGTGAGCTGGAAGCGCCGCTCGTAGGCCGCGTCCCGGCTGTACCGCGCCTCGGCGTACCCCTTGCCGTCGAAGGCGGCCCCGCCCCACGGATCGGGCCGGCCCCCGCCGAACTCCGGCAGGAACCCGGGCGTCCGGGGACTGGCCGTCGCTCCGCCCCTGAGCCCGCCCTCGCCGAAGTCGCCCCAGTCCGGCGGCACTTCGTCGGGCAGGGGGTAGCCGTCGAAGCCGTAGAGCCAACCGCGCTCCTCACCCCCGGTGTTGAAGGACCCGGGGGTCCAGTGACCGTTCCTGCCCTTGTCGTTGTGGAACAGCGGGACGTCGATCCCGTCCGCCCGCACCTTCTTGTACAGGTGGGACATGTAGTCCCGGCCGAGGGGCTCGTCGACGAAGGCGTCGTACTCGTTCTCGATCTGGTAGAGCAGGACCGTGCCGCTGCCCCGGGTGAACAGGTGCCGGGCGGCGATCGCGTTCACCTCGGTCAGCCACTCGTCGACGTACGACAGATAGGTGGGGTCGGAGGTGCGGGCCCGGCCCTCGGTCGCCGCCAGCCAGCCCGGGAAGCCGCCGCCGTCGACGTCGGCACCGATGTACGGGCCCGGGCGCAGGATGACGTACAGGCCGGTCTCGGTGGCCGTGCGCAGGAACAGGTCGAGGTCGCGGACGCCGGTGAAGTCGTACTGGCCGGGGCCGGGGGAGTGGTAGTTCCAGGCCACGTGGACGCTCACCGCGTTGAAGCCGTGGGCGCGCATCTTCTGCAGGACGTCCCGCCACAGCGACGGGCTCGGCAGCCGGAAGGGGTGCATCTCGCCGGACCAGAGCACCAGGCGCCGGCCGTCGACCAGCAGCGAGTACTTGTCGTAGCCGACCGTGTGGCGCGCCCGGTCGGCGGCGGGCGCGCCGGGCGCCGGTCCGGTGGGCACGCTGCGGGAGGCGTAGGCCCGGGTGGTCTCCCCACCACTGCCGCTCAGCGCGAAGCCGAGCGCCGTGGTGCCGGCGAGGGCGCTGAATGTACGTCTGCTCAGCTCCAAGGGAGCGCCTCCTGGTCGTGCCGCGCTAGCGCCAGTCCGTCCGTGGTGTGGGTGGTGTGCCTATTGTGGCGTGCCATTGTCTCCGCCCGGACGCCGCACAATTGTCGTATGAGGATCTCTGCACGGGCGGACTACGCGGTACGGGCGGTGCTGGAGCTTGCCGTGCGACAGGACACGGAGCCGGTGAAGGCCGAGGCCATCGCCGCGGTCCAGGACATTCCGCACAAGTTCCTGGAGGGGATCCTCGGCGATCTCCGGCGTGGCGGGATCGTCGACAGCAGGCGGGGCGGGGGCGGCGGTTACCGGCTCGCGCGCGAGGCGTCGGCCATCACGGTCGCGGACGTCATCCGCGCGGTCGACGGGCCGATCGTGTCGGTGCGCGGCGAGCGGCCCACCGGCCTGGAGTACACGGGTTCCGCACAGCCCCTCCTCCCGCTGTGGATCGCCCTGCGGGCCAACGTCCGCAAGATCCTGGAGGGCGTGACCATCGCCGACATCGCGGGCGACGCGCTCCCCGAGCCGGTGCAGCGGCTCGCGGCCGAACCGGCCGCCTGGGAGAACCCCTGATCCGCTCAACTCCGCCTGCTGACACGTGAGTTCGGCCATTACCGGAATGGCTGGAGTTCGCTCTGGCGGTGCCCCAGGGGGCTCCCTACGATTCGAGCGCCGCGGTGCTTCACAAAAAACACACAGGTTCTCCACGCTTCAACATGTCAGCGCAGAGGAGAGACCCCCCATGGCAAGCGGACTTCTTCTGGGCGGCGCCGTCGCCGCCCTCGTCACCGCGGCGATGCCCGCGCACAACCCCTCCGGCGGGTTCGTCGACCCGCCCCCGGACAAGATCGTCATCAACGTCGCCACGGTGAACGGCTCCGGCTGTCCCGCGGGCACGGCGGCCGTCGCGGTCTCCGAGGACAACACCGCCTTCACGGTGACCTACAGCGACTACCTCGCCCAGGTCGGCGGCAACTCCGACCCCACGGCGTTCCGCAAGAACTGCCAGCTCAACCTGATCGTCCACGTCCCGCAGGGCTTCACGTACGCCATCGCCAGCGCGGACTACCGGGGCTTCGCCTCGCTCCAGGCCGGCGCGAGCGGCGTCCAGCGGGCCTCGTACTACTTCCAGGGCTCCTCGCAGACGGCCTTCAAGACCCACACGTTCCCCGGCGCCTACAACGACAACTGGCAGGCGACCGACACCACCGACTGGGCCCAGCTGGTCTGGGCGCCCTGCGGGGTGCAGCGCAACTTCAACATCAACACCGAGGTCCGCGTGAACGCGGGCACCTCCTCGCCGTCCAAGGTCAGCTTCATGACGATGGACTCGACCGACGGCGACATCAGCACCGTGTACCACATGGCGTGGAAGGAGTGCCCGGGCAAGTGAGGC
The DNA here is from genome assembly GCF_001282115.1 of Streptomyces sp. NRRL B-24085. Classification (GTDB taxonomy): domain Bacteria; phylum Actinomycetota; class Actinomycetes; order Streptomycetales; family Streptomycetaceae; genus Streptomyces. Next base: position 1,428 of record NZ_LJBR01000001.1, on the reverse strand, counting down.
CCTGAGAGCCCGAGTTGCCCGCCGCCTTCGGGGCGGCGGGCAACTCCTGTCGGCTGCGTCAGCGTTCGACGCCGAGGGTGAGGGTGCCGGTGTAGCCGGCGGACGGGCTGCTGCCCAGGGCGGTCAGGGTCAGGAGACCGGACGCGGCGCCGCCGTCGTCGTAGATCCCGTCCTGGGCGAGGGTGGTGCGGGTGACCGTGTTGGCCGAGTACGGCGGCAGTGCGCCGACCCTGGCGGTGACCGTCTCGTCGAAGAAGAGCTGGCCGGTGTGGAGTTCGGTGCCGCCGGTGAAGGAGCCGTCGGCGGTGAGGGTGACGTCGACGTGCACCTTCACGTGGATGTGCACACAGCGGCCGCGGTACCAGCCCGGGTAGACCGTGGTGATGCGGGCGACGCCGCCGGAGTCGGTGAGCGTGCCGCCGCGCAGGAAGGTGCCGCTGTCGGGCTCGTCGTGGCCGTTGTTGCCGACGTAGCCGGAGTACTCGCCGAGCGCGTCGCAGTGCCAGATCTCCACGAGGGCGTCGCTGATCGCGGCGCAGGTGTCGTCGTCGACGACGGTGAGGGCGAGTTCGAGCGGGAAGCCGGTCTTGCCCTCGGTGATGTCGGAGCGGACGTACTGGCCGTCGAGGTAGTAGGGACCTTCGGTCATCTCCTTGGTGAGCGTGCAGACCGCCGCGGCGGCGACGGGGGCCGTGTCGGTGGCGTCGCCGGCGGGGGAGGTGCGGGTCCCGGGCGCCGCGGCGCCCACGGCCAGGGTCGCCGCGGTGGTGCCGGTGGCGATCAGGAGGGTGCGGCGGGCGAGGGCGTTGGTTTCGTTCATGGGGGTGTCTGTCATGAGCACGGCACCGTAGGAGCGGTGCCTGTAGGTGGGCTGTCAGTTCGGCAAAGTGAGGGGTCGTCAAGTTTCTTGCGAGACAGCTTGCGGTGCCGGAAGGGTCGGGCGCGGTAGCGTATCGGGGCGTATGCCGACAAGGAGGTTAAATGGGGCTTACCGTGCGGGTCGAACGGCGCATCGCGGAGGACTTCCCCGGCCGGGAGGGCGAGGTGGTGGGCGATCTCCTCACCGAGCTGGTCAACCACCTGACCGACCGGGGCGACCAGGAGGACAAGGAACGGATCGCCGCCGCGACGCTGCTGTGTGGACAGGGCCGGGTGGACCGGCTCCTGGACGCCGTCCAGCTGGCCAAGGAGGACTGGCGGGACGTGCTCGTGGGGGCGGGGCTGGCGGACGCGGGGTGGAGGGAGCGGCTGGAGGCGGACTTCGGCCCAGCGGCCGCCTCCGGCTGACGCGGGGCCCCGCGGGGCCGCCGGACCATGGGTTCGGACGGCTCTGCGGGGTTGCGCGTCTCGCGGTGGTGCGGCGGGGTTGTGCGGTCGTGCTGCTGGACGGGGCGGTGGCCTGGCTCGGGGGTGTTCCTTATACACATC